>WFXL01000043.1 GCA_015490605.1 Rhodospirillales bacterium
CTACTGGCTTGCGCGCATGCTGGAGGCGGGAGAGGATCCACGCTATCTCGCCCGGCGGCTGGTGCGCATCGCCTATGAGGATGTGGGCCTGGCCGATCCCATGGCGGCGGTGCATGCGCTGGCGGCAGCCGAAACCTATGAGCGCCTCGGCTCGCCCGAGGGCGAGCTGGCGCTGGCCCAGATCACCATCTATCTGGCCCTCGCTCCCAAATCCAACGCCGCCTACCGCGCCTATCAGCAGGCGCGGGATTCCGCCCGCCGCCACGGTTCGCTGATGCCACCCCTGCACATCCTCAACGCCCCGACGCGGCTCATGCGGCAACTCGGCTACGGCCGCGGCTATCGCTACGACCACGACGAGCCTGAGCGCTTCTCAGGCCAGGACTATTTCCCCGAGGGCATGGTGCGGGAGCGCTACTATGAGCCCACCGGCGAGGGCGAGGAGGCGCGGTTGAAGGCACGGCTGCAGCACCTGGAGCAGCTGCGGGCGGCGCGGCAGAGACGCAGATAAGACGACCTCCTTTTCATTTAATATTTTCCAATATCCACTGCATAATTCCAACCATCTCTTCGGCATCATTTCGATCTAGCTCATCGAAATCAACGAACTGCCAGACTTCTCTTGCAAGCATGGCTTTGAAAGCATCTTTTTTTCGGCCGCCCTCGTGCTGGAAGCGCATCGTGCATACGATCGATAAGCTTATCTCCATTAAAGGAAATTTTCTCCATCAAAGATGTATCCCAGCCTTTGCTAGACATCCACTTGAGTATTGCATTCTTGGGGATATAGTACTCTATTTCTTTTTTGCGCAGGATGTGCAATCTATCTCGAATGTTTTTAGGAGCCTTATCCTTAGCGTCACCGTCTAGTATGTATAGGTCCGGTATCCGCAGTTTTTCGCCATATTTGCGTGTGACAAATTTGATGAGGTTCGGGGAACCTCCTAGAGGCAGAAGTTGGGCGCCATGCAGAAGCGGATTTGAAATGTCCGTCCGAGAAAATGCAATAGTTTGAAATATTCCTTCAAAGTGGTCAACATCTGTCATCTCTTCAACATATACTATTACTCTGCATTCGGGATTGGGTAATACCCCAAGATCATCAGCTACCTCTAAAAGAACTTCTTCATTTTCGTGTGCTGTAATTATCTCCGGTTGATTATCATTTTTCCTGCGCACGAATCGAATTGAACCAATATTGAGATAGGATGCCAATCCTGGTACGTGTGTGGTGATTAACACTTGAGTGTTATCGTCATCTGAGAGATCCTGAAGTGCTCTTATTATTTCTTTTTGAAAAAGCGGGTGATGACTGGTTTCCGGCTCTTCGATTGCATATATACAATTCTTTCTGTTTTCCTCTTCTTGCCTCCTCTCAGCCTCGGCTCGAAAGAAACTAAGTAAGACAAGGCGGCGAACACCACTTCCGCGTTTATTCAAAGGTATTCCGTCGTTATCCTTAATAGTTAGTTTGAATATAGAGTTCCATTTTGGCTCTGCACGAAAGTGTGGATTTAAATCTTGCGCGATATGAGGATTGGCTTCCTTGAGCTTTTTGATTGTTCTATTTGCAACTTCCTCGGCTGCTTTTTGAACTTTATTTTTGAAATCTTCGACTAAAGCCTGCGTGTCTTTGTCCTGCAAGATCCTTTGAATCGCAAATTTCATGGGATCTTGAACCTCTGCGTCTTCATCCGTGCTGGGCCGATCGGAGCGGAACAGAGCGAATAGCGGCAGATAGCTCTTGAGGCGCTCCCAACGAAGTTCTTGGATCGTGCTAATGTCGATATCTTGGTCACGGATGGGAAACTGAACGAGATTGGCCTCACGTAACGCTCGGCGCATATCAGGATTGGAATTACGGTTTGGAAGTTTTCCAATCTTATCTTTAATTTCATTTTCATTATCAGTGATATATTTGATCAGATCTTGTTTCTTAAGTAATATTAGGGGCTTTCCGTCAATATGTGGATGTCGACATACTAGAAAGATAGTTGGCCTAGGTCGTTGTTGGGATAAGTTAAATTGCTTAATAATCTCAAGATTTCCACGTTAATTTAAAAGAAATTCGAAGCTCAGATTCGTTTCATCTTTAGAATCCACAATAATTTTTTCAGGGGGGTCGAACTCGCAACCAATGCGTACGAGAGGGTTTTTCTCACTGTAGACGCAGAGATCCGATGGATCCAGCTTGGCTGCTGGATGCTCGAAGAAGATTGCGAGTGCGTCGAAGATCGTGCTTTTTCCCGCATCGTTGCGACCGATGAAGGCCGTAAGGTTGGGCTCGATAGGGATGACGGTGCGGTGACGGTAGGCGCGGAAGTTTTCAAGGATGACGGAGCGCAGACGCATCGGCACCTCGCATTCCAAGACGTCGGCAGGATACTTGCGTATCCGTCCTCCGGACAAGCGTATGGGCCGCGCCGCGGCTGGCCACGGGTGGCATGATCTGTATCTTGCAGTACGCGAAAGTCCCGAGAGGGTAAAGAGGATGGCTGCGAAAGGGCTTCACTGCCGCGTGTCCGAGGATGAAGCCGGCCAGCGGTTCGACCGCTGGGTGCGGCGGCACTTCCCGGAGCTGCCCTATGGCGCGGTGATGAAGCTGGTGCGCACCGGCCAGTTCCGCCTGGACGGCCGGCGGGTGCGGCCCGAGACCCGCATCGCCGCCGGCCAGGTGGTGCGCATCCCACCCCAGCTCGCCCACAAGAGTACGGCCGAGGGCGCGCAGCCGCGCCTGTCGGCGGCCGAGCGACGCTTTGTCCAGGGCCTCGTGTGCTATGCCGATGAGGACATCCTCATCCTCGACAAGCCGGCCGGCCTTGCCGTCCAGGGAGGCACCAAGACCCGGCGCCATCTGGATGCGCTGCTTGCGGGGCTGGCCCAAGGCGACGAGCGGCCGCGGCTGGTCCACCGGCTCGATCGCGATACCGCCGGTGTGTTGGTGGTGGCGCGCAACCGCCGCGCGGCGCGGGCACTGATGGAGGCCTTCCGCACCGGTGCGGTGGCGAAGACCTACTGGGCGATCGTGCTGGGCAAGCCGCGCCATGAGGGCGTCATCGACATTCCCCTCGGCAAGATGGGGCCCCGGGGCGAAGAGCGCATGGCCCCGGATGCGCCCGACGCGCGCCCGGCCGTCACCCATTTCCGCGTGCTTGAGCGGGCATCGGACCGGGCCGCCTGGCTCGAGCTCCATCCCAGGACCGGCCGCACCCACCAGCTGCGGGCCCACTGTGCGCTTATGGGCTATCCCATCATGGGGGATGTGAAATATGGCGGCGCGGCGGCGCGGCTGCACGAGGCCCCCGCCGGGCTGATGCTGCAGGCCATGGCCATCGCCTTTCCCCATCCGCGCACCGGCCGCCCCTTCCGTTTCGCCCTCGAACGACCCGCCCCTCACATGGCGGCGGCGCTGCGCTGGTGGGGCTTTTGCTGAGGCGGCGGAACCTTCGTTTCGGCCTGAGGGATCCGCTGGCGAGCGGCAAGATTACCCATAAAATTTTTGCAAAATTTGCATTTAAAGCAAACTTCCATGGATGATTTGATAGAGGCGAGCGATATGTTGTAGGATTCCCGCGATCGATCGGGATTCGCTGAGAAATATTATCGTGAGTAAAGGGTGTTGCCAAGAGCGTGCAAAGCGATTAGTGGTGGAACCACCCCAACACCCACAGCAGGATCATGACCAGAGCCAGGGCCATCGTAGCGACGCTCGCGGGTGTGTCCCTCCTGGGACTGGCGGGGCCGGTCCGGGGCGAAGGGGATCCCGCCTATGGTGAGTATCTCGCCAACGAGTGTACCGCCTGTCATCCGCCGGATGTCACCGACGGGGTGATCCCGCCGCTGTGGATGCTGCCAACCGACTATTTCATCGAAGCGCTCAAAGCCTATCAGACCGGCGAGCGCGAGAATCCGGTGATGCAGGCAGTAGCGCGCGCGCTGGGGGACGAGGAGATCGCCTCTCTGGCCGCCTATTTCGCCTATCTCAGGGAGCAGAAGGGAGGATCCTAGGATGAGCCGTCTGACACGACGCGGACTGCTCGGGACTACCGCAGTCCTGGGCGTGGGTCTGGTGGCCGCCCCCCATGTGCTGCGGGCCCAGACCCGCCCTAAGGTGGTGGTCATCGGCGGCGGTGCCGGCGGCGCCACGGTGGCGAAATACGTCGCCCGCGACAGCAAGGGCGCCATCGAGGTGGCGCTGGTGGAGCCCAAGGAGACCTACACCACCTGCTTCTACAGCAACCTCTATCTCGCCGGCTGGCGCAGCCTCGAGTCCATCACCCACCGCTATGTCAATCTCGTGGAGAAGTACGGCGTCATCCACTATCGCGACATGGCGGTGGACGTGGACACCGGCAAGAAGGTCGTCCGCCTCGCCAGCGGCCGCGAGCTGCCCTACGACAAGCTGGTGGTGGCGCCGGGCATCGACTTCCGCTTCGATACCATCGAGGGCTATGATGAGGCCGCCAGCATGGACATGCCCCACGCCTATCAGGCGGGTGAGCAGACGGCGCTGCTGCGCACCCAGCTGGAGGCGATGGAGGATGGCGGCACGGTGGTGATCGCGCCGCCGCCCAACCCCTACCGCTGCCCGCCCGGTCCCTATGAGCGCACCTCGCTGATCGCCAACTATCTCAAGAAGACCAAACCCAAGTCCAAGATCCTCGTCTGCGATTCCAAGGACAAGTTCTCCAAGCAGGCGCTCTTCCAGGATGCCTGGCAGCGCTACTATGACGGCATGATCGAGTGGATCCCGGGCGAGCTCGGCGGCCGGGTGGTGAAGGTGGACACCAAGGCCATGACCGTCACCCTCGAAGGTGGGGATGTGATCAAGGCCTCGGTGGCCAACATCATCCCCGCCCAGAAGGCCGGCTGGATCGCCCATCGGGCCGGGCTTGCCAACGACTCCGGCTGGTGTCCCATCGATCCCGACTCCATGGCCTCGACGGTGGCGCAGGATGTCTATGTGCTGGGCGATGCCTCCATCGCCAGCAAGATGCCCAAGTCGGGTTTCGCCGCCAATTCCCAGGCCAAGGTGGTGGCCATGGACATCCGCCATCAGCTCCTGGGCGACAAGCGCTTCCCGGCGCGCTACCGCAACACCTGCTGGAGCTCGGTGGCCGATAACGACGCCGTCAAGGTGGGTGCCAGCTACAAGGCCGGCGAGACCCAGATCGAGGTGGTGGACAAATTCATCAGCCAGGTGGACGAGCCGCCGGAAGTGCGTGCCCAGACGCGCGCCGAGGCGGACGCCTGGTACGACAGCATCACCCAGGACATGTTCGCCTGAACCGCGGACATCCAGTCATGCAGGGCGGGGATCCGCACCGGATCCCCGCCCATGGTTCCGGGTTCCATCACGCCGCGGAACCGCGGCCGCGGGCCATGTCCCGCCGGAAGGGTTCGGCAATGCGCGGATCCACCGGGATCGGCTCCATGGTGCGGGCGGCGACGCAGACGCACACATAGCGGCCGCGGAATACCGCCCGGCCGTCAGCCGCCCGCACCCCCTCCACCTCGAAGGTGAGGGAGCTGCGGCCGAGGCGCACCGGCCACACGCCGATCAGGAGCTCGTCCCGGGGTGTGGCCGGCGCCAGCAGATCGGCGGAGACGTGGACGAAGGGGGTGCCGATCTCCCAGTCGAGATTGAGGGCGTACCAGTCCTTGCCGGTGCGCGCCTCGAGCCACGCCTCGATGGCCTCCATGCCGTAGTCCGGCAGCCGCATGGTGTAGACGATGCGGGCCGCATCCACTTCCTGCCAGCGGGGCCGGCGGCGGTAGACGAAGGGCGCCTCACCAGGTCTCGACATGATAGCGCCCCTCCTCCACCAGCCGGCCGCGCAGCGCCTCCCACGGTCCGAGGCCGTGGGCGCGGGTGATGGCGGCGAAGGCCTCGTCCACCCCCTGCTCCATGCCACGCACACCGCACACATAGACGTGGGTGCGCGGCCGTCGCAGCAGTTCCGCCAACAGTTCGGCCCGCGCCCGCATGCGGTCCTGGACATATTCCCGCGGGCGCTCCGACAGGCGCGAATAGACCAGCTCCTGGTGCAGTAGGTCCCGCGGTACTTTCTGCAGCGGGCCGAAATAGGGCAGTTCGGAGGGCGTGCGGGCGCCGAAGAACAGATAGAGTCGCCCCGGAGCATGGCGCATGGTGCGCCGGCGGCGTTCGGTGAAGGCGCGGAAGGGGGCCGAGCCGGTGCCGGTGCAGATCATGAGAATGTCGGCCTCGGGATCGTCGGTCAGCAGGAAGGTGGAACCGAAGGGGCCCACCACCTGAACTTCGGCGCCTCGTTCCAGATCGCACAACCAGTTGGAGCAGAGGCCGCGGTGCACCTGCCCGTCCGGCTGCCGCACCACCACCCGCTTGACGGTGAGCGCCACCAGATGGGGGCTGTCGCGCTTTTCCCCGTCCCGCGGGCTCGAGACCGAATAGAGCCGGATGGCATGGGGCCGCCCCTCGGCATCCTCGCCCGGCGGGACGATGCCGAGGGTCTGCCCCTCCACCAGCGGCATGGGGGTGGTGCCGAAGTCGAGGACGATGTGGCGCACATCGTTGTCGGAGTCGGCCGCCGTCACCCGATAGTTGCCGGCCACCCGGGCGATGGCAGGCGCGGCGCGGCCATAGAGGCCCACCACCGGCTGCGGCGCCAGCCGCGGTGCCACCGGCCGGCCGCCGGTGGCTGCATGAGCCTCGGCGATGAGCCGCTCGGCCTCTTCATCACCCGCCTCGCCCGCCACCGCGGCCCCAGCCTGGGGAACGGTCTCGGGCGGCAGTTCCAGCCAGGAGAACTGCTCTTCGAGCGTGTAGTAGCGCTCCACCATCCGCCAGTTGTCGATCGCCCCCGTCGGGCAGGGATAGATGCAGTCCATGCAGAAATTGCACTTTTCCGGATCGACGACATAGTTGTTGTCGTCGTGGGTCACCGCACCCACGGGGCAGGTTTCCTCGCAGGTGTTGCAGCGGATGCAGATCTCGGGGTCGATGACGTGCTGTTTGCGCAGGGTCATGGAGGTCTCTTGATGGCGATGGCCCGGGGCGGAAGGCCGGGGGCGGCCCGGCGGCCGCCCCCGCAGGCTCAGGGATGGAGTTTCACATATTCGAAGTCGCCCGGCTTGTTGTTGATGCCGCTCTTGGGCGGGGCGATCCAGCGGGCATAATGGCCGGGCCGGTATTCCGGCGTGGCCATGAGCTCCTCGACGAAGGCCTGGTCGTCGTCGTTGGGCAGCCATGCCCCCTTGCGCGCCTCCCACTGGGCCGCATCCAGCAGCTTCCCCTCGGGGCTCACGTGATGGCCGCGGAACTCGCCGATCTTGCGATGAAAGCCCGGGTGCGGCAGCCGCAGCTCGAACTCGTAGCCATATTTGCGGATGATGCGGTTCCAGCGGTTCACCCCGCCCTGGCAGTCGCGGATGTAGTCGTCCCGCAACCTGCAGTTGAGGGCGGTGAGGGCCGGCACCTGCTCGATGCGGATCTCGCCGTCCACCACCCGCGGCACCGGATAGGTGTCGTGTTCCAGCCGGTGGTCGTCGTCGATCTTGTCCTCGCGGAAGCGGCCCTTGAGGCCCGCCTCGAAGGCGTTGGCGGCGTTGGTGGAGATCTCCGAGCCGAACAGGTCGAGGGTGAGGGAGAAGTGGAGGTTCATCTTCTTCTGCACCAGCGGCAGATCGATCACCCCGAGCCGCCGCACCCGCTCCACGTCGGTGGGATCGTCGATGCCGGCCTCGCGCATGGCCTGGCAGGTGCGCTCGATGATCCGCCCCACACCGGTCTCACCCACGAACATGTGGTGGGCCTCCTCGGTGAGCATGAAGCGGCAGGTGCGCGAGAGCGGATCGAAGCCCGACTGGGCGAGGGCCTCGAGCTGCATCTTGCCGTCGCGGTCGGTGAAGAAGGTGAACATGAAGAAGGACAGCCAGTCGGGGGTCTCCTCATTGAACGCTCCCAGCATCCGTGGCGCGTCCTGGCTGCCCGACTGGCGCCGCAGCAGCTCTTCCGCCTCCTCGCGGCCGTCGCGGCCGAAGTATTTGAACAGCAGATACACCATCGCCCATAGATGGCGCCCCTCCTCCACATTGACCTGGAACAGGTTGCGCAGGTCGTAGAGCGAGGGGGCGGTCTTGCCCAGATGGCGCTGCTGTTCCACCGAGGCGGGTTCGGTATCGCCCTGGATCACGATCAGCCGCCGGAGCATGGCGCGGTATTCGCCCGGTACCTCCTGCCAGGCGGGCTCGCCGCGATGGCGGCCGAAGGGAATGGTGCGCCCCTCCACCTTGGGGGCCAGCAGGATGCCCCACTTGTATTCGGGCATGCGCACAAAGTCGAACACCGCCCAGCCGCGCGGGTCCACCGACACGGCGGTGCGGAGATAGACCAGCGCCTGCTGGAAGCCGTCGGGGCCGCGCTCCATCCACCAGTCGAGATAGCCCGGATGCCACTTCTCCAGCGCCCGCCGCACGCGCGCGTCCTCGGCGAGGCCGACATTGTTGGGGATGCGGGTGCTGTAGTCGACGTGGATGCTCTCGCTCATGGCGTCATACCCGTTGGTGGTCGAAGGAAGGCCGAAGGCCGGTACCGTAACGCCGCAGCGCCCCCTCGGGGCCGGTGGCGTTGGGGCGCTGGAAGATCCAGTTCTGCCAGGCCGACAGGCGGGCGAAGATCTTGCTCTCGAGGGTCTCGGGGCCGGGAAAGCGCAGATTGGCCTCAAGCCCCGTGAGCGCATCCGGCGAGAAGGCGGCCCGCTCCTCTAGCATGATGCGCACCTCATCCTCCCAGTCGATGTCGTCGAAGGTGAGGGTCACAAGCCCCAGCTCCGCCGCCTCCTCCGCCTCAAGCGGCTGCCCGCACGCCGCCCGCACCCGCGCCAGGGCCTCGGGATCGTACAGAAAGCGGGTCTCGAGCCGGGCGAGGCCGTTGGCGGTGGGATAGGCGCCGAAATTGAGGGGCGAGAGGGTGAGAGTGGCGGGCGGCCGGTTGTCGCCCTCGAAGGTTCCCTCCAGCATGAGGCTGCGATCCGCCAGCAGCACCAGCTCGGCCAGAGTGCCGGCAAAGCAGCTGCCCGGCGTGATCAGGGTGATGAAGCTGCGCGAGGTGACATCGAAGCGCTTGAAGACGCGCTTGAGATAGTGGCGGATCTCACGCACCGCCCAGTGGTGGCGCTCGGCCTCGAGGAAACGGTCGCAGGCCAGCACCGCGGCGGGATCACCCGCGCTCTCGATCACCACAAGCCCGAGCTCGGGCTCATTGAAGCGCAGATGGAGGATGGCATCGTCCAGCTCGCGCGCGAGCGCAAGCGGCCAGAAGGCGGCGCCCTCCTGCTCGAGGCGCTCGAGGGAGAAATCACCATCGGCCGGCCCGTGGATGCGCAGATGGACCCGCCGCGCTGTGCGCTCAAAGCGCACGTCCAGGTTCGGATAGCGCAGCCCGTCGGGCTCCTCCTCCCGCTCAAGTGGCGTGAGGGGGATGCCGCGGGCATCATGTGGCCGGTCGGAGGTGGCGGCGAGCTCGCGCGCCACCTCCGCCACCCGCGCCTCGAAGCGCGAGGGCGGCACCGCCTCGTCCACCAGCCGCCAGGCCACCGCCTTGCGGCCGCGAAGCCCCTCCTCGAGGGTGCAGAACACATCCGCCAGATCCCGCCGCACACCGCGCTTGTCCACCACCCGGGTGAGCCCGCCGGTGCCAGGCAGCACCCCCAGAAGCGGTACTTCCGGCAGCGAGACGGCGGAGCTGCGATCGTCCACCAGCAGGATGCGATCGCACGCCAGCGCCAGCTCATAGCCGCCGCCGGCGCAGGGGCCGTTGACGGCGCAGAGGTATTTCTGGCCCGAGTGCTGGCTGGCGTCCTCGATGGCGAGGCGGGTCTCGTTGGTGAACTTGCAGAAATGGACCTTGTGGCGGTGGCTGGCCTTGGCCAGCATGCGGATGTTGGCGCCGGCGCAGAAGGCGCGCTCCTTGCCGGAGCGGATCACCACCACCCGCACTTCGGGGTGTTCGAACCGCAGCCGCTGCACCGCATCATGGAGCTCGATGTCGACTCCCAGGTCGTAGGAGTTGAGCTTGAGCTCATAGCCGCCGAGGATCGGCGCCTGCTCGTCCACATCGAGGACGAGATGGGCCACCTCCCCGTCGATCTCGAGCCGCCAGTGGCGGTAGCGGTCCGGCTGGGTGCGGAAGTCGATCACCGGCTCGCCCGCCGCACCCTGATCCACCGGGGCGGCCGGTGCGCTTCCTGAATTATGTTGCATGTGCCCCTGGTCCTCCCGTGGACGCCGGCAGTATAGTTTCGCCATCGCCGTCCTGTCCAGCCCCTGCCTGCGGCGAAATCGCCCCTGTCCTGCCGCGGAGGGTGGAAATATATTTCCATGCCGCCAGCGGGAGAGTCGCCATGGGTCGCAAAGAGACCGTCCAGCTCGTCGCCCGCCGGCTGCGGGCGCTGCGCGAGGCCCGCGGCCTCTCGCGCGCGCGCTTGGCCGAACGCGCCGGCATCTCCGAGCGCTATCTGGGACTTCTGGAGAAGGGCGAGGCCAATGTCTCGCTCGGGCTGCTGCTGCGGGTGCTGCGTGCCCTCGAGGTCACGCCGCTGGAACTGTTCGCCCACGGCGGCCGCGGCGGCGACGAGCTCGCCACCCTCCTGGCCGGTCTTACCGCGCGCGAGCGCCATGAGCTGGTGTCGGTGGTGCGCCGCTGGCTCGAGGCGCGGCGAGCGCGGCTTCGGGGGGTGGCACTGGTAGGCCTGCGGGGCGCCGGCAAGACCACCCTCGGGCGGGCGCTGGCGGAAGCCACGGGCGTGCCCTTCCGCCGGCTGTCGGCCGAGGTGGAGCGGCTTGCCGGCATGCGGGTGGACGAACTGTTCGCCCTGGGCGGCGAGGAGGCCTACCGCCGGTTCGAGCGCGAGGCGCTGGAGGGGCTCGTGGCCGGCGGCGGGCGCATGGTGCTGGAGACCGCCGGCGGCATCGTCCACAACCCCGAGGCCTTCGAGATTCTGCTGCGCCACTTCCGCACCGTCTGGCTCACCGCCACCCCGGAGGACCATCTGGAGCGGGTGCGCGCCCAGGGCGACACCCGCCCCATGCGCGGCTTCGACCGTGCCCGCGAACATGTGGCGCGGCTGCTGGAGACCCGCGCGCCGCTTTACGGCCGCGCCGACCACCGGCTGGACACCTCGGGCCGGCCGGTGCGCGCCTGTCTTGAGGAGCTGCTGGCACTGGCAGCCCCCGTTCTGAGCGCCGACGAGCGCAAACGCGGGCATGTCTCGGAGGTCTTGTCAACCGAAAGTTGAACGGCCATGCTGTACGCCTCGAGGCGGAGGGCCCATGTGGAGGCAGGTGCGTGCTCTGCGGGATGCCGCCGTGGGACGGCTTTTGGCGCCGCTTTCGTCGGTGCCGGTGGCGGGCGTGCGGCTGGTGCTGCGCCATCCGCTGATCGATCCCGCCATGCGCTATCTCATCGCCCGCGGCTGGGAGCGGGAGGATGTGCCGCTGCTGGCACGGCTGGTGCGGCCCGGGGATGTGGTGCTGGAGTGCGGTGCCGGCATCGGCTTTCTCGGCCTGCAGGCGCTGCGCCTGGGGGCAGCCTGCTGGGTCGGGGTCGAGGCTCATGAGGGGCTCCTGGCGCTGATCCGCACCAACTTCGCCCGCAACGGCCATCCGCCTCCGCGGCTGATCCACGCCGCCCTGGCCCCGCGGGACGGTCCGGTGCGGTTCCATCAAAGCCGGCGGCTGTGGTCCTCGAGCCGGCTGCGGGCGCGGGCGGATGCCGAGACGGTGGAGGTGCCGGGGCTCACCCTCACCTCACTGCGCCGGCGGCTCGCGCGCGAAGGGATCCGCCCCACGCTGCTGGTGCTGGACGTGGAGGGAGCGGAAGTGGAGGTAGAGCCGGCGGCGCTGGAGGGAATCGACCGGCTGCTGGTGGAGGTCCATCCGCGCATCGTCGGCGCGCAGGCGGTGGCGCGCTGGCTCAATGCCCTTGCGACCTGCGGCTTTGAGACCGTCGCACGCCGGCGCGAGACGCTCGCGCTCTGGCGGCGGCCGGCTCAGGCGTAGAGCTGGCGTCGGCGTGCGGTCTGGGCGTGGGTGACGCGCGCAGGCTTGGCCATGGTCACCACCCGGGGGCGTCCGCCAAGTCTGCGATGCTCGTGGCCGTGTCGACCGACCGTGGGAAAGGATGCCCCTTGCTGCCGGCCCGCGCGCCATCTCGCGAACGGTGCGGTAGTGGGGAAAGCCGGAAGCCCCGGGTGTCAGACCACGACACTCCATGCGTCCGCCGTGCAGGCGGGCACGGGTTCGCGCGGGATAGCGGCTGCTGGCGTCAGCCCGCCGGGGCCTCCTCGACCCGGTTGCGAGCGGCCTCGATGCGCGCCCGCAGCCGCCTGAGCTCGCGCGGCAGGCGCGCGGGCTTGGTGGCCAGAAGCCAGCCGTCGAGGCCGCCGTGCTTGTCGATGGTCCGCAGCCCCTGCACCGACAGTCTGAGGCGCACGCTCTGCCCCAGCGCCTCGCTGTAGAGCCGATGGTGCTGGAGATTGGGCAGGAAGCGGCGCTTGGTCTTGTTGTTGGCGTGGCTCACATGGTGGCCGACCTGGACCCCCTTGCCGGTCACCGGACAGCGTCGCGACATGGCCGGAATCCCCGAATGCATGAACAAACGACGCCCCGAAGGGGGCGCGGACCGGAGCACCACATAGGCGGCGGGGCCGCAGGCGTCAACGGCAAGTGGACTTGCGTCGCAGGCCCGCCGGCGCTTCCATCGCGCCGTCCGAGCACGAGCCCGATGCAACCGGGGAGGCATGGTCATGGACCGGGAGATTCGCGACGATCGGCTGGTGTGGCCGGCGCTGGGGCCCATCTACCGGGCGCTCGATCCGTGGATGGATCCGCTGATCCGCTTTACCACCGGCATCCTGCTGGTGCCGCATGGCGCCCAGAAGCTGTTCGGCTGGTTCGGTGGTGGTGGCATCGCCGGCACGGCCGCCTTTCTCGACAAGGTGGGCTACAGTCCAGGGCTGTTCTGGGCCTGGGTGCTGGGGTTGCTGGAGTTCTTCGGGGGCCTGTCGCTGGCGGTGGGGTTCCTCACGCGGCCGATCGCGCTTCTGGTGTTCATCTTCATGATCAACGCGATGATCTACCACTGGCCTAATGGGTATTTCTGGAACAAGCTCGGATGGGAGTTGCCATTCTTCTGGGCGGTGACATCGTTCTTCTGCATGGTCCGCGGCGGCGGTCGCTATTCCGTCGACGCGCTGCTAAGGCGCGAAATCTAAGCGGACAGGGCCAGGGCCGCGGGCGCCGGCCGCTCACGTTCGCGCGCGCCGGGTGGGCATGGCGACCCAGTAGTCGAAGTCCAGCAGCACCTCCGGCCGGTAGCGGCCGTCATCATCCCGCAGGGGAAAGTCGCAGGCAGCACGGTTCTTCAGCGCCACCAGCCGCAGCCTGAGCGCGCCCACATCCTCGCGCCCCGCAAGCGGTGCCTTGTCCAGCACCTCCGACCAGGCATAGACGGTATCGCCGGCAAGGCAGGGGTTGGCGTGGGTGCCGCCATTGATGGCGAGGATGGTGAGGGCGTTGCCGAGGCCGTTGAAGCTGAGCGCCCGGGCCAGGGAGATCACCACCCCGCCGTAGACGATGCAGGCGCCGAGCCGGCCCTGGCGCTCCACATGGTCCTCGAAATGCACCCGGGCGGTGTTCTGATAGAGGCGGGTGGCAAGCCGGTGCTCGCTCTCCCACACCCCCATGCCTGCCACATGGTCGATGCGCTCGCCCACCTCATAGTCCTCGAAGAACCAGGGTGAGCCGGTCTCGGCCGGGTCGATGCGAATTGGCGCCGTCCAGGGCGGCGCCACCAGCCGTTCGGGCGGCACCACCGCCTCCAGCCGAGGCACTTCCGGCGGCGGCACCGTGGCCTCGGGATCGCGCTTGCGCACCAGCACCCAGCGCACATACTCCAGCACCGGCGCGCCGTCGTCAGCAAGCCCGATGGTGCGCACCCAGACGATCCCCGCCCGGCGGTTGCTGGTCTCCCTGAGGCCGATCACCTGCGAGCGCACCCGGAGGGTAGTGCCGGGATAGACCGGCCGCAGAAAGCGCCCCTCGGCATAGCCGAGATTGGCGATGGCATTGAGGGAGACATCGGGGACCGTCTTGCCGAAGACGGTGTGGAACACCAGCAGCTCCTCGAGCGGCGTGGTGGGATGGCCCAGCCGACGGGCGAAGGGCTCGCTGCAGTAGAGGGGAAAGCGCGAGCCGGTGAGCGCCAGATAGAGGGTGGCATCGGCCTCGCGCAGGGTGCGCGGGGTGGCGTGGACGATCTCCTCCCCCAGCCGGAAATCCTCGAAGAAGCGGCCGGTGCGTGCCTTGGCGGCCATGGTGCCTCCTCTCCCGATCATGGCGGACGCCCCCGCCATAGTCCCGCAGCCGGCCGCGGCGAAGGGTGCGGGCGTCGCACCCCGCCATTGTGCTTGGCGGCTGCCGCCCTTACATGCGGAACCGGGCCGGGAGTCGCATCGACATCCGCCAGAGGGGAGGACCAGGACCATGCGCCTGCACAGCCATCCGGCATCGCCCTTCGGTCGCAAGGTGATGGTGGCCGCCCACGAGCTCGGCATCGCCGAGCGCATCCGGCTGGACTATCGGCGGGTGACGCCGGTGGAGCCGAATGCCGCGGTGGTGGCGGACAATCCGCTCGGCAAGCTGCCCACACTGGTGCTGGAGGATGGCCGCGCGCTGTTCGATTCCCGGGTCATCTGCGAATATCTCGACCAGCTCTGTGGTGGTGGGCGGCTGTTTCCCGCCGAGCCCGAGGCGCGGTGGCGGGCGCTGCGGCTGCAGGCGCTTGGGGATGGCATCATGGATGCGGCGGTGCTGGCCCGCTATGAGACGGTGCTCAGGCCCGAAGAGCTGCGCTGGCAGGCCTGGATCGAACACCAGAAGCTCAAGATCACCCGCGCCCTCGACTGGCTCGAGCCGCGGGTGGCGGAGCTTCCGGAAGACGGCGTCGACATCGGCGCCATCAGCGTGGGCTGTGCCCTGGGCTATCTCGACTTCCGCTTCGGCGCCGATGGCTGGCGCGCGGGCCGGCCCGGGCTTGCCCGCTGGTATGAGCGGTTCGCCGCCCGTCCGTCGATGGCGGCCACCCGCCCGCACGATCTCCAGGAGGCCGCCTGAACGGCACGGCATCCACCCGGGCGGAACCGGGGAGATGCGCTGCGGGCAAATGGCCGGCGGATGCCCGCGGTAAGCATCCGAGATAGGCCGCAATCTCGGGCATCGCCCCGGGCCAGGCCTGGCCGCGCCTACCTTCTCTGTACGCCTGTGCGGTGCAAAAGGGGCTGGCCTTTGCACGCAATTCGTGTTAAATGTCAACGCGGCAGGTCGGCCCGCGGCATTTCCGCGAGTCGGCCGCGGTTTCATGTTCGGCTGGGCGCAACGGCGCCACCGTGTGGGGTCGAACGGGAGGACACCGTCCCGGGGAGGGCGGTGCACTGTCGGGAGAGCGAGGAGCATGGCCAGCAAGCTCGCCTTCGCTGCGGGTGACTATGTCGTGTATCCATCGCACGGCGTCGGCCGGGTCATCGGCATCGAGAAGGAAACCATCGCCGACATGGAACTCGAAATGTACGTCGTGCGTTTCGAGAACGAGCGGCTGACGCTGCGGGTGCCGGTGGACAAGGCGCCGCGTTCGGGCATGCGCAAGCTGAGCTCGCGCGAGAAGATCCGCTCGGCGCTGGAGACCCTCAAGACCCGCATCCGGCCGCGCCGGCACATCATGTGGAGCCGCCGCGCCCAGGAATATGAACAGAAGATCAACTCCGGCGATCCGGTGGCCATCGCCGAAGTGGTGCGCGAACTCTACCGCAAGGACGACTCCGAACAGTCCTACAGCGAGCGGGTGATGTACAAGGCCGCCCTCGAGCGGCTGGCGCGTGAGCTCGCCGCCATCGAAAAGGTGGACGAGGCCGAGGCCACCCGCCGCCTCGAGGAGGTGCTGGCCAAGGCCGCCTGAGGGGCCAATGGCTGCTGACGACCGCCGGGGCGGGGGTGTTCCCGCCCCGTGGTCGTTGGCGCGCGCCAAAGCGGGGCCCCGGCCGCACCCTGACGCAGAACGCCGGCATCACCGGCACGATTCCGCCGCGCTCTGCCCGCGTGACTCCAAGCGGTGCGGGCCCCGCGGCACCCAGCGGCTGGCGCGCGCCCGCCGCAGCCCGCCTCAGACCGCCACCGGGGCGGCGGGACGGCCGCCGGTGAGCCGCAGGAGCTCATCATAGGTGAGCTCCATCACCACCCGCGGGTGGCCGGCTGGCAGGAACAGGCGAGGAAAGCGCGCCAGCGACGGATCCACCGCCACCGGCAACGGGCGGGCGGTGGCCACCGGCGCTACCCCGTCCGGCGGAAAGCCGGTGAGCTCCTCGCACTCGCCCGCCGACAGCGGCCGCACCTCGCCCTCAAGGCCGAAGGCGGCCGGCAGGGCGGCCTCGTCCACCCGCCGGTCGCCGGCGGTAATCACCATCACCGGTGCAGAGCCGATGCGGTAGAGGTGGACCCGCGCGAGCGCCGCCGGATCGACTCCATGTTCGCGGGCAAAGGCTGTGGCCTCAGCCGGCAGTTCGTGCAGCAGCTCGCGCACGCCGGCTGCCGCCAGCGCCGCGCGCACGCGCCGTACCGGAAGACTGTCGAGGATTGCCGTCATGACACCCTCGGGATCTCTTCACCCCGGGCTGGGACATCATAGCCCCGCCGAACGGCAGGTCGTTCGGCGATCTCCTCATACCACCGCCGCACCTGGGGCCAGTCCTGGAGGTCGACGCGGTGGAACCGGAAGCGCGCGACCCACGGCCAGGTGGCGATGTCGGCGATGGTATAGTCGTCGCAGGCGAGATAGCGGCTCTCGCCGAGGCGACGGTCCATCACCCCATATAGGCGCTCCACCTCGCGGTGATAACGCTCCTCGGCGTAGGGGCACTTGCCGGGATTGAAGTGGAGGAAGTGGTGGGCCTGGCCGAACATGGGGCCCACGCTGCCCATCTGGAACATCAGCCACTCGAGGGTCTGGAGCCGGAGCTTGGGCTCGCGCGGCAGGAAGCGGCCGGTCTTCTCGGCGAGATAGATCAGGATCGCGCCCGACTCGAACACGCTCCAGCCATTGTCGCGGTCGATGATGGCGGGGATCTTGTTGTTGGGGCTGATGCGCAGGAACTCGGGCGCGAACTGCTCGCCGCGGGTGATGTCGACGGGGTGCACGTGATAGGGCAGGCCACACTCCTCCAGCATGATGGAGACCTTGCGGCCATTGGGCGTCGACCAGGTCCAGAGCTCGATCATCACGGCACCTCCCCCTTATCCGCCCCTTCCTAGGCGCCGCGGGCCCCCGCTGCCAAGGTTGGCGGGCGCGTAGCTTGAAGGGGGCGGGGGCCTCCGGTAGGACTCGCCGCGCCCAGCGGAGAGGCCCTCCCCATGACGGTGATGCCGGATCACTGGATCCGCCGCATGGCCCGGGAATGCGGCATGATCGAACCGTTCGTCGACCGCCAGGAACGGGCCGGGGTGGTCTCCTACGGCCTCTCCTCCTACGGCTATGACGCGCGGCTTGCGGACGAGTTCCGCATCTTCACCAATGTCGAGAGCGCCGTGGTCGACCCCAAGGCCTTCACGCCCAAGAGCTTCGTCGAGAAGAAGACTGACGTCTGCATCATTCCGCCCAACAGTTTCGCACTGGCGCGCACGGTGGAATATTTCCGCATTCCGCGCGACGTGATCGTCATCTGCCTTGGCAAGTCCACCTATGCCCGCTGCGGCATCATCGTCAATGTCACCCCCCTCGAGCCCGAGTGGGAAGGCCACGTGACCTTGGAGATCTCCAACACCACGCCGCTGCCGGCGCGGGTCTATGCCAATGAGGGCATCTGCCAGTTCCTGTTCCTCAAGGGCGACTCGCCGCCCGAGACCTCCTATGCCGATCGCGGCGGCAAATATATGCGCCAGACCGGCGTCACCCTGCCGAGGCTGTGACTATGGACCGGATCCTGGTGGAGGGCGGGAAGGCGCTCCGGGGCCGGATCGAGATCGGCGGCGCTAAGAACGCCGCGCTTCCGGCCATGGCCGCAAGCCTGCTGACGGATGCGCCGCTGGTGCTGGACCGGGTGCCGGATGTGGTGGACGTGGGCACCATGCGGCGGCTGCTGCAGATGCTGGGGGTGGAGGTGCGTCATCCGCCGGCTGCCGCCCACCGGCTGGTGCTGCACTGCCCCGAGGTGCTGGAGACCACCGCCCCCTATGATCTGGTCCGGCGCATGCGCGCCTCGGTGCTGGTGCTGGGGCCGCTTCTGGCGCGGGCGGGACGGGCACGCGTGTCCATGCCCGGTGGCTGTGCCATCGGCCCGCGGCCCATCGACCTCCATCTGGAGGGACTCGCCCGGCTTGGCGCCGAGATCCGCCTCGAGGGCGGCTATGTGGAGGCCACCGCGCCGCGGGGGTTGCGCGGGGCGGTGATCCGTCTGCCCAAGCCGTCGGTGGGCGCCACTGAGAACCTGATGATGGCAGCAACCCTGGCCCGTGGCACCACGGTCATCGAGGAGGCCGCCCAGGAGCCGGAGATCGAGGACCTGGCCCGCTGTCTTGTGGCCATGGGCGCCCGCATCGCCGGGGCTGGCACCAAGCGCATCGAAATCGAGGGCACGGAGCGCCTCCACGGCGGCGAGCATCGCATCCTGCCGGATCGCATCGAGACCGGCACCTATGCCATGGCTGCGGCCATTACCGGCGGCGAGCTCGAGCTCGTGGGCACCCGTCTCGAGCTTCTGGGGGCTGCGGCCGAGGTGCTGCAGGAGGCGGGGGTGGAGCTTGTGGCCGAGGGCGATCGCCTCACGGCCCGGCGCAGCCCCCGCGGGCTTGTGGGCACCGATGTCATGACCCGCCCCTTTCCGGGTTTCGCCACCGACCTTCAAGCCCAGTTCATGGCGCTTATGTGTAGGGCAGAGGGGGCGGCCATGATCACTGAGACCATCTTCGAAAACCGTTTCATGCACGTGCCCGAGCTCATGCGCATGGGCGCGCGTATTACCGTCCATGGCCCCACCGCCCTGGTGCGCGGGGTGCCGGAGCTCACCGGCGCGCCGGTGATGGCCACCGATCTCAGGGCCTCGGTGTCGCTGGTGCTGGCGGCTCTGGCGGCCCGCGGCGAGACCGAGATCAATCGCGTCTACCACCTGGACCGCGGCTATGAGCGCCTCGAACAGAAGCTCGCTGCCGCGGGCGCAAGCATCCAGCGACTACCATGAGGGAGCGGAAGTTGAAACTCAGGGCCGAGGATGCCGAGGATCTGGCGGTGTTTGCAGCCCTGCTGCAGGACGCCCGCGCGCCCCTCGCAGAGATGGTATTCCAGCCCGGGGAGCAGCGCTTTGCCGGGGTCTTCCGCCGCTACCGCCGCGAGTGCCTGGCCGATCCCCAGTGCTGCGAGGGGGTGACCGAGGTGGAAACGGCGGTGGTGTTCGAGGGCATCGAGCGGGTGCGCCATCGCGGCTTCGACCTTGGAGATCTGCGCCAGGTCTACCGGCTGCTCACCATCGCCACCCATCCCGGCCGCGACCATCTGGTGCACATCCATCTGGTGTTCGAGGGCGGCGCCGAGATCCAGCTGTGCACCCATGAGATCCGGGCCCGCCTCGAGGATTTCGGCGAGGTCGTCGCCGCCAGCGAGCCGCCGCCGGCGCACGATCTCGGGCTTCCCGGCGAGGAGGAGAGGGGCGGTGCCGCTGTGGCTGAGGACCGCTGATCCCGGCTTTGAAGCCGAATTCCACACCTATGTGGAACGCCGGCGGGAGGAGGAGGCCGACGTCCGCCATACGGTGAGCGCCATCCTTGCGGATGTGCGCGCCCGTGGTGATGCGGCGCTTTTGGACTACACCCGCCGCTTCGATCGACTCCAGGTGGACCGGGTGGAACAGCTGCGGGTGGATGAGGAAGCCCTGGTCCGCGCCCGCCGGACCTGTTCCCCTGCCGAAATCGATGCGCTGGAGCTTGCGGCCGAGCGCATCCGCGCCTTCCACCAGCGCCAGCTGCCGCAGGAGCTCCGCAGCCGCGACGGTCTCGGGGTCGAAGCGGGGGTTCGCTGGAGCCCCATCGAGGCGGTGGGGCTCTATGTGCCCGGTGGTACTGCCGCCTATCCCAGCTCGGTCTTGATGAACGCCATTCCTGCGCGGGTGGCCGGCTGCCGGCGGCTGGTGATGGCGGTGCCGACACCCGGCGGCGAGATCAATCCGCTGGTGCTGGTGGCGGCCGCCATCGCTGGCGTGGACGAGATCTGGCGCATCGGCGGGGCCCAGGCGATCGCCGCCCTTGCCTGGGGGACCGAGAGCATCCGGCCGGTGGACAAGATCGTCGGTCCCGGCAACGCCTATGTGGCCGAGGCCAAGCGCCAGGTGTTCGGGCGGGTCGGCATCGACATGATCGCCGGGCCCTCGGAGCTGGTGGTGGTGGCGGATGCCGGCCAGGACCCCGGCTGGATCGCCGCCGACCTGCTGTCCCAGGCGGAACACGACGAGCGCGCCCAGACGGTGCTGATCACCGATGACGAGGGTTTCGCCCGGCGGGTGGCCGCCGAGGTGGAGCGCCAGCTCGAGGAGCTGCCGCGGGCGGAGATCGCCCGCACCAGCTGGCAGCAGCAGGGGGCGGTGTTGGTGGTGGAGGATCTGCTGGCGGAGGCGCCGGCGCTGGTGGACCGGCTGGCGCCGGAACATCTGGAACTGGTGACGGCCGATCCGGATACCCTCTTCGCCCACATCCGCCATGCCGGGGCGGTGTTTCTGGGGCCGCTCTCGGCCGAGGTGATCGGTGACTATGTGGGCGGGCCCAATCATGTGCTGCCCACCAGCCGTACCGCCCGCTTCGCCTCCGGTCTCGGCGTCCATGACTTCATGAAGCGCACCACCTTCCTGCGGGTGCCCGAGGAGGCCTTCCGCCAACTGGCCCCCGCCGCCGCCACTCTTGCGCGCGCCGAGGGGCTCGTGGCCCACGCGCGGGCGGTGGAGCGGCGGCTCGGGGAGGCGCGGTGAGCGATCAGCGCCGGCGCATCGTCGAGATCACCATCGACGAGACGAGCATTGTGCGCTGGTCGCCGGAGGTGGAGCATGAGCGCAATGTGGCCATCTTCGACCTGCTCGAGTCCAACGATTTCCACCTCCGCGACGGCTTCGAGGGCCCCTATCGCATCCACCTGTCGCTGCGGGAGTCCACCCTGATCCTGGAGGTGCGGAACGACGAGCTGGGCGAGGAGGTGGAGCTGCGCCTGCCGGTGCGGCCGCTGCGGCGGGTGATCCGCGACTACTTCATGATCTGCGACAGCTATTTCAAGGCGATCCGCGGCGCCTCCCCCAAGCAGATCGAGACCATCGACATGGCCCGCCGCGGTCTCCACAACGAGGGTTCGGAGATGCTCCGCGACATGCTCGCCGATCGGGTGGAGATGGACATGGACACCGCCCGCCGCCTGTTCACCCTGGTCTGCGTGCTCCACCTGCGTGGCCGCTGAATGGTGGATCAGCCGGGTTCGGTTCTCTTCGCCTGCACCCTCAATACGGTGCGCTCGCCCATGGCCGAGGCGATCCTCAAATATCTCCACGGCCACCGCATCTATGTGGACAGTGTCGGGGTGCGCCGCGGCGAGCCCGATCCCTTCGTGGTGGAGGTGATGGACGAGATCGGCATCGACCTCTCGCGCCACGTGCCCAAGACCTTCGATGAGCTCGAGGACGATTTCTTCGACCTGGTGATCTCCCTCTCGCCCGAGGCCCAGCACCGCGCCGTCGAACTCACCCGCAACAGCGCCACCGAGATCGAGTTCTGGCCCACGCCCGATCCCACCTGGGCTGAGGGCAACCGTGAACAGCGCCTCGAGGCCTACCGCCAGGTGCGCGACCTGCTCTTCCGCCGCATCCGCCAGCGCTTTCCGCCCGAGGGCAGCCCCGCCCTCTAGCGGCGGACACGTCCGCCGCGCCCCCTTGCGGGCGGCCACTCCGCTCCCCACAATGGTGCCGGGCCCGTAGCTCAGCGGTCAGAGCCAGCCGCTCATAACGGCCGGGTCGCAGGTTCGAATCCTGCCGGGCCCACCAGCCCGTCCCCGGAGGAGCGATCGTGTCCGAGAGCCTCACCCTCGCCCTCGCCCAGGCGGACTTCGTGGTGGGCGATCTCGACGGCAATCTCGCCCGCATGCGGCGCTGGCGCGCGCGGGCGCAGGCAGCCGGCGCTGGCCTCGTGGTGTTTCCCGAGCTCGCGCTGTGCGGCTATCCGCCCGAGGATCTGGTGCTCAAGCGGGCGCTCACCGACTATGCCGCGCGGCTGATCGAGGCCTTTGCCGCCGAGACTGCCGATGGCGGGCCGGCGGTGATCCTGGGGGCCCCCCATCGCGGCCGCGAGGATGCCAAGCCCACCAACAGCGCCTTCGTCCTCGCCCACGGGCGGGTGGTGGCCCGCATCGACAAACACGCCCTGCCCAACTACGGCGTGTTCGACGAGGTGCGGGTGTTCGCCCCCGGCCCCATCCCCGGCCCGGTGCGGCTCGAGCTGGACGGCTTCGAGCTCCGGCTCGGGGTGATGATCTGCGAGGACATGTGGGTGGAGGATGTGGCCGAGGGGCTCGAGGAGAGCGGGGCGGAACTGCTGGTGGTGCTGAACGGCTCGCCCTATGAGGTGGACAAGCTCGACCATCGCCTCAACCATGCGGTGGCGCGCGTGACCGAAACCGGCCTGCCGCTGCTCTATGTCAACACCGTGGGCGGGCAGGACGAGCTGGTGTTCGACGGCGCCTCCTTCGCCCTCTCGGCCGAACGCCGGCTGGTGGCCCAGGCCCCGGCCTTCGAGGAACACCTGCTGCTGATCACCCTCACCCGCGACGGCGAGGGGCGGATCGTGCCGGCGGGGGTGGAGCCGCCGTGCAAACCCCCCGAGCGGCTCGAGGCGATCTACCGGGCGCTGGTCGTGGGCGTGCGGGACTATGTCGAGAAGAACGGCTTTCCCGGGGTGGTGCTGGGGCTTTCGGGCGGGATCGATTCCGCCCTGTCGGCAGTGATCGCCACCGATGCCCTGGGGCCCGAACGGGTGCGGGCGCTGATGATGCCCTCGCGCTTCACCTCGCGCGCAAGCCTCGAGGATGCCCGCGAGATCGCCCGCAGGCTTGCCATTCGTTACGATGAGATCCCCATCGAGCCGCCCTTTGGGGCCTTTCTGGAGGTGCTGGCGCCGCTGTTTGATGCGCTGCCCTTCTCCACCGCCGAAGAGAACATCCAGGCGCGTATTCGCGGCGTGCTGCTGATGGCGGTCTCCAACAAGTTCGGCCCCATGGTGCTGTCCACCGGCAACAAGTCGGAGATGTCGGTGGGCTATGCCACCCTCTATGGCGACATGGCCGGCGGCTTCTCGGCCCTCAAGGACGTCTACAAGACCACCGTGTTCGAGCTCGCCCGGCTGCGCAACCGCTGGCGGCCGCCGGGTGCCCGCGGCCCCGCGGGGGTGGTGATCCCCGAGCGGGTGCTCACCAAGCCGCCATCGGCCGAGCTGCGCGAGAACCAGCGCGACGAGGACACGCTGCCGCCCTATCCGGTGCTGGATGCCATCCTTCATGGTCTCATCGAGGAGGACCTGGCGCCGCCGGATCTGGTGGCGCGCGGTTTCGATGCCGCCACCGTGCGGCGGGTGGCACGCATGCTCGATGCCGCGGAATACAAGCGCCGCCAGGCACCGCCCGGGGTCAAGATCAGCTCCCGCGCCTTCGGGCGCGACCGCCGCTATCCCATCACCAACGCCTTTCGCCGCACCGGTATCTTCGAGCTGGACGAGGCCGAGGCGGCCGAAGGCGGAGCGCAGGATCAGGGATAGAGACCGGCGGTGCGGGCGCGCAGGCGCGCGAGCGCCAGCACCGTTTCGATGGTGGGGGTGGGTACGGCCACCAGCCGTCCCAGCTCCACCACCGCCGCCACGATGGCATCGAGCTCGAGCGGGCGCCCCCGCTCCAAATCCTGCAGCATGGAGGTCTTGTGCGGCCCCACCGCGGCGGCGGCGGCGATGCGGCGGTCGATGTCGAGGGCAAAGCGCACCCCCAGCGCCTCACCCACCTGTCGGGCCTCCTCCATCATGCGCCGCACCACCGGCCGCACATCGGCATCGGTGGCGAGCCGGTCGAGGGTGGCGTGGGTGAGCACGCTCAGTGGATTGAAGGCGAGATTGCCCCACAGCTTCACCCAGATTTCGCTGCGGATGTCGGGCCGCACCGGCGCGCGGAAGCCCGCCTGCTGCAGCAGGCGCGCAAGCCGCATCACCCGCGCGCTGCGCCCGCCGTCGGGCTCGCCCAGCGTCAGCCGATCGCCCTCGATCCAGGTGACCACGCCGGGCTCGGTCACCTCGGCGGCGGGATAGACCACGCAGCCGATGGCCCGCTGGGCGCCGATCCGCCGACGGATCACACCGCCGGGGTCGACGCTTTCCACATGCCGACCGGCGAAGGGGGAATCGAGGCCATCGAAGTACCACCAGGGGATGCCGTTCTGGGTGGTGACCACCGCCGTCTCCGGCCCCAGCAGCGGCTCGAGGGCGTCGAGGATGTGGGGCACCGCATGGGCCTTGACCGCCAGCACCACATAGTCCTGCGGCCCGAAGCGGGCGGGATCGTCGCTCGCCCGCACCGGCACGGTGAAGTGCTCCGCCTCGCTGGCGATGGTGAGACCGCGGGTCTGGAGCGCCTCCAGCTGACGGCCGCGGGCGATGAAGGTGACATCCCCCGCCTGCGCCCGCACCAGCTTGCCGCCGATGAGGCCGCCGATGGCACCGGCACCGAAGATGCAGATCCGGGTCATGCCAGTCCGAGCCTCCGTGCGAGGCCGATCCGCTGGAGCTTGCCGGTCGGCCCCTTGGGAATCTCTTCGACGAACACGATCTTGCGCGGCACCTTGAAGTCGGCCAGCCGTTCGGCGGCAAACGCCCGCAGTTCGCGTTCGTCCACCGCCATACCGGCGCGCGGCACCACCGCGGCCGCCACCTCCTCCCCCAGCACGGGATGGGGCAGGGCGAAGGTCACCACCTGCTGCACCGCCGGGTGCTCCATGAGCACATGGTCCACCTCCAACGGCGCCACCTTCTCGCCGCCGCGATTGATGATCTCCTTGAGCCGCCCCACCAGGGTGAGATAGCCGTCGGCGTCGAAGCGGCCGAGATCACCGGTGCGGAACCAGCGCCGGCCCTCGGCGGTGAAGAAGGCAGCCTCGTTGGCCGCGCGATTGTCGAGATAGCCCGGGGTCACATTGGGCCCGGAGATCACCACCTCGCCCTCTTGGCCGGCCGGGAGAAAGCGCCCAGCCTCATCGGCGATACGCACCAGCGGCCCGGCCGCAAGCCCCACCGTGCCCGGCCGGCGTTCGCCCGGCGGCAGCGGGTTGCTGGTCATCTGGTGGGCCGCTTCGGTCATGCCGTAAGCCTCGATCACCGGCGCCCCGAACTGCGCCTCGAGCTCCCGCATCACCGCCGGCGGCAGCGAAGCGGAGGAGGAGCGCAAAAGCCGCAGGCGCCCGCGCAGCCGCTCGGCGCCGTGGCGCGCTGCGCGCCGAAGGATTGCCTGATACATGGTGGGCACCGCGGTGGTCCAGCTGGCGCCGCTGTCCTCGAGCCAGCCGGCAAACCGGAAGGCATCGAAGCCCGGGGTGAGATAGAGGGAGCCGCCGGCGGCAAGGCTCGCCAGCACCGCCGCCACCAGCCCGTGGATGTGGAACAGTGGCATGATCTGGAGACAGCGGTCGGCGGGCGTGAGCGCGAGGCTCGCACGGATGTGCTGGGCCGAGGCGGCGAGATTGCGCTGGAGCAGCGGCACCATCTTGGGGCGCGAGGTGGTGCCGGAGGTGTGCAGGATCAGCGCCACATCCCCGGCCTCGGCCATCTCCGCCGGCCGCGCTGCTGCCGGCTGAGGGCCGTCGGGCGCGAGGGTGAAGGCCCCGGCCGGGGCCTCGGGTTCCACCACCAGCCGCAGCACCGCAAGGCCCCGCCGCCGGGCCACCGCCAGCGCCGGCCCCTCGTCTCCGGCCGCCACCACCAGCGCGCGGGCATCGAGATCGGTGAGATAGAAGTCGAACTCCTCCTCCCGGTAGGCCGGATTGAGGGGGGCGGTGGTGACGGCGGCGGCAAGGCTCACGAAGGCAGAAGCCATCTCCGGGCCGTTGGGCAGCACCAGCGCCACCCGATCGCCGCGGCCGAGGCCGAGGGCGGCGAGGCGCTCGACGGTGCGGGCCATGTGCGCGCGCAGCCCGCCATAGGTGAGGGGGCGCCGCCCGGGTGCGGTGAAGGCGGGGGCGGAATCGGGATGGGGTGCGATGAGCTCCCACAGGGTTGCGGTCATGCGGAACCTCCCCCGGATGGGGCCGAGGTGGCACGAAGCGGCGCCGCGTGCAAGCGCCTGCGCTGCCGCGCCCGCCTCAGGCCACCGATGGCGGTGGCGTTGGGGGTTCGGGGCCGAGCCGCGCCACCAGCAGGGCGGCGGCCGCATCCAACAGCGCCTCCGCATCCAGCCCGTAGGTGCGGTAGAGATCGGGAATGTCGCCCGACTGGCCGAAACGGTCGACGCCCAGCGCCCGCACCGGCTGGCGGCGCACCGCCCCGAGCCAGGCGAGGGTGGCGGGATGGCCGTCCAGCACCGTCACCAGACCGGCATCCGGCGCCAGCGGTGCCAGCAGCCGGGCGATGTGGCTGCGGGCGCCGTGGCGGCGGAAGTCGCGGAACAGCCGATCGGGCGAGGTGATGCACAGCAGCCCCGCCCCCGGCACCTCCTCCTGCAGGGTGGCATGGGCCTGCTGCGCTTCGGCCGCCACCGCCCCCTGGAAGATGAGGGCGAGCTCGGCGCCCTCGGCTGGCGGCACCAGCCAGTAGCCGCCGGCCCAGATCTGGCCGGCCAGCGCTTCATCCATGGCCCTTGCGGGCTGCTCCAGCGGCCGGGTGGAAAGCCGCAGATAGACCGACTCGCCCTCAGGCTGCTGGATGTGCGCCAGCGCCCGGCGCAGCAGCACCTCCACCTCATCGGCGAAGGCCGGCTCGAAGAACAGCAGGCGCGGCTGGCCGAGGCCCAGAAGCGGCGTGGTCACCGACTGATGGGCGCCACCCTCGGGTGCAAGGGTGATGCCCGAAGGGGTGCCCACCAGCACGAAGCGGGCGTCCTGGTAGAGGGCATAGGTGAGAGCATCGAGCCCGCGGGCGATGAAGGGATCATACACCGTGCCCAGGGGCAGCAGCCGCACGCCGAACAGTTCGTGAGCAAGGCCAAAGGCGGCCAGCGCCAGGAACAGATTGTTCTCGGCGATCCCCAGCTCCACATGCTGGCCCTGCGGGCTCTCACGCCAGACGGTGGGCGAGGTGACGTTCTCGGTGCGGAAGACGTCCTCGTGTTCCTTGCGGTTGAACACATGCCGCCGCGACACCCAGGGAGCCAGGCCGGTGGACACGGTGACATCGGGCGAGAGGGTCACCAGCCGTTCGGCCAGCGGCAGGCGGCTGCGGGCGAGCTCGCCCACGAGCCGGCCGAAGGCCTCCTGGGTGGAGGTGCGGGACACCGCGCGGCCGCTCGGCAGGCGCTCGGGCACCGGCACCGGCGGGGCCGCAAAGCGCACCTGTCGCCGGCGCCACGGCACCTCTTCGAGGAAGGCGCGGAATTCGTCGGGATCCACCGCGAGGCCGGCGGTGGGCGACCACTCCTCGCCCGGCGGGATGCCGTGGGCCGCGCGGAAGCGATCCATCTGTTCGGGCGTCATCAGCCCGGCGTGATTGTCCTTGTGGCCGGCGAAGGGCAGCCCCCAGCCCTTGACGGTATAGGCGATGAAGGCCCGCGGGCGGTCGTCGGCCACCCCGTGGAAGGCCTCCAGCAGCGCCTCCAGATCATGGCCGCCGAGATTGGTCATGAGTTCGGCCAGGGCGGCGTCATCAAGGCTGTCCAGCAGCCGGCGGATGGTGGGATGGCGCCCGAGATCGGCCTCGAGATGGGCGCGCCAGGCGGCACCCCCCTTGAAGGTGAGGGCGGCATAGAGGTCGTTGGGGCAGGCATCGATCCATTCGCGCAGCACCTCGCCGCCGGGCTGGGCGAACACCCGCTGGAGCTTCTTGCCATATTTGATCACCACCACGTCCCAGCCGACGGCCGAGAAGAAGCGGTAGATCTTCTCATAGAGGCGCTCGGGCACCACCCGGTCGAGGCTCTGGCGGTTGTAGTCGATGATCCACCAGAGATTGCGGACGTCGTACTTCCACCCTTCTAAAAGCGCCTCATAGACATTGCCCTCATCCAGCTCGGCGTCGCCGACGATGGCCACAAGCCGCCCGGTGGGCACGTCCCGGGGCTTGAGGCCGTGGAGCGTCACATAGTCCTGCACCAGCGAGGCGAAGAGGGTCTCGGCCACCCCCAGCCCCACCGAGCCGGTGGAGAAGTCCACGCCCACATCCTTGGTGCGCGAGGGATAGGCCTGGGCGCCGCCGAGGGCGCGAAAGCGCACGAGCCGCTCGAGCGGCTCGAGCCCCAGAAGATACATGGCCGCATGATAGATGGGGGCGGCGTGGGGCTTGACGGCGATGCGATCGCCCGGGCGCAGCACATCGAAGAAGAGGGCTGTGATCAGGCTTGCCACCGAGGCGCAGGAGGCCTGGTGGCCCCCCACCTTGAGGCCGTCACGATTGGGGCGGACGTGATTGGCATGATGCACCGTCCAGCAGGCGAGCCACAGGAGCTTCTGCTGGACTGCCTGCAGCATCCGCAGCCGCCTGGGCTCGACGACGGCCGGCCGTTCCAGCGTGATCGCCATGGTGCTCCCCGACGGATGAGCTCGAGGGGACAATGGCGCGCCCACCGCCCGCGGGCAACGCGGGGTGTCGTGGTCTCGGCCGTAGCTGGCTCGGGCGGCGCGGCACAGTCGGCCAGCTTGGAGCAATACGCGGGTATATGCCAAGCCGTCCCGCGCGGTTCCGGGCCCACGCCTGCCCCTTGTCGGCGCGCGCCGGCACCACGAGGCTTGGGGCTGGCGAGGCATGATGGTGAGGAGCGCGGCGTGAAGCGGGACCGGCCGGTGGCGGCGGAGGCCCGGGCGGCGCCGGAAGCCGGCGGCGCCTGGACCTTCCTCACCGTCGATGTGGAGGCCTTCTGGCACGTCCACGCGCTCGCGCCGTGGGTGCCCGAAGGTGCGCGGGCGAGCTGGCCGCTGCGGCTCAGCCAGCCGCTTGAGCACCTTCTCCTGCTGCTGGCCGAAGCCGGGACGCGGGCCACCTTCTTCGTCCTGGGCGAGGTGGCCGAGCGGGCCCCCGAACTAGTGCGCGCCATCGTCGCCGCCGGCCATGAGCTGGCTTGCCACGGCCACGCGCACAGGCCGCTGTGGCGGGAAACGCCGGCCTCCTTCCGCGCCGACATTACCCGCGCCAAGGCGCTGTTGGAGGAG
>WFXL01000044.1 GCA_015490605.1 Rhodospirillales bacterium
GGGATCGCCGGCATCGAGCCGGGCCGCCGCCTGCCAGGTGAGCAGCCGCGCGGCTTCCAGTTCGGTGTACATGTCGGCGAGCTTGAAGCGGGTGGCCTGGAAGTCGGCCAGCGGCCGGCCGAACTGGCGGCGCTCGCGCACATAGGCGAGCGCCTTTTCAAGGCATGCCCGGGCGCCGCCGAGGGAACAGGCGGCGATGTTGAGGCGGCCGCCGTCGAGCGCCTGCATGGCGATGCGGAAGCCCTCGCCCTCCTCCCCCAGGCGGTTGGCCACCGGCACCCGGCAGTCGTCGAAGATCACCTGGGCGGTGGGCTGGGAGTGCCAGCCCATCTTCTCCTCGCGCTTGCCGAAGCTGAGCCCCGGCGTGCCCTTCTCCACCACGATGGCGGAGATGCCGCGCGCGCCCTCGCCGCCGGTGCGGGCCATGACCACATAGATGTCGCTTGCGCCGGCGCCGGAGATGAAGGCTTTGGCGCCATTGAGCACATAATGGTCGCCCTCGCGGCGGGCGGTGGTGCGCAGGCTGGCGGCATCGGAGCCCGCCTGGGGCTCGGTCAGGCAGTAGCTCGCGAACCTGGCCATGGTGCAGAGATCGGGCAGCCACTGCCGGCGCTGATCCTCGCGGCCGAAGCGGTCGATCATCCACGCCACCATGTTGTGGATGGAGATGTAGGCGGCGGTGGAGGGACAGGCGGCAGCCAGCTCCTCGAACAGGATCACCCCGTCCAGCCGGCCGAGGCCGGTGCCGCCCACATCCTCGCGCACGAACAGGCCGGCAAAGCCCAAAGAGGCGGCCTCGCGCAGCACCTCCACCGGGAACACTTCTTGGGCGTCCCACTCGGCCGCCCTGGGGGCGATGCGCTCCTCGGCGAATTCCCGCGCCGCGTCTCTGAGCGCGCGGCGGTCCTCGTCCAGTTCGAACACCGGCCGTCTCCCCGATGCCGCCCCGCCGGCTAGCCGCCGCCACCGCCGCCGTCAACGCGCCTGCGACCGGCCGACCTCATGGCAGGCGGCCGGCGGGGGCGAGCGCCAGCTGGGGGAAGGCCACCAGCAGGGCCAGCCGCAGCAGATCCGCCAGGATGAAGGGCGGCAGCCCGCGGATCACGGTGGCCAGCGACAGGCCCGGCACCGTCCCCTGGATCACGAACAGGTTCATGCCCACCGGCGGGGTGATGAGGCCGAGCTCGGCCACGGTGACCACGAGGATGCCGAACCACACCGGATCGAAGCCGAGTTCGGCCATCACCGGGAAGACGAAGGGGATGGTGAGGAGGATCATGCTGAGGCTGTCCATGAAACAGCCCAGCACCACGTAGAACAGCAGCACCGCCAGCAGCACGCCCAGGGGCGAGAGGCCGCTTGCCCGCACCCAAGCCACCAGCCCCTGGGGCAGGCCGGTGGTCTCGATGAAGTAGTTGAACACCGCCGCCCCGATCAGCACCAAGAAGATCATGCCGGCGATGCGGGCGGTCTCGCCCACGGCATCCACCAGCGTGGCGGCGGCAAGCCCGCCCCGGGCCCAGGCCAGCAGCACCGCCCCGGCTGCCCCCACCGCCGCCGCCTCGGTGGGGGAGAACAGGCCCCCATAGATGCCGCCGATCACCACCAGAAACAGGCCCGCCACCGGCCACACCTCCGCCAGCGCCCGCAGGCGTGCGGCCCATCCGCGGGGCTCACCGGGCGGGGCCAGCTGCGGATAGAGGCGCAATGCGAGCGCCACCGCCGCCATGTAGAGGGCGGTGGCCAGCAGCCCCGGCAGGAGGGCGGCGGCGAAGAGCTCGCCGATGCTCTGTTCGGTGAGCAGGCCGTAAATCACCAGCAGGATTGACGGTGGGATCAGCACCCCCAGGGTGCCGCCTGCGGCAATACTGGCGGCCGCCAGCGCCGGCGCATAGCCGCGCCGGGCCATCTCGGGATAGGCCACCCGCGCCATGGTGGCGGCGGTGGCCAGGGAGGAGCCGCAGATGGCGCCAAAGGCGGCGCAGGCACCGATGCTGGCGAGCGCCAGGCCGCCACGGAAGCCGCCGACGAAGGCGTCCACCGCCCGGAACAGCGCTGCCGACAGGCCGGCACGGGCGGCAAAGACGCCCATGGCCACGAACAGCGGCACCACCGAGAGGGAATAGGGGAAGACCGCCTCGAAGGGGGCGGCCCCCAGCACGAAACCCACGGTGGCGAGCCCGCCGGTGAGATAGAGGCCGCCC
>WFXL01000045.1 GCA_015490605.1 Rhodospirillales bacterium
GTGCGGGCCGAGGGGCGGGTGGAGCTCTTGGACAGCTGGTGGGCCCGGGATCGTGACGGGCGCGTGAGGGTCGAGCGGGTGGACCCGGGAGCGCGGGTGTGGTGGTTTGTGCGTCTGGCCAATCGGGGGGATACCCGGGCGGCGGTGGAGGTGCGGCTTGAGCGCGATGGCCGGCGGGTGGCACGGATGCGTTTTCGCCGCGGCCGGCAGATTGCGCCCGGGGCGGAAGTGGAGTCAGGCAAGCGGCTTGGACGCGATGAGACAGCGGTGGCGGGGCGGCGCTGCTATCAGGTGGTGTTGCGGCCGCTGGGCGATGGCACCGTGGTGGGCGGCGGTCCGCGGCGGCTGTGTCTGGATGTGGGGCGTGCTGGCGGGGACATGGCCGGTGACGGCATGCCCGGCGATGGCATGCCGGGCGGTGATGCCCCCGGCACCCCGCAGGGTGCGGTGTTGACCCTGCGGCAGGTGGCGTTCGTGGGCCGGCCTGACTGCTGGAGGCTCGAGGATGGCGGTCAGGTGTGCCATGCGCGCCTTGAGGGACGCCTTGCCAATGTGGGCGACGCCCCGGCGGGGCCGGTGGTGGTGGAGCTCTATGCGCCCATCCGCGGCCGCGAGGTGATCCCGCGCCGCCAGGGCGACACCCGCCGTCGGGTGGTGGGCCTGGCACCCGGACGCGAGACCACGGTATCCTTCCGCCTGGTATTCTACGACACCGGCCGCCAGTGCGCCGGCATCCGCATCGTCAATCTGCCGGCCGGCGCCCGCATCGCCGAGGCCCCGGGGATCGCCCCCATTGACGATCAGCCGGGGCGCCGCGCCGCCTGCACCACCCTGCCGGCGGTGGCGCGTGCACCGACGGGTCCGGCGGAGCCGCCGCCAGCCCCGGCCTGGCGGGTGGATATCGAGGTGGAATCCATCGCGGTCGGCTTTGACGGTGACAATCTCAGCCCCGGCGACTGGTGGGTGGCCATGGCCGCCGGTCCCAGGGGCAGGTCCTGGCAGCGGGGCGATGCCTGGCCTTCGGTGCGCCATGTGGACAGCGACAGCCAGGTGCGTCCGGGTGATCTTCGGGTACGCCTTGCCGAGATCCCGCCGGATCGGCCACTGGCGGTGGCCATCCAGGTGGTGGACTGTGATGGCGGTCTCACCGCCGGCGTCGACCGCTACGGGGTGTTGGCGGCCCCCGGCATCGGACGGGCACCGAGCTGCCGGCTTGAAGAGGAATTCTACGAGGCCACCGGCAGCAGTGATGTGGCCGTCGGCACCCTCACCCTGACGCCGGCCCAGTGGCGGCGGGGCGGCATCTTCAACCTTCGGGTGGTGGAGCGGGAGGCGGCCAGACCCCTGAATGCCGTCTTCCGCCTGCGGGTGCGGGCCGAGCCCATGGTGGCGGCCGGTGCCAGCTTTCGCGAGCCCACCCTCGAGGGGCTGGCGCTGGACCTGTGCCGCGAGTGGGGGCGCAACTGCGGCCAGGCTGCTGCTGACGCCTTCTGTCGGCTGCGCGGCTATCGTGCCGCCAGCGACTATCGGGTGATGCGCAACCGCCCGCCCACCATCACCATCGGCGATCGGCGCATCTGCACTGCCGGCTTCTGCGACCGCATCAGTTTCGTCGCCTGTCGGCGCTGAGCGGGGCACGGCGGGGTGCTGACAGTGGGTCAGCGGGGCACCGGTATCGCCTGGGCCGGGAGCTGCCCCTTGCCCGTCGGAGCGGGCGGCGGCAGGCTGGACCGGGCGAGGCCGGGAGGATGGCGCCATGGACTTCGCGCGACGGCTGGCGCAACGGGCCCGACGGGGCGAGCCGGTGCGGGTGGCGGTGGTGGGGCTCGGCAAGTTCGCCACCATGTTCGCCTCGCGCATCCCCCACACGCCCGGGCTCGAACTCACCGCGGTGGTGGACCTGGATGGCGCCCGCGCCGCCCGCCATCTCGCCGCCGCCGGCTGGTCCGAGGCCATGCGCGCGCAGCTGGTGTTCGAGCACCAGCTGGAACGGGCGCTTGATCGCGCCCTTGTGGATGTGGTGGTGGAGGCCACCGGTGATCCGCTGGCAGCCACCCGCCATGCCCTCACCTGCTTTGCGCGCGAGCTGCCGGTGGTGCTGGTGACCGTGGAGGCCGATGCCCTCTGCGGTCCGGCGCTGGCGCTGGAGGCCCAGCGCGCCGGGGTGGTCTGCTCCATGGCCTGGGGCGATCAGCCGGCGCTCATCTGGGAGCTGGTGGACTGGACACGGAGCTGCGGCTTTCGGGTGGTGGCCGCCGGCAAGGGCACCAAATATCTGCCGGTCTATCACGCCTCCACGCCAGAGACGGTGTGGGACTACTATGGCCTCTCGCCCCAGCGCGCCCGCGCCGGCGGCATGAACCCGCGCATGTTCAACTCCTTTCTCGACGGCACCAAGTCGGCCATCGAGATGGCGGCGGTGGCCAATGCCACCGGCCTTGCGGTGCCGCGCGACGGCCTGCTGTTCCCGCCGGCGGGCACCCACCGCCTGCCCGCGGTGCTGCGGCCGGCGACCGAGGGCGGTGTGCTGGAACGGGAGGGCATGGTGGAGGTGGTCTCCTCGCTCGAGCGCGACGGCCGCGAGATCGAGGACCATCTCCGCTGGGGCGTCTATGTGGTCTTCACCGCCGAGGACACCTATGCCCGCGCCTGTTTCGAGGAGTATGGGCTGGTCACCGACGCAAGCGGCCGTTTCGCCGCCCTCTGGCGCCCGTTCCATCTGATCGGCCTCGAGCTCACACCAAGCATTGCCAGTGTGGTGCTGGACGGGCGTGCCACCGGTTCGGCCCTCAGCTGGCGCGGCGATGTGGTGGCCTGTGCCAAGCGCGATCTGGCGGCGGGCGAGGAACTCGATGGCGAGGGCGGGGCGACGGTGTGGGGCCGGCTGGTGCCGGCCGCCCGCAGCCGGGCCGAGGGGTTGCTGCCCATCGGCCTTGCCCACGGGGTGCGGCTGGCGCGGCCGGTGGCGGCGGGCGAGCTGGTGCGGATCGAGGATCTGGAAGAGCTGCCGGAGAGCGAAGCTCTCAGGCTTCGGCGCACCATGGTACCGGCCGAGGATGCGGCCGCCGGCTAGCGCCCCGGCGCCTCATGCTCGCGCAGGCGCGGCATGAGCTCGGCGAAATTGCAGGGGCGGTAGCGGATGTCCAGCTGCTGGACGAGGATCTCGTCCCAGGCGTCGCGGCAGGCGCCGGGCGAGCCGGGCAGGCAGAAGATGTAGGTTCCCTTGGCGACGCCCGCATCCGCCCGCGACTGGATGGTGGAGGTGCCGATCTTGGCATAGGAGAGCCAGCGGAAGAGCTCGCCGAAGCCGGGAATGCGCTTTTCCACCACCCGCGCGAGCGCTTCCGGGGTGACATCGCGACCGGTGACGCCGGTCCCGCCGGTGGTGATCACCACCTCCACCCCGGGATCCTCCACCCAGGCGCGCAGTCGTGCCTCGATGGCGGCGAGGTCATCACGGCAGATCTCCCGTGCCACCAGCTGATGGCCGGCGGCGCGGATGCGCTCGGCCAGAAGGTCGCCCGAGCGGTCATCGGCGAGGCTGCGGCTGTCGGACACCGTCAGCAGGGCGATCCGCAGCGGGCGGAAGGGAATGCTCTCATCGATCCGTCCGGGCATGGTCGCGCTCGGGATCCGGTTCCAGGTCCACGTACACCGGCCAGCGGTTCTCCGCCAGCGCTTCGAGCGAAGGGGTGGGCTGGCCGAGGCGGATGCGATAGGCCCAGAGATTGGTGAGCACCTTCTTCACATAGAGCCGGGATTCCCGCACCGGCACGCTCTCGAGGTAAAGCAGCGGGTCGCGGCCGAAACGGCTCAACAGCTCCCGGTCCCAGCGCTCCAGCCGGGCGAGACCGGCATTGTAGGCCAGCGCCAGATGGACGAGGCTGCGGCCGGCCAGGGGATGGTCCAGGAGCTCCTGCAGGTAGGCCTGGCCGATGGTGAGATTGGTGGTCGGATTCAGCAGCGCCCGCCGGCCGCGATAGGCAATCTCGAAGCGGCGGGCGACGCTGCGCGCGGTGGCCGGGCGGATCTGCATCAGCCCCAAGGCCCCGCGGGGGCTGCGGGCGCGCGCATCGAAGCCGCTCTCGGCGCGCACGATGGCCCAGATGAGGGCCCGATCGATCACATAGCCCCCTTCGGGTGCGATGGTGAGCGGTGGGTAGAGGGCACCATGGTGGCTGCGGCCGTCCACCAGCTTGAGCCGCTCCGCCACCCGCAGCTGTGCGGCCGGCAGCTGCAACCGTTCGGCCAGCGCCGCCAGGGCTGCCAACAGGCGCGGGCCGGCGCGGGCGGCGAGCTTGCGGATCTCGGCCTCAGCCAGATCCAGCCGCCCCACCTGGGCCAGCGCCAGCGCCCGGCGCGAGCCGGGAAAGCGGATCAGCAGCGAAACCACATCGGCGCTGCCGCCGACGGCATCCCAGCCAAAGCGGATCTCCCGCCCCAGCACCGTCTTGGCGATGAGGCCGTAAAATTCGTCGCTCACCGAGGCGGCCCGGTGGAGCATCCGCGCCGCTGCCTCGGGCCGGCCGCTCACCAGAAAGGCGCGGGCCGCCCAGAAGGCGGCGCGGGCAGCAGGCTCGCCGCGGATTTTGGGGTGCGAGGCCTCGGCGGCGAAGAAGCGGGCGGCCTCGGCATAGCGACCGGTGCGCCAGGCGGCGAGGCCGGCGATCCAGTGGATGGCGGGCAGCACCTCGCCGCTGCGGCGTGCGGCGCGGGCGACCGTCTCAAAGGCGCGGGCATCGTGGCCGGCGGTGAGTTCGCCGCGGGCCACCAGCCAGCGGCCCACATCCTCCACCAGCGCCGGGGCTCCCTTGGGGGGACGCGCCAGATGACGCCGCGCCGCCTTGAGACGGCCGCGCGCCACATCCCGCGCCAGCTGCCGCAGCCACCGGCGATCGGCGGCCCGGCGGATGCGCTCGCCGGCGAGCACGTCCGCCAGCGCCACATCCTCGAAGCTCTGGCCGCTGCCGCCGAGATAGCCCGGCACCGGACGCGGCGGCCTGGGCGCGCCTGCGGGCCGGCGTTTGAGAGCGAGGCGGTAGATCCGTCGGGCCTGGGGATGGTCGGCGTAATTCTGGAGCCAGCGGCGCAGCTCGCCATAGCGCGAGCGCCAGTGGGGGCCGAGATAACGTTCGGCCAGCACGTGGCCCAGAAGCAGGCGGTTGTTGAGCTCGCGGATCAGCCGGTCAGCCTCGCGCATCCGCCCCTGCTCCTGGAGGGCGAAGATGCGCCGGTAACGCACCACATCGGCCCGCGAAAGCGGCTGCGGCAGGTCCTGGAGGATGGGGGCAGGTTCGAACCGCGGTTCCACCCGCGCGAGGCGGACAGCACCATCCTCCCGGGCGAGGCCGGGGGCAGTCAGCAGTACCACGAAGACCGCGGCGAGCGCCCCGCGGCGGCGTATCTCCCGATGTCGTGTCATCGCGCGCGTGACCCTAGCCCCTTTCGCGGTGGCGTGAAAGTCCACGCAATCTACCCGACCGCGGCGTCCTCGAGACGGGCTGCCACGGCCAGCAGATCGCGCCAGGCGAAACGTTTCTGGGCCGGCTGGCGCAGCAGATAGGCCGGATGGTAGGTGACGAAAGCGGGAAGCGCGTGCGGCAGATCGTCCCCGCGATAGACGAACTCGCGCCCGCGCAGCCGGGTCACGCCCTCATCCATCCCCAGCAGCACGCGCGCGGCGAGCCCGCCCAGGAACAGCAGCACCTTGGGGCGCACCAGCGCGATCTGGCGCTCCAGGAAGGGCAGGCACATGGCGATCTCAGCCGCGGTGGGCGGGCGGTTGCCCGGCGGGCGCCAGAAGACGGTGTTGGTGATCCACACCCGGCTGCGGTCGAGGCCGATGGCCGCCAGCATGCGGTCCAGCAGCTGGCCGCTGGGGCCCACGAAGGGCTTGCCCAGCCGGTCCTCGGCCGCACCCGGCGCCTCGCCCACGAGGAACAGCGGCGCTTGGGGATGGCCGTCGGCAAAGCACAACTGAGTGGCGGTGGCGGCCAGGGGACAGGCCTCGAACCCCTCGAGCGCAGCGCGCAGCTCCTCGAGGCTGCGACAGGCGGCGGCGATCCGGCGGGCATCGGCGATCTCGTGCTGGACATCGCGCACCCGCGCCACCGCTGGTGTTGGCGACGACGGCGGGCGGGGCGGGGAGGCAGCCTCCGCCCGCGGTACCCCCGGTGGTACCGCCGCGGCCGGCGGCGCGGGAGCTGGCGCGGCGGGTACGCATGCCGAAGGGGCCGGCGAAGGGGCAGCAGCCCCGACATCACCGGGCTCGGCCAAGGTCACATCGACCCCGGCCGCCTCCTGCCAGCGCAACCAGGCTGCCGCTGCCCGCAGCCGCTCGTCCGCCGCGGCTGGCATGGCGCCACCCCGCCGGCGCGCGTCAGTCGCTCTCGCCGGGTTCGTCGGTGAAGAAGCGGTCGAACTTGTTGGGCACCCCCTTCCACTCGTCGGCATCCGGCGGGGGGTCCTTCTTGCGGGTGATGTTGGGCCAGATCTCGCTGTATTTGCGATTGAGCTCGAGCCACTTCTCCGCCTCGGGCTCGGTGTCGGGGATAATGGCCTCGGCCGGGCACTCGGGCTCGCACACGCCGCAGTCGATGCACTCGTCGGGATTGATGACGAGCATCACCTTGCCCTCGTAAAAGCAATCCACCGGGCACACCTCAACACAATCGGTGTACTTGCAGCGGATGCAGGCATCGGTGACCACATAGGTCATGGATGGGCTCTCCCTCTTCCGACGGCGGGCCGCCCGCCCGGCCCGCGGGCGCTAGCGCCGCTCGAACAGCCGCTCGAGTTCGCGGCGTCGCAGCGTGATATAGGTAGGCCGGCCATGATTGCACTGCGCCGCATGGGGGGTGGTTTCGATCTGCCGCAACAGCGCATTCATCTCCGCCAGTGTGAGCCGCCGCCCGGCACGCACGCTGCCATGACAGGCGACGGTCGCCAGCACCCGGTGGATGCGGGCTTCCAGCGTGGCGGCGCTGCCGAGGGTGCGCAGGTCCTCGGCGAGATCGGCCAGCAGTGGGGCGAGCTCCAGCCGCAGGCCGGCCACCGCCGGCACCTCGCGCACCAGCACCGCGCCACCACCAAAGGGCTCCACCACCAGGCCCGCACGCTGCAGCAGCTCGGCCGCCTCCTCCAGCACCGCCACATCCGCCGGATCCAGCTCCACCACCTCGGGCTGCAGCAGCAGCTGGCGCGGCACGCCCCGCGCCCGGAGTTCCGCCTTGAGCCGCTCATAGACGATCCGTTCATGCGCCGCGTGCTGATCGACGATCACCAGCCCCTCACGGCTCTCGGCCAGAATGTAGGTGTCGAACAGCAGCGCCCGGGCCACCCCCAAGGGCCCCGGCGGCACCAGGTCTTGCGGGGCCTGCGGCGCCTGCTCATCCGGCCGGGCCGCTGCCGCATCCGCCACCGCACCGGCCTCGGCCGGGGCCGGCGATGGCGTCGCGGGCGCTGGCGGAACACGGCCACCGCAGTGCCGTCACGGTCACAGCCCCGCAACTGCAGCACCGGGCCACCACCTCCGGCCACGCCTCACCCGCCACCCCCCCGGGACTGGCCGAGGTGGCCGCCGCCTTCGCGCCAGCGCCCGCGACGCCATCGCCGGCCCCGGCCGAGGCCGGTGCGGTGGCGGATGCGGCAGCGGCCCGGCCGGATGAGCAGGCGCCGCA
>WFXL01000046.1 GCA_015490605.1 Rhodospirillales bacterium
CCGCATCCACCATGTGCTCCAGAAGCCGCGGGCCGGCGATCTGCCCCTCCTTGGTGACATGACCCACCAGCAGCACCGCGGTGCCGTGGCGCTTGGCAAAGCGCACCAGAAGCTCGGCGGCTGCGCGGATCTGGCTTACGGTCCCCGGCGCCGCCTCGATCCCCTCCACCACCGCCGTCTGGATCGAGTCCACCGCCAGCACCGCTGGCGGCTTTGACCTGAGGGCCGCCAGGAGCGGCTCCACCTCGGTGGTGGCGGCGAGCTCCACCGCCGCCTCGGCGAGGCCCAGCCGACGGGCACGCAGCTGCACCTGCTCTACCGATTCCTCACCCGAAAGATAGACGGTGCGCAGCCCCTGGGCGGCGAGACCGGCCAGGGCCTGCAGCATCAGGGTGGACTTGCCGATGCCGGGGTCGCCCGCGAGCAACACCACCGAGCCGCGCACGAGCCCGCCGCCCAGCACCCGGTCGAGCTCGCCGAGGCCGGTTGTGAGCCGCGGCGGCGGGGCGATGTCGCTTGCAAGCGTCACCAGTTCCACGCCGGTGTGGGGGCGCCGCCGTGCACGCCCGCCGGTGCCGGTGGTGGCACGTTCTTCGGCGAGGGTGTTCCAGGCCCCGCAGGCATCGCAGCGCCCAGCCCAGCGCGGATGGACCGCGCCACAGGCCTGGCAGACGAAGACCGCGCGCGTGCGTGCCACCGTCCTACTCCGCCGCCTCGGCCGCCACCTCGGGCGCGAGCACCGCCATGGGCCCCTCGGTGCGGCCGTGGACGAACTGGTCCACCACCGGGTGGCCGCTGGCCCACACCTCCGCCACCGGCCCCTCCCAGATGATCTTCCCGCCGTGGAGCATGGCAACCCGATCAGCGATGCGGCGCACACTCTCCATGTCATGGGTGATGGAGATGGCGGTGGCGCCGAGCTCGCGCACGCTGCGCCGGATCAGTTCGTTGATGACATTGGCCATCACCGGATCAAGTCCGGTGGTGGGCTCGTCGAAGAAGAGGATCTCGGGTGCGGTGGCGATCGCGCGCGCAAGGCCGACGCGCTTTTTCATGCCGCCCGAAAGCTCGGCCGGGTAGAGATCCGCTACCCGCGGCCCGAGCCCCACCCGCGCCAGGGTGCGGATGGCATGGGCGCGCGCCTCGGGCCGGCCCATCCGGCGCCGCGCCAGCAGACCGAAGGCGACATTCTCCCATACCGGCAGGCTGTCGAACAGGGCAGCCCCCTGAAACAGCATGCCCACCTTGAGGCGGATGCGCGTGAGGGTGGCCTCATCGGCCCCCACCACCTCCTCGCCGTCCACCAGGATGGAGCCGCCATCCGCCTCCAGAAGGCCGAGGATGCATTTGAGCAGCACGGATTTGCCGGTGCCGGAGGCGCCGATCACCACCAGCGAGCAGCCGGCCGGCACATCGAGGTCGAGCCCGCGGAGCACGTGATTGTCGCCGAAGCGCTTGTGGAGGTCGCGGATGCGGATCTTGGGGGTCGGGGGGGTCATGGCATCAGCGGCTGAAGAAGATTTCGGTGAGCATGTAGTCGGCCGTGAGGATCAGGATCGAGGCCGCCACCACCGCACGGGTGGTGGCCTGGCCCACCCCCTGGGCGCCGCCCTCGGCGTGATAGCCCTGATAGCAGCCCATCAGCGCGACGATGACGCCGAATACGGCCGCCTTCACAAGACCCGAGACCACGTCCTCCATCTCCAGATGTTCGATGGTGCGGTCGAGATACTCCACCGGGCCGAAGCCGAGCTTATAGACGGATACCAGATAGCCGCCGAGCACGCCGATCACGTCCGCCACCAGCACCAGCGCCGGCAGCATCAGCAGGGCCGCCAGCAGCCGTGGGAAGACCAGATAACGCAGGGGATCGGTGGCGAGCGTGGCGAGCGCGTCAATCTGCTCGCTCACCCGCATGGTGCCGAGTTCGGCGGCCATGGCTGCGCCCACGCGGCCGGCCACCATCAGCCCCGCCAGCACCGGGCCGAGCTCGCGGGTCATGGACAGCACCACGATGGTGGGAATCGCCTCGGGCGCCTCGAACCGGGAAAAGCCGGTATAGCTCTGCAGCGCTAGCACCATGCCGGTGAAGATGGCGGTCAGCCCCACCACCGGCAGCGAAAGATAGCCGATCTCCACCATCTGGCGGGCGATCTCGCGGGGATACCAGGGCCCGCGCAGCCCCCGCAGCAGGGCTATGAGGCCGAAGTGCACCACCCGGCCGGCGGCAGCACAAACCAGCAGCACCCCGTGGCCGATCCAGGCGAGCGGATTCACCCGAGGCCTCCCCGATAGTGGCGCGCAAAGCGCCGCCCGAGCCGCGTGAGCACCTCATAGCCGATGGTCTCGGCGGCGGCCGCCAGCCGGTCGACGCCATCCGGCCCCCAGATGAGCTCCACCTCCACCCCCGGCCGCACCATCCCTTCCGGCAGCTTCGAGACATCGAGGCCCAGAAGGTCCATGGACACCCGGCCGGCATAGGGCACCTCGATATCGCCGATGCGGGCGCGGCCGCGGTTGGAGGCCGCCCGCGGCAGGCCGTCGGCATAACCCACCGCTACCGTGGCGATGCGCGCACCGGCCGGCACCTCGTAGGTGGCGCCGTAGCCGACGGTGGCGGGCTCGGTGAGGGTGTAGACCCGCAGCACCGGGGCCACCAGCCGCACCACCGGCTGCATGGGGTTGGGC
>WFXL01000047.1 GCA_015490605.1 Rhodospirillales bacterium
GACTTCGTCAATCTGTTCATGATGCTGCTGCAGCTGCTTGGCCAGCGCCGCGACTGAGTTCCCCTCTGACGCCTCTGGCCCTCAACGCACGGCGATCCCTTCAGGGATCGCCGTGTCGTTTGGACAACATAATCACGTGAGATCCGCCGCAGTCCACCACCGCCGGGCCCCACCGTCGGTTGCACCCACCCGCCGGGGCCCCTAAGCCTCGCGGTGGACGGAGACCGGCCTGCGGTCCCACCTCTTGGCGGCGATCGCGCCCGTGCGCAAAACCCTCGCCTTCCTCCTGGTACCCCTTACGCTGCTGGCACTGCTGGCGGCCCTGGCCCTGTGGCTGGCGGCGCGGCCCGAGGCGCTGCGGGCGGCGGTGGTGGCGCTGGTGGAACGCGAGAGCGGCGCGCGCCTGGCGGTGCGGGGGCCGGTGGATGTGGAACTATGGCCGCAGCCTGCGGTAAGCCTCGCCCGCATCGAACTCGTGCGCGAGGGCGGCCTGCGCCTTCGCGCCGACCGCCTCGATGCCGCGCTCGACCTCATGTCGCTGCTGCGCCTGAGCCCGCAGCCCAAGCGCCTGCGGCTGGTCCGCCCCGAGATCGAGCTCGCCTTGGCCCCCACCGCCCTGGTGCGGGCGCTCGCAGCACCTGCCGCCCCCCTCGAGGTGGAACTGCTGGAAGGGCGCATCCGCTGGCGCCGTGCCGGTTTTGCGCTTGCCCTTGCGGGTGCGGAGCTGCGGCTTGGGCGTGACGGCACTGGCCGTGTGGAGGCGCAGCTCACCGCCCGGCTCGGCAACCGACCGCTGGCGCTCACCCTTGCCGGCCGCAGCCGCGGCCGCCGCCTGCAGCTCCGCCTCGACCTGGCCCTGGGCGAGGGGCAACGGGTCGACACACTGCGCTTTGAGGGCGAGCTGGTGGCAGCCCGCACCCTCCGCACCGAAGGGTTGCTGGCCCTGCAACTGGCAGCACTGCGCGAACTTGCCGCGGCTTTCGGCCGCACACCCCTGGCATCCCTGATGGCAGCGCTGCCGCCGCTCGGGCTCGAGGGCCGGCTGCGCTACGACGACGCTGGCATGGTGCTGGAACCGGCACGGCTGGATCTGGGGAGCGTCCGCCTGCGCGGCCGCATCGCCTGGCGGCCGCAGGCGGCGGTGGCGTGGGATGTGCGTCTTGAGGCCGAGCGGCTGGCGCTGGCGGATGGGGCGTTAGGGGACTGGGCCGAGCGGCTGCGACGGCTGCCCACCCGTGCCGACCTCAGGCTCACCGCCGCGCGCGGGGAGCTGGACGGGCTCGGCTGGCAGCGGCTGCGGCTTGAGGCCCGGCTGGGCGGCGGCGCGCTCACCATCCGCCGCCTTTCGGCTGCGGTGGGTGATGGCGGCACGCTCACCGCCCGGGGACAGCTGGATGCTGACGGCGGCTTTGCGCTTGAGGCCGATCTCGCGCTTGGCGGCGAGGCGCTTTCCAAAATCGCGGCTCTGCCGCCGCTGCCGCCTTCCCTGCGCGCGGGCCGGTGGCTGCTGCAGGTACGCTGTGAAGGCCAGGCGGCGGGCCTTCGCTGCCCGCGGCTTGATCTGCGCACACCTGTCGGCCGCTTTGCTGGCTCCCTCGACCGGCCACGCGGTGGGCGCCTGGTGGTGCGCGGCCGTATCGACCGGCTGGAGCTGGACCCGCTCACGGAGCTCGCCACGCCCGCCTGGCGCCGGGCGCTGGTGGAACTCTCGCGGCGGCTGCCGCTGCGGCTGCTGCTGACGGTTGAGCGGCTCGCTTTTGGCCGGCTGCTGGCCCGTGGGCTCGAGCTCATAGGAGATCTGGAGGATGGCAGGGTGGCGCTCACCCTGGAGCGGATCGCCGATCTCGCCGGCGGTGAGGGCCGCGCACGGCTCCAGGCCGATCTCATGGGCGGCGAACGGACCCTCGAACTTGCCCTCCAGCTGCCCGCACCGGGGCGCCTCTGGCGCATGTGGGATGACGAAGTCCCACCCTGGCTTGCGGCCTTCCGCACCCTCCGCCTCACCCTCGCCCTGAGAGAGGGGCCCCAGGGCCGGCGCTGGCAGCTGGAAGCGGCCGATCCGGCGCTGCGGCTTGCGCTTCAGGCCACGCCCACAGCATCAGACGAGACGCTGCGGACGCTGACCCTCCAGGTGACGGACCCCCGGCGGCTGCTGCGGCGCCTGGGCGTGCCGCTGGTGGATGCGCGACTTCCCGAGCGGCTTGGGCTGCAGCTTGAAGAGCGGCTGCGGCAGGATCGCCGCGTGCGCCTTGGGGGCTTGCTGGAACTGGGGCGGGCGCGCTTTCGCCTGGAGCTTGCCGACGATGGCGCGGGCGGGCTCAGGGGGCGGCTCGAGGGGCCCGGCCTGCCGCCGCCTGCGCAGCTGCAGCCCCTCGCCCGGGCGCTGCTGCGGGCCTTCGGCCCGGCACCCACGGCACCGGCGGACACCCCCGGGCTGCGTGCAGCCCCCGGGCTGCCGGTGGCCCAGCTCCGGCCGCTTGCCCTCGACCTCAGCCTGGCGCTGGGGGAGGAGCTGCGCGGCCGCCTTCGCGCCCGCGACGGTCGATGGCGCCTGGCCCCGCTGGTCCTCACCCGCCCGGGGGTGCGCCTGGAAGGGGAGGTCCTGTTGGATCTCACGGCCGCACTGCCACGGCTGGCGCTGCAGCTTGCGGGCGAGGCGGAAGAGGTGGCCGATCTCCTGCTGCTGGCACCATTTGGGCGCCTGGTCGAGGGGCCGGTCGGGGTCGAGGCCGCGCTTACGGCCCGCGGCGTCGTGCCTGAGCGCTGGCCCGAGACCCTCACCGGCCGCCTTGTGCTGCGATTGGAACGGGTGGTGCTGCGCGATGTGGCGCCGGATCCCGGACAGGGGCTTCGCCTGAGCCCGGGCGAACGACTGCCGCTGCCACCGGTGCGGCTGGAGCTTGCGGTGCGCGCGGGGCGGGCCAAGACAACGGCCCCGGCAACGCTGTTCCTCGGTGGCCGGCGGCTTGCCCTCGAACTGGTGCTGGATCTCGTGCGCGGGCGCGCGCGGCTGGTGATCACGCCCGCCGGCGGGCTGCCGCTGGTGCTGGGGGATCAGGACTGAGGCTCAATCCTCCGGGCCCAGCATGCGCTCCGGCCGCACCAGCGCATCGAACCGGGCTTCATCCAGATAGCCCAGCTCCAGTGCCGCCTGTTTCAGCGTCTTGTCCTCCTTCCAGGCCTTCTTGGCGATCTCGGCGGCGCGATCATAGCCGATGTGGGGAGCCAGCGCCGTCACCAACATGAGGCTGCGTTCCACATAGGCCCGCAGCCGCTCGGGCCGCGCCTCGAGACCCACCACGCAGCGGTCGGTGAAGGAGCGGGCGGCGTCCGCCAGCAGGCGGATGGACTGCAGCACATTGTAGGCGATCACCGGCTTGTAGACATTGAGCTGGAGATGGCCGCTGGCGCCGGCGAAGCTCACGCTGGCGTGGTTGCCCATCACCTGCACACACACCATGGTGAGCGCCTCGGCCTGGGTGGGATTGACCTTGCCGGGCATGATGGAGCTGCCGGGTTCATTCGCAGGCAGGGTGATCTCGGCGAGGCCGCAGCGCGGGCCCGAGGCCAGAAGGCGCACATCATTGGCGATCTTGTGGAGGGAACAGGCGATCACATTGAGCACGCCCGAGAGCTCCACCATGGCGTCGTGCGCGGCGAGGGCCTCGAACTTGTTGGGCGCGCTGGTAAAGGGCAGACCCGTCAGGCGCGCGAGCTCAGCCGCCACCTTCTCGGCGAAGCCCCTTTTGGTGTTGAGACCGGTGCCCACGGCGGTACCGCCCTGGGCGAGCTCGCACACCCGCGGCATCACCCCCCGCAGTCGCTCGATGGCATAGAGCACCTGCTGGGACCAGCCGGAGATCTCCTGCCCCAGGGTGAGGGGTACCGCATCCATCAGATGGGTGCGGCCGATCTTCACGAGCTCTGCGAACTGCTCCCGCTTGGCCTCGAGCTCGGCCAGCAGATGTTCGAGCGCCGGCAACAGCCGTTCGTGCACCTCGCGCGCCGCCGCCACATGCATGGCGGTGGGGAAGGTGTCGTTGGAGGACTGGCCGCGGTTGACGTGGTCGTTGGGATGGACCGGCGAGCGGGCCCCCCGCGGTGCGCCCAGAAGCTCGTTGGCGCGGTTGGCGATCACCTCATTGGCGTTCATGTTGGTCTGGGTGCCGGAGCCGGTCTGCCAGACCACCAGCGGGAAGTGATCGTCGAATTTGCCCGCCGCCACCTCCTCGGCGGCGCGGGCGATGGCCTCGCCCAGGCGGTGATCAAGCACACCCAGCGCCATGTTGGCGCGGGCGCAGGCGAGCTTCACAAGTCCCAGCGCCCGGATCAGCGGGGTGGGCATGCGTTCGCCGCCGATGGGGAAATTCATAAGGCTGCGCTGGGTCTGGGCGCCCCAGTAGCGGTCTGCCGGCACCTCCACCGGCCCCAGCGTGTCGCTCTCGATGCGCACCTGTTCTCCGGCCATGGCCTCCTCCCGGCGCATGCCCGCCGCCACACCAGCCGCCAGTCTAAGGCAGCAGCGGCCTGCACGCCACCGGAAGCGGAAGGTGTGAGGAATTTCCCGCCCGGACCCCGGCCCCGCCCTCAGCCGCGGGGATCGCGCCAGCCCATCAGCAGCGTGCGCAGCAGGATCTCCAGATCCCACCAGAAGGACCAGTTCTCAATATAGTCGAGATCGAGGGCGACGCGCCGTTCCATCTCCGCCAGCGAGCGGATCTCGCCGCGGGCACCGTTGATCTGGGCCCAGCCGGTGAGCCCCGGCTTGACCTTGAGCCGGGCAAGATAGTCGCCCACCAGGCGGGCATAGTGCTCGTCATGGGCCACCGCATGGGGCCGCGGCCCCACCAGCGACATGTCCCCCACCAGCACGTTCCACAGCTGCGGCAGCTCGTCCAGCGACCAGCGGCGCAGGAAGCGGCCCAGCGGCGTGAGGTCCGGGTGGTGGCTGCCGGCATGGGGCAGGGCCGGATCGTCGCCGCGGCGACAGGCGTGGTGGTGGAAGGTGCGAAACTTGAGCACCTCGATGGGGTCGCCGGCGAAGCCCCAGCGCCGCTGGCGGTAGAGCACCGGCCCGGGGGAGCTGAGCCTGACCGCCAGCGCCACCACCAGCAGCAGCGGCGCGGTGAGCACCAGCCCCAACAGCGCCACGGTGCGATCGAGGGCGCCCTTGAGATAACGGGCCGGCCCCCTGAGCGGGTGATCGTAGAGGTGCAGCAGCGGCACCGGCCCCAGCGCCGAAATCCGCCGCGGTTCAAGCCAGTCGGCACCGGCATCGAGGGCGAGCCGCACATCCACCGGCAGCCGCCGCAGCCGCCGCAGCCACTGTTCGATGCGCCCGCGCGCTCCGAGCGGCAGGGCGATGAGCACCGCATCCACCTCCTCGCGCCGCACCCGCCGGGCGAGCCCCTCGAGATCGCCCGCAAGCGGCAGGCCGCAGAGGCTCGCCGGCACCCGCTCGCGGCGCTCGTCATAGATGCCGACGATGCGCACGCCCGGCACCCCCAGAAGCCGTGCCACCAGCCGCCGGCCCTGCTCGCCCGCACCCACCACCGCCACCCGCTGCGGCCGCGGCCGCCGTCGCCAGCCAAGCCGGGCGAACCCGCGGGCAAGCAGGGTCTGCAGCACCAGCCCGCTGCCGGCGTAGGCCAGCAGCGCCGCAGGCGGCGCCGGCCGCCCCAGCAGCATGAGCGCAAGAGCTGCGGCGAAGGCGGTCAGGCCCCAGGCTGCCAGTTCCGCCACCCACGCGCCGCGCCCCGCAGGCCGGCCCAGCAGGTGACGCAGCAGCACCGCAAGCGCCAGCACCACCCCATCCGCCGGCCCCGGCGGCCGCCCCAGCCAGGGCAGCACCAGGAGCCCGGCGAACCCGGCGGCCATGACCACAGCCGCGGTCGGCACCGCATCCGGCGGCACATCGCGCACGCGGCCTTGGGCAAGGGGCGGTGGACGCGCGCTCACGGCGGCGATCCCGGACAGCTCCGGATGCGGTTTCTACCACGGGTTGAAACCGGCCGGAAGCACGCATGGCGCTCGGGGCCTGCGCCTTGCGGCCGCAACCCGCGGGCGGTAGGCTGCCGTCGTGCCGGAGAGACAAGAGAGAAGGGAGGGATCGACCATGCGCGCAGCTCTCGTCGCCACCGCCGCCCTGGCCCTGGCGGCGGCCGCCGGTCCGGCCGCAGCCGAGGTGTGGGACATGCCGATGGCCTATGCCGATGGCAATTTCCACACCCAGAACGGCAAGCTCTTCGCCCAGTGCGTGAAGACCGGCACCGGCGGCAAGCTGGAGATCGTCGTCCACGGCGGTGGTTCGCTGTTCAAGGGCAATGAAATCAAGCGGGCGGTACAGACCGGCCAGGTGCCCATCGGCGAGCGGCTGCTGTCAGCGCATCAAAACGAGAATGCCGTGTTCGGCTACGATTCGGTGCCGTTCCTCGCCACCTCCTATGAGGACTCGGAGAAGCTCTGGCAGGCGGCACGGCCGATCATCGAGAAGGTGCTCGAGCAGCAGAACCTGGTGCTGCTCTATTCGGTTCCGTGGCCGCCGCAGGGAATTTATACGAAAAAACCGCTCGAGAGCATCGAGGACATGAAGGGAGTCAAGTTCCGCGCCTACAACGCCGCCACCGCGCGGTTGGCGGAACTGATGGGCGCCCAGCCGGTGCAGATCGAGGCGGCGGAACTGGCCCAGGCGCTGGCCACCGGCGTGGCCGAGTCCTTCATCTCCTCCGGTGCCACCGGCTATGACCGCAAGGTGTGGGACTATGGCATCAAGTATTTCTACGACGTCCAGGCGTGGCTGCCGCGCAACTATGTCTTCGTCAACAAGCAGGCCTGGGAGGGCCTCGATGAAGCCACCCGCAACGTGATGCGGGCCTGCGCCCAGATGGCCGAGGTCTCTGGCACCAAATGGTCGCAGGTCTATGCCGGCTGGAGCCTCGAACAGCTGCGCAAGAACGGCATCCAGGTGGTGGCGCCGTCGGAAACGCTGCGCGAAGGGTTCCGCCGGATCGGCGAGACCATGACCAAGGAGTGGCTCGAGGCCGCCGGCGAGGACGGCCGCCGCATCGTCGAGGCCTATCGCGCCATGAAGTGAAGTGAGGCGCTCGCGGGGGTACGCACCGGGGGCTCGCTCGCGCCCCCGGCGCCCCTTCGAGGGATGGGACCATGTCGCGCTGGCTGCGCCCGCTCTATGATCTCTGCGGCGTGCTCGCTGCGGTGGCGCTGGTGGCGATGCTGCTGGTGATCCTCGCCCAGATCCTCACCCGCTGGGCCGGCATCACCTTCCCTGGCGCCACCGATTATGCCGGCTATCTCATGGCGGCGAGTTTCTTCTTCGGCCTCTCCCACGCCTTCGCCCACGGCGCCCACATCCGCGTGGGCCTTCTGCTCGCGCGCCTCACCGGCGGGGCACGGCGGCTCGCGGAGCTCTGGTGTCTCGCCGTGGGTGGCGGGCTTGCCTGGTATTTCGCCTACTATGCCGTGCGCGGCACCTATGTCTCCTGGCTGATCGGTGACATCAGCCAGGGGCAGGACGCCACCCCGCTGTGGATCCCCCAGCTGGCCATGGCGGCCGGCACCGTGGTGTTCGCGCTCGCCCTCACCGACCGGCTGCTGGTGGTGCTGTTCGGCGGGCCGTTGGATCAGCAGGCCACCGACCGGCTGGATCTGGCCGATCGATGAACGAGACCCTCGCCACCGTCGTCTTCCTGCTGGCGCTGGTGGTGCTGCTGGGTACCGGCGTGTGGGTGGGGCTGGCGCTCCTGGGCGTGGCGCTGGTGGGCATGGAGCTGTTCACCAGCCGCCCGGCCGGCGATGCCATGATCACCACCATCTGGACCTCCAGCTCCAGCTGGGCCCTCACCGCCCTGCCGCTGTTCGTCTGGATGGGGGAGATCCTCTTCCGCACGCGCCTGTCGGAAGACATGTTCAACGGCCTCGCCCCCTGGCTCGCACGGCTGCCGGGCAGACTCCTGCACACCAACATCGTCGGCTGCACCATCTTCGCCGCGGTCTCCGGCTCCAGCGCCGCCACCGTCTCCACCATCGGCAAGATGTCGATCCCGGAGCTCCGCCGCCGTGGCTATCCCGAACACATGGCCATCGGCACCCTGGCCGGCGCCGGCACCCTCGGCCTCATGATCCCGCCCTCGCTGATCATGATCGTCTATGGGGTCACCACCAATGAATCCATCGCCAAACTGTTTATGGCCGGGGTGGTGCCGGGGCTGGTGCTGGCAACACTGTTCATGGGCTATGTCGCCGTCTGGGCGTGGCTCCACCCCGACGCCATTCCGCCGGAACCGGCGGTCCCGCTGCGGGAGCGGCTGCGGCGCTCGCGCGGGCTGTTGCCGGTTTTGGGCCTGATCCTGGCGGTGCTGGGCTCCATCTATTTCGGCTTTGCCACCGCCACCGAGGCCGCCAGCTTTGGCGTGGTGGGATCTCTGCTGATCGCCTGGTGGCAGGGGGTGCTGGACCGCGAGACCTTCACCGCGAGCCTCATGGGGGCGGTGCGCACTTCCGCCATGATCGCCCTTATCCTCATGGGCGCCGCCTTCCTCGCCCTGGCCATGGGCTTCACCGGCCTGCCGCGGGCGCTGGCCAGCTGGATCGCCTCTCTCAATCTCTCGCCCATCGCGCTGATCGCCGCGCTGACCCTGTTCTACATCGTCCTCGGCTGCTTCCTCGACGGCATCAGCGCGGTGGTGCTCACCATCTCGGTGGTGGACCCCATGATCCGCGCCGCCGGCATCGACCCCATCTGGTTCGGCGTGTTCATCGTGGTGGTGGTGGAGACCGCCCAGATCACCCCGCCCATCGGCTTCAACCTCTTCGTCCTGCAGGGCATGACCGGCCACGAGATCGACTATATCGCCCGCGTCTCGCTGCCCTTCTTCCTGCTGATGGTGGTGATGGTGGTGCTGCTGGTGGCTTTTCCCGAGCTCGCCCTGTGGCTGCCCGAGACCATGCGCGAGGCCCCGGCCGGCTGAGGCGCGGCTCGCCGGTGTCGGCCCTTTCCCCCGGCACCCGTCCCGGAGCTGCGGTTGACCCGCCGGGTGCCGGCGGCAGGATGGCGCCGGCTGCAGGGGATCGCCCCGGTGCTGGATGATCTGCGCATCGCCGCCATCTTCCTCACCCGCCTGCCGATCCGGCCGCCGCGGGCCATCGGCCTCGGGGATCTGGCCGCTTCGGTCTACATGTTCCC
>WFXL01000048.1 GCA_015490605.1 Rhodospirillales bacterium
CCCTCGAATCACACCTCAACACCACAGACAAGAAGTTACGGGGAGGTCTCGAGCCGAGACCGCCAATATCAATTCAGGATTCTTACTGCGCCTCCCGACCTAGGAGATGAGGTCGATTTCGGTCCCGTCCTCACAGTACCAGATACGCACGACTCCACCCCCCTCGAATCGAAAATAGTCCGGGCCAGCCTAGACGCTGCACCACCCTTTCGCACCGGTGTCGCTACCGCTTCCAGCTCCCGAGACAGGAATTTTCGGACATGGATCGACGCTCTGGCATGGTAAACACGCCCGGGCACCTGCCCGTCGACATGACCCATGACCATGTCTCCACTCTTTGAGCCAACGCGGTATCCGCCGATCATAACCTCCACCCGTGGTGTCCAGACACCTTCCTACCACGTTGAAACACCTCACACTGCGGGAAGGCCTAACACCGATTCACCATCCCTTAACGTCCTGTCGCCACACTCTCACGGATGGTGGCAAAGGCCACCCCCCACAGGGCACAGCACCTCCTTCCTCACGATCTGCGGATTTTAGCACGAAATCCCAAAAGCCAATTAAATCGATGAAGATCAGATAAAAATTCAGCATAGCATGCACGAACGATCCAGGATTTCCGGTCAAGAACTATGTACGAGCTTCTACGTCCGCAGTTACAACCTCAGATCTATTCACTCTCCTCAGAAGCGCCACAAGGTTCTGATGACATCGCCATTCGCGGATGCCGACGAGAATACGCAATTCATGGGGGCCTTCGCATGGGTCGGGGGTCTCGACGGAAGGCGCTCCAAGGCCGGGTGATGTGGCCACCACGCCCGACGGCCTCGGGCATGCAGAGACATGCCCCCTGCCGCTGGTGGAACGAGCCGGCGGGATCTGGGACGCCCGGTTTCTTCCGGAGAGGCCACGATTCCTTAACGATCTCGCGCCAGATTCACGCGGATGGTGGCGAAGGGCGCGCGGACGCCAGGATGCCGGCACGCCTTTCCCACCATCCGCGGATGATGACACAAAATCCTCAACGAACAGTAAACATGACGAACTTCAGCAGATGCCGTAGGATCAGTTCCGAACATGATTGACATCGGAAGAATAACGCGATAGGTCTGTTCCATGCCGCCCTGCCGAAACTGTGATGGCGCCCTCTGAGCATGATGCTATCGGCAACCACACACTTGGATCTCATGTGCTCAACTCTGAGCGGATCCGGTCATGACGGCATCGATGGGTGGTCGGTGCGGCGAGCCCATCCGGCTCCAAGAGCTGCTCCCATCCCGTCCGCGCCATGCCCATGAAAAACCTCGCGTGACCGCCGCCGGATGGCCCCACGGCTCACGCCTTCCCATCCACAGTTCGCTTGTCGCAAGGCCCGTGCGGCCGAACGCCCGACCTCTTTCCTCTACTCCCGACGCCCGTCGCAGCGGGCGTCCTACAAGGGAATCCTTCGCCTGTGCCCCTTCTCGGCGTTCACGTCCCCACACTCCGATGCGGCCGCCGGCATCCGGAAGAGGCCGAGACTCCGCACTGCGCCGGATCGGGCGCCATGCGGGATGGGGCGGTCGTGTCCGAAACCTGGAAGACGAACATCTTTCCAGAACCGATTTCGCGGTATCGGGCCCTTCACCACAGGCTCCGGAGACCGTCCCGTTACCGACCGCCGCGCTCGCATCGGGCCATAGGGCAGACCGGAAGCAAGCCTCTCACGTCGCACAGGGGATCAGTCCACACCTCGGCGAGCCCGGCCGTCGGCTGGTAACTGTTGACATCAGCACTCTTGGCCCGGGGTTGCCGTCCGTGGCATGCTGGCAGCGCTGACGGGTGGGTGTGACGCCATGCGATGGCGAGAAAGGGCACTGGCGCTCCTGCTCCTGGCACTGCCCGGCACCGCGCTTGGAGGTGGTGATGATGGCGCGCGGCTGAAGATGCGCTGGTCGAGTCCGGTGCTGACCATGGAGGTTTCCATAGCCTGGTACCCGAGCCCCTGCGCCCGCAAGCCGCTTCTTCGCAGCATCCTCGACGACATCACCGAGATGGTGGAAACCGTCGAAGAGGAGCTCGCGGATCTGCCGCCCGATTCCCTGCTCCACCCCAGGCGGGTGCCGCGGCAGCTCGAGGTCCGGGCTGAGGTGGGTTTCGCCCGCAAGGGCAGGCTGGTCTCCTGGGTGGTAACGCGCCGGGTCTATGCCGGCGGCGCCCACGATCTCTATGCCACCCAGTCCTGGCTGGTGGAACTGGAGTCCTGCACGCTCATCGATCGCGAACAGCTGCTGGACTGGCAGCGGGCGAGGACGGCGTGGGCGGAGGCACTCACCCCGGCCCTTGTGGAAGCCAAACGCCGCCGCGGCTGGCTCGATCCGGGAGAAGAGGTGGTGTTGCGGCCGGAGGATCTGGACCAGGCGTCTGTCGGCCTGCTGTCCGGGCCGGCGGGCCGCAGCTGCGGGCTGCGCTTCGACTTCGCACCCTATGTGCTGGGGCCCTTCGCCGAAGGCGCCTATACCCTGCTACTGCCGGCCTCGAAGGTGCGCCCCTTCGTCCGTCCTGCCCATGCGGATCTTTTCGCTCCAGCAGGCGCGAAAGCCTGTGAGGAGCTGCCGACATTCCTGCCCTAGCCGCGGGCATCCTGACCGCAGGCCTCTACCATGCAGCGAAACCCCTTGCGGCGCCGGGGCTGAGGGACCGCAAACGGGACGGCCAATGTCGGGCGTGCGCTTGGGCTCTGCGCCATGCGGATTGCCCGAACCCGCCCGGAGTCGGGGCATCCTCCGCCGGACGGTAACTCGCCAGTCGTGCCGGTGGATGTCGTGGACCCCGGGCGGTTGCGGACGGGGCCTGAAGGGACGCGGCCCTGCCCGACGGATCCGGGACGCCGCCCCTAACCGAGCTCCTCGCGCGGTGCGACCTCCCTGTCCCGGCGAGTGCGGTGTCGAGACCCGATGGGGTGATCGCTCGCGTCCTTCACGCCGGCGCACCTCCGCCGGTCTGAAAGGGCCGAAATTTCACGCCGCCCGTACGATTGCTGCACACATGTATGGTCCGAAACTGACGCGCGCGGCTCGTCCGCTTCGACACCGTGGCACCGCCCGGTCCCCGCCGGCACGGCACCGGAACGAAACGTGCTCCTACCGGCTGGATCGCGCCGGCCGCAGACCGTGCCGGATCGCAGCGGGGAGAAGGGAAGCGATGGGCGGCCGGGCGGCAAAGCGCCAATGAGTTCGAGCTTCGGCCAGAAAATCCGCGCCCCCACCCGCACGGTTACTCTCGCCCGTACGGGTGCCGCCGCCATGAGCGTACTCGGAAACCGAAGACGAACGGTCACGGACGGCTGACCCATGACACACCCCTGGCCAATCCGTCCGGCAACAGGACGTCACCGGGAAGGACAAGGAACCGAGCGCTTGGTATCATTTCGCATCCAGCCCTGGCCCCGCTTCCTCGGCGCCCCGTGCCATACGGAAACGGTCCGAGTCCGGCCGCACGGCTCCACACCTCGAGACGACCGCGCAATCACCCTTTGCCTTCAGCCACTTCGGCCTCCTGCGGCACATGGGCCTCGACGGCGTGGAAGGCCTCCTCGAGGCGGCCACCCCAGTCGGAGCCGCCGGGCTCGCGCAACAGCGCCTCCAGCGCGGCGGCCGCCCGCCCCAGTTCGGGATGACCGAAACTGCCGGCCCCTCCGGCGAGCTCGTGGGCCAGCCGCCGCGCACGGCGCCTGAGCCCGTCGTCGTCCTCGCCCCGGGCCAGGGCCGCCACCAGCGGGCGGAGTTCGCCCACCCGCGTGCGGGCACGCTCACGAAAGCGCCGGCGCAGCTCCGCGAGCGCCCGTTCCATCTCCAGCGCCACGGTCATCCAGCAGCCTCCTCAGACGGTCGGGCAACGCCAGGGGATCGAAGGGCTTGGTGATGACCCCGAGCACCGCGGGATCGCGGATGCCGGCAAGGACGGGATCATCGCCGCGGGCGGTGACGAACACCACCGGCGTGGTCCGCAGACCCTCGAGCCGGCGTAAGGCCCGCAGCGTGTCGAAGCCGTCCATCTCCGGCATCATCACATCCAGCAGCACCAGATGGGGCCGAACGCGCGGTGCCAGCTCCAGCGCCTCCCGGCCGGAGCCGCAGGCGGTCACCTCAAAGCCGCCGAGCTGTGTCAGCACCAGTGCAAGCAGCGCGCGGATGTCGCCATCGTCGTCCACGCACAGGATCCGCTTCGACGGAGCGGATCTCATGCCACCTCCTCCGCAGGCCGCGGTGCGGATGGCTCCCGGGCCAGCGGCAGCGACAGCCGCACCGCCACCCACCGCCCCGCCTGCTCGGCCACCGCCAGAGACCCGCCCAGATGGCGGAGAAGTTCGCGCGCGGCCGCCAATCCCAGGGCCCGTCCGGCCCGGGCCGCCCGCGCCAGCAGCGCCTCATCCACCGCAAGCCACGCGGGCGGCTCGGCCATCCCCGGCGCCCGCAGCTCCAGCCGCACTTCGCCATCGTCATGACCCGGGGCGAGCCGGATACGGTCCACGCCCGCGTCAGCCGCCACCTGACGGGCCAGCTCCCACAGCAGCGGTTCCAGCCGCGCCGGATCGAAGCCCACGGGCAGGGCGGTGGTTGGAATCCCCAGGACCAGCTCAAGGACCACGCCATGGGCCTCGGCGGGACCGGCCGCCCACCGCCGGAGCCAGCCGGCGAGATCATGGTGGCCGCCATCGCCATCACCTCCGCGGCAGCGCAGCAGCCCCTCCACCAGATCCGCCAGACGGTCGACGCTGCGCCGGGCCCGCCGCAACAGATCCCGGGCCCCGGATGGCAGGGATTCCCCGTGGAGGGCCTCGAGCAGGGCGAGGGCGGTCTGCAGCACCGTGAGGGGGGTGCGGAGTTCGTGGCCGGCGCTCGCGAAAAAGGCCTCACGGGCGCGCTTGGCGAGACAGCGTTCGCTCACATCGCGGCAGAGCCCGGCGAGCCCCTCCTCATCGGCCACCAGCTCCACCTCCAGCGGGCGCCCGGCGGGATCCCGCAGCTGGCAGCGCAGGCGCTCGCCGGGGGCGGCATGCAACAGGCGCTGCAGGGTTGCCCGAAGCTGCGGGCGATCCTGCGGATGGACCCGACGCCAGAGGCGCCAAGCGGGAATGTGGACCTCCGCCCCCAACCCCAGGAGTTCGGCCAGCGGGCGCGAGAGATGGACCGCCCATCCGTGCCCGGGCCAGCGCCAGGTGCCGAAACGGCCGATGCGCTGAGCTTCGTCGAGACGCCGCTGGTGTTCCCGCACCAGCCGGCGCAGGCGAGCGCGCTCGTGGGCGGTGATGAGGGTGCGGACCAGCCGGTCGCCGTCCGGCGGGTCCTTGGGGAGATAGTCCTCGGCCCCCTGGGCGAGGGCCAGGCGCGCCAGCGTGAGGTCGGGATCGTCCAGCCCGCTCGCCACCACCACCGCGGCCTCGCCCGCCGCCGGCACCACCTGCGCCACCACCGGCAAGCCCTGGCCGTCCGGCAGCACCAGGTCCAGCAACACCAGATGGAAGGGCTCGCGGGCGAGTCGGGCGAGCGCCTCCCCGAGACGGGCAACGCGCACCACCTCGAAGCCACCGGCCTCCTGCAGGAGCTGGGTGATCAGCAGCGCATCGGCGTCATGGTCCTCCACCAGCAGGACCCTGAGCCGCTCTACCGGAGCCTCTGCACGGTCGGCCCCATGCGCCACCAAGGGCCGGGTCATCCCAGAAGCCCCCAGGCCAGAAGCGCGAGCCCCACCGCCGCGCTGGAGAGGGCCGCCACGGGCGGGCGCGATGGCACCACCGGTGGTGCCGCCACGACGCCCTGGGCGGTAGCACCGGCCGGCGGCCCCAGCACCGGCTCGGGCAGCACCATCACCCGGGCGATGCGCTGCGGCACCACCGCCCGCCCCGGCCGCCGGCGGCGACGTTCATCCAGCACCAGGGTGGAGCAGCGGTCGGTGGCGGGATCCCAGATCTCCTTCACCAGCCTGAGACCGGTGATCTCCGCTTTGTCCCACAGCCGCTCGAGCATGCCGCGCGCCTCGGCGGCCTCGGGACTGGAGAAGAACACCGTCCAGCGACCATCATCCCACACATGGATCTCATAGGTGATATGCCAGTGCTGATCCCGCGACACGGCCCATCTCCCGCTGCCGGACGGGACCGGAATCCCGCCGCGGGAACCACGCTACCACCCCTTTCCCAACGAAGGGTTAACGGCCCAGCGCCATCTCCTCGGCCGGCATCGGCCGCAGCGCCGCCAACGCTCGCACGAGCACGCTCACGGCACCGAGATCGCTTGCGGCGGCGTCGTCGATCTCCGCGCGCAACCGGCGATAGCGGGCGGTGCCATAGACCGCCCGTTCGATCCACGCCCCCACCGCCTCCACGCAGCTTTCGGGCGTCTCGGCGCGCACACCGGCCGCCAGCGCCCCTGCGGCCAGCCGCCGGGCGGTGGCATCGAGCTCGCCCTCGAGGGTGGTGACGGCAAGCCGGTCCCAGGGACCGCGCAACTCCATGGCCTCGAGCCAGCCGTGCAGCTCCCTGAGGCCCAGCACCTCGTCGAGGGCGAACCAGATCCGCGCCGCCGCCAGCAGTTCGGCCTCCGCCTCCCGGCGGTCGTCGGCAGTTACTGCCACCACATCGAGGGCCGCGAGCCGCAGCGGCAGGCGTGCGAACACCTCCGCAAGCTCACGCGGCACGCCGCGTTCGACCAGGCGCCGCCCCTCGGCCTCCACCGCCGCCAGGCGCTTGGCCGGCAGCACGTCAGCCGCATGGGCCTCGAGCAGGCTCACGCCTGGCCCGTAACGAGCCAGGGCCTCGCGGATGGAGAGCGGCCTTGGACCGTGGAGCACGAACCAGCGGGTACCGCGCAGGAACACCTCCCTCAGGCGCGCGAACAGATCCAGCTGGATCTCGGGGGCCACCGTCGAGGGCAGTTCGTGGGTGCGCTCCCACAGCTCCTCGGCCGCCATCAGCTCGCGGGTGATCACGAAGCCGAGGCCAATCTCCGCCGGCTCGGCGCCGGTCTCGTCCTCGAGCTGACTGACGAAGGTCTCGGTGCCGCGATCCAGCATGGCGTTCACCAGCCGCGTCACCACGATCTCCCGCCGCAGCCGATGGCGATGGAGCCAGGTGCGCCACTGGACCCGGAGGGCTTCGGGGAAATAGGCCTCCAGTTCACTCAGAAGATAGGCGCGATCCGGCAGGTCGCTTGCCAACAGCGCCGCCTTGAGGCCGCGCTTGGCATGGGCCAGCAGATAGGCCCGCTCGGGCCGGGTGAGCGCCGCCCCACCGGCGCGACGGGCCTCGAGGGCCGCAGCGTCGGGCAGCACATCCAGGTCGCGGTCGGCGAGGCCGGCCGCCTCCAGCTTGTCCAGCAGGCGCGCCTGGGCGTCCAGCAGCGCCGGGCCGAGATGCGCCCCCAGCGAGAGGGCCAGGTTCTGATCGCGGTTGTGCCGCAGCACCAGCGCCACCACCTCCTCGGCCATCTCCGCCAACAGACGGTCGCGCTGGCGGCGGGTGAGCTCGCCAGCCTCTACCGCCGCATCGAGGGCGATCTTGATGTTGACCTCGTGGTCGGAACAGTCGACGCCGGCGGAATTGTCGATGAAGTCGGTGTTGATGCGACCGCCCCTGAGGGCATAGGCGATGCGTGCCTTCTGGGTGAAGCCGAGGTTGCCGCCTTCGGCCACCACCCGACAGCGCAGGTCCTCGGCATCGACCCGGATGGCATCGTTCGCCCGGTCCTGGACCTCGGCGTGGCTCTCTTCGCGGGCCTTGACGAAGGTGCCGATGCCGCCGTTCCAGAGCAGGTCCACCGGCGCCCGCAGGATCGCCCGGATCAGCTCCGGCGGGGTCAGCGCCCCGGGGGCGATCCCCAGCGCCCGGGCGGCCTCGGGCGAGACCGGAATACGCTTGATGCTGCGTGGCCACACCCCGCCGCCGCGGCTGATGAGGCTGCGATCGTAGTCGTCCCAGCTGGAGCGGGGCAATTGGAACAGCCGCTTGCGCTCGGCGAAGGCCTGGGCGGGGTCGGGATCGGGGTCGAGGAAGATGTGGCGGTGGTCGAAGGCGGCGATCAGCAGGATGCGATCCGACAACAGCATGCCATTGCCGAACACATCCCCCGACATGTCGCCGATCCCCACCACCCGGAAGGTGTCGCGGGCGGGATCGAGGCCGAGTTCGCGGAAGTGGCGCACCACCGACTCCCACGCACCGCGGGCGGTGATGCCCAGCCGCTTGTGGTCGTAACCGCTGGAGCCGCCGGAGGCGAAGGCATCACCCAGCCAGAAGCCGTAGTCGGCGGCGATGCGGTTGGCGATGTCGGAGAAGGTGGCCGTCCCCTTGTCGGCGGCTACCACCAGATAGGGATCATCGCCATCGTGGCGCACCACCCCCGGCGGCGGCACCACCTCGTCGCCGCGACGGTTGTCGGTGAGGTCCAATAGACCGCGGATGAAAGTTTCATAGGCGGCGACGGCGGCCCGCTGGCGCGCCTCGGGATCCTGCGGCACCTGGCGCAGCACGAAGCCGCCCTTGGCACCGGTGGGCACGATGATGGCGTTCTTGACCATCTGCGCCTTCATCAGTCCCAGCACTTCGGTGCGGAAATCCTCGCGCCGGTCGGACCAGCGGATGCCGCCGCGGGCGATCCGACCACCCCGCAGATGGACTCCCTGGACGTGGGGGGCGTAGACGAACACCTCGCGGTCGGGGACCGGCCGGGGCATCCACGGCACCGCGGCGGAGTCGAACTTGAAGGCGATCCAGGGGCGCGGCCGGTCGGCCTCATCCCGGCGGAAGACGTTGGTGCGGAGCGTCGCCTCGATGAGTCCCAGGAAAGTGCGGAGGATGCGGTCCTCGTCGAGGCTGGTGATCCGCTCGAGTTCCTTCAGGAGCGCATCGCGCAGCGCGACCATGCGCTGCGCCCGCCGATCGGCCTCGAGGGCGGGATCGAAGCGGGCCTCGAACAGCGCCACCAGCCGTTCGGCCACACCCGCATGGGTCACCAACGTGCGTTCCATATAGGCCTGGGAGAAGGGAACCGCGAGCTGGAGGGCGTATTTGGCATAGGCCCGCAGCACCGCGATGCGGCGCGCATCGAGGCGGGTGCGCATCACCAGCTCGTCGAAACCGTCACTTTCGAAGCGTCCTTCCCAAACACCGACAAACAGTTCACTGAAGCGCTGGTGGAGCTGTTCTACGTCCACTTCGTGCTGGTAGCGGGCAGAGAAGTCGTGGATCCAGAAGACCTCACCCTCGCCGGTGCGCACCTCAAAATTCTGCTCGCCCACCACCACCAGACCGGCGTGTTCGAGGATCGGCAACACTTCCGACAGCAGTAGCGGCCCGCCGCGCCGCACCAGGCGGAAATGCAGCTGCTCCTCGCTCTCCTCGAGCCGGCGGTAAAGGCGCGTGTCCAGCACTCTCTGCGGCTCACGAGCAAGCCGATCCAGCGCCACCACATCGGCCACCGCCGCCCGCGCCGGCACCGCTTCGCGGTAGGCGACCGAGAAGGCGCGGCCGTAGCGGCGGAAAAGGCGCGTACCCTCTTCCTCGCCGAGGGTCTCAAGGAGCGCCTCGTGGAGTACGTCCGACCAGTCGCGGGCGGCCTCCACCAGCCGCCGTTCCAGCCGCTCCACGTCCAGTTCCGCCGGGATCCCGCCGGGTGTGCGGATGAGAAACAGCACCCGGGCGGTCACCGCCTCGCCGAGGAAGATCTGATGTTCGATTTCGTCGCTCTGAAAGGCCTCGGCCAGGAGGGTACGGAAACGTTCGCGCAGGGCGGTATTGTAGCGGTCCCGCGGCACCAGCACGAGACAGCTGACAAAACGTTCCCATGGGTCGCGCCGGACGAACAGGCGGATGCGCTGGCGATCCTGAAGATGGAGGATCTCCCGGGCGATCCGCAGCAGCTCCTCCTCCTCGATCTGGAAGAGCTCGTCGCGCGGATAGGTCTCGAGAATGTGGAGCAGCGCCTTGCCGTCGTGGCTGCGCGGATCCAGCCCCGAGCGGGTGAAGACGCGCTCGATCTTGCGCCGGAGAAGCGGGATGAAACGCGGGCTGCGATTGTAGACCGCCGATGTGAAGAGGCCGAGGAAGCGGTTTTCACCCACCACCCGGCCCTCAGCATCGTAGCGTTTGACGCCGACATAGTCGAGATAGGCCGGACGATGGACGGTGCTGCGGGTGGTGGCCTTGGTGACGATCAAAAGCGGCGTCGGCGCCGCCGCCTGGCGCCGCAGCGCCGCAGGAAGCGCATCGAAACTGGCGGAATAGTCCCCGCCCACATCCCGCAGCACGCCGAGGCCCGAGTCGGGTTCGCGCCGCAGCCGCGGCCCCTCAGGCCCCTCCTCCAGCCGGTAGCGGGCCGAGCCTAGGAAAGTGAAATGGTCATCGGCGAGCCATCGGAGAAAGGCGACGCATTCGTGCCAGGCGGCATCCCCCGCGTGCGCCCGGGCTGCCTCAAGCTCGGCGATGGCCTCATCCACCCGCGCCCGCATGGGTGCCCAGTCGTCCACCGCGCGGCGGACATCCCCCAGCACCCGAACGATGCCCTCCTCGAGCGCGTGCAGGAAGGCGGGATCGCTGTGGCGGTCGATCTCGAAGTGCATCCAGCTCTCGGCCCGCACTCCCTCGCCGCCTTCCTCTTCCCCGCCTTCTCCCTCCTCGAGGGCGCGGATCACATGGTTCCCGTCGCGCACCACCGGCAACACCGGGTGCACCACCAGATGGATGCCGAGCCCGCGGCGGACGATCTCCATGGAAACGCTGTCCACCAGAAAGGGGCGGTCGTCGGTGACAATGTCCACCACCGTGTGGGTTGACTGCCAGCCGTGGCGTTCGAGCCGGGGGTTGAAGGCGTGCACCAGCTCCTCCCCCGCTCGGCGGCGACGGCCCAGGCGATAGTGGGTCAGGGCGGCGCCATAGAGGTCCTCGACCTCGCGTTCTTCGAGATCGAAGGGCGGGACATTGTGGTAGTAGCGGCGGACGAACTCGGCCACGAGGCTCGCCTCGGGCTCCTCCAGCCGCGCCCGCACACAGGCCACCACCGCCTCGATCTTCTCACGCGCCCGCTCGCTCTCCCGTGGGCTCATCGCCGCGCTCTCCACTGCCTCCAGCACGTTGCCACGGCTTCCTTAACGCCCGGTTAAGCGAGCGTCAGCCACCCCCGGCAACTCCTGCCGCACCGGCAGGGCTTGCCGGTCGAAGCTGTCCATCGATACGCCCCTCGGCCCAGGACGACATCCCTCAGGACCAGTCCGCGCGCCATTTCCCGGTTGTTGGCATGGCGGTTGCTTGGGATTGGGCCGGAACCCGCACGGCACCGATGGACGGGACCACGCATGGACACCCTGCCGGCGACACCACCCGGTTCCTACCCTGCCCCGGAGGGGCTGGCACCGGCGGCGCCTGGTCTCCGACCGATCACCGCGCAGGATGGCACGGAGTCCCCCTTCGCCGCGTTGCTGGCCGCCCTCATGGCCGCCGGCCTGGTGCCCCCGCCGGACTCCGCCCCGGCCATGAGCGCACATGGCGAGGGATCGGAGGTCTCCCTTGCGGGCCCGGGCGGGGAGGCGGGAGGTGGCGACTTGCCGGATGCGGCCTACGGTCCCACGCCCGAGGCCTTCTCTGTGGGCTCGCAGACGGGTGAGCTCCCCGCGTCACCCATGGCCGTCAACGACGGGTCGGCACCGCCCGGCTTCATCCTCGCTGCTTCGAACCGGCCGGCCGCGCCGGCCATGGATCCACAAGCGCAGTCCATGGTCACCGGGACCGGCAGCGAGCCGGTTTCAGAGGCGATCCGGTCAGCCGGGGGGGACCTGCCGTGGGAGGCTTTTGACCCGGTGCCAGGGCCGGCAGACCCGCGCCTCGCTGGCGCGACGAGGTCGCCGACCCCGCCCCCCACCTCGGCCGTGCCGACCGCCGTGGCCGCCGAGGGCAAGGAACCCCTGATGCCCACTGCGGCTTCTTCCACCGCCAACACCGGCGCCACCACCCCGCCGGCCAACACCGCCGAGGTGGCCGAGGGTATGCGGGTGGCGGCGCCTTCCACCGCTGGCGGGGGCGATGGCGCTCTTCCCGAAGGGGAACGGCGCGACGGTACGTCCATGCCCCCGGTGGAGGGCGGTGACGGCCCGGCGCCGGTGGCCGAGGGCGCCGATGTGATGCCGCGGGACGGAGCTACGGCCCGCACCCCGGCGCCTCAACTCCCGCCGCGCGCCCAGCCGGCGGCGATCCCGCTGTTGCTGGCCCGCACCCTCGCCGAGGGCGGGCGCAGCCTGCGCATCCAGCTCGACCCGCCGGCCCTGGGCCAGCTGGAGGTGGCGGTGCGCACCGCACCGGGTGGGCGACTTCGGGCCACCATCCGGGTGCAGCGGCCGGAGGCTTTGGAGCGCCTGCGGGAGCTGGAGGTGGAGCTCGGCCGGGTGCTGCGGCGGGACGAGGGGGGCGCGCCGGTGGAGCTCCGTTTCGTCCTCGCCGATGAACGGCAGGGGGATGAGCCCGAGAGCCGCGATCCGAACCCGGTTGCCCCGGCACGGCGCCCGAATGCGCGCGGCTTCGACGCGCTGCTGGCGGGCCTTTTGGATGTGAGGATCTGACCATGGCCACGGTTCCCGCACCTGCATCCGGCAGCGATCCGGTGGTCCGTCCTGCGGGTGGGCCCGAGGCGCGCGGTTTCGGCGAATTCGACGACTTCCTGCAGCTCCTCACCACCCAACTGCAGCAGCAGGACCCGCTGGCGCCCATGGATGCCCAGAGCTTCACCCGCCAGCTGGTGCAATTCGCCACTGTCGAACAGGCGATGAAGACCAATGATCGGATCGAGACACTGATCGAGACGGTGCGGGCCGGCCAGGTGCTGGCCGCCGCCGGCTTCGTCGGGCGTACTGTCGAGCTTGCCGGCGAGGAACTCTACCTGCCGGAGGAGGGGGAGGCGCGGCTGCGCTATCGGCTGGATGAACCGGCCGAGAGCCTGCGGCTGGAGCTCCGGGACGAAAGCGGCCGCACGGTTGCCACCCTCGATGGGCTTGCGCGCGAAGCAGGCCGCCATGAGGCCGTGTGGGACGGTCTCGATCGCATGGGCCGCCGGCTTCCGCCCGGACGCTATCAGGTCGAGGCCCGCGCCCGCACTCTCGATGGCCGCGAGCTTGAGGTGGCACTCGGCACCGTCGGCCGGGTGGAAGCGGTCCAGTTCGACGGCGAACAGCTGCTGCTCATGGTGGATGGCGCACTCCACCCGGCCACCGCCGTGCGGGCCATCCAGCAGGATTGAACCGACCGACACCAAGGGGAGAACCACCGATGTCGCTGTTCGGATCTCTCTTCTCCAGCGCCTCGGGTCTCACCGCCCAGAGCCGAGCCCTGGCCATGATCTCTGATAATATCTCCAACGTGAACACCATAGGTTACAAGGCCGCTACACCGGATTTCACCAGCATCGTCACCCAACAAACCAGCGCCGTCGCCTATTCGCCCGGCGGCGTGCGGGCGGTGACCGGCTATGAGATCATGAAACAGGGTCTCATCCAGGGGACCGACTCACCGACGGATGCGGCCATTTCCGGCGGCGGCTTCTTTGTGGTCAACACCCGCACCGATGGTACCGGCGAACAGCTCTACACCCGCGACGGTTCCTTCAGCGCCGACCGCCAGGGCTTTCTGGTCACACCGGCGGGCTTCTACCTCCAGGGCTGGGAGCTGGATGCCGACGGCAATATCGTCGACATCAACACGCTGGTGCCGGTCAATGTGCGCAGCATCAGCGGCACCGCCACCGCCACCACCCGGGTGGAGCTGGACGCCAATCTGGATGCGCGCCAGAGCCCATACACCGGCACCTACACCACCGGCGACATGGAGGCGTGGAACGCCAGCGGCGGCACCAGCGGCGTCCAACCCCACTTCTCGCGCCAGGTGCGGGTCTACGACAGCCTCGGCCGCGGCCACTCCCTCACCCTCGCCTTCCTCAAGACCGGCACCAACACCTGGGAAATCGAGCTCTATGCCGACCGCGCCGAGCTCGACCCCAATGTCCACCCCACCGGCCTTGTGGCCTCCGGTACCGCCACCTTCGCCGGTGACGGTTCCCTCACCGCCATCACCGGCTCACTGGCCTCGCCCGTCGCCATCAACTGGTCCAGTGGCGCCGATCCCAGCAGCATCACCTTCGACCTCGGCAGCGGCGGCAATGCCGACGGTCTCACCCAGTTCGCCGCCCCCGCCGATGTCGCCTTCGTCCAGCAGAACGGCTCCGAGGTGGGCCATCTCAAGGGGGTGAGCATCGACAAGGACGGCTATGTGGTGGCCTCCTTCACCACCGGCGCCCAGCGGCGCATCTACCGGCTGCCGGTGGCCACCTTCGCCAACCCGCTGGGGCTCGAGCCCCGCACCGGCAACGTCTTCGCCGAGACCGAATATTCCGGCGAGTACAATCTCCGCTTCGCCGGTACCAGCAACGCCGGCCGCATCGCGCCGGGCGCCCTCGAGACGGCCAATGTCGATCTCGCTGACGAATTCACCAAGATGATTGTCACCCAGAGGGCCTACACCGCCAATGCCCGTGTGGTCTCCACCGTCAACACCATGCTGGATGAGCTGATGAGGATCACAAGCTGAGGGCGACAGAGTTAACGGACGCTAAGGATACACTTTAGGTCTTTCTTAAAGAGGGACGTGTAGATGAATCTCCCGACAGCGGCGCGATGCCGGATGCTAGCGAACGAGACCCGGAGACGCCTCATGTCGGATGTCGCCCAACCCCGTCCTGCCGCCGTCATCGGCCCCGACGGCCGCCCCATCACCCTGGAGGACCTGCCGCCGGCCGACACCGTTCGCTGGGTGGCGCGGCGCAAGGCCACGGTGGTGGCGGCGGTACGCGGTGGGCTGCTCAGCCTCGAGGAGGCCTGCCGGCGCTACCGCCTGACCCCCGAGGAGTTCGACTCCTGGGCGCGGGCCATGGACCGCCATGGCCTCGCCGGCCTCCAGGTCACCCGCCTGCAGGATTTCCGCCACTGAGGCGCAGAGGCCGGCTAAAGGCGCCTTCCTCGGGCGACCGCCGGCTTCCGGGGGCTTAGACCGATCCCACCAGCGATCCCGTCGTCTCGGGCCCGCAGGTCCGCCCTCCCAGGAGGGCCTGCGGGCCCGACGTCCCGATAATCCCCCAGCCGCCTGCCGGGGCACGGGTCCGCCCTAGCATCCGTCCACGACGAGAGGCCCTCGGCGCCCCTTCGCCCCATCCCGGCAGGCCGCCAACCGATCACCGGCTCATCGCCGCAGCACAGGCGCACCCCACCCCTTCCGCCGGGCTCCCAGCGTCCCATCTCCCCGGGCGGAAGGGGTGGGGTGCGCCTGTGC
>WFXL01000049.1 GCA_015490605.1 Rhodospirillales bacterium
GTTGTGGCCGCGCTGTCGCGGATGCGGTGCCCCCATCGACCCGCTGCACACGGTGGGCGAGCTGGGAGGGCTTGGGGTGGGGGGCCTGGCCCTGGCCGGCGGACTCACCCCCGGGGCCCTGCTCCTTGCCCTCTTCGGCTGGGCAGCGATGGTGCCGGCGCTGGTGGACCTGCGGGAGGGGCGGCTGCCGCTCAGCTGGAGCCGCGGCCTCCTGGTAGCCGGGCTGGTGGTAGCGGGGTTGCGCAGCGCGGGACTCGCGGGACCGGGGCCCGAGCTGCCCCAGGCGCTGCTGGCGGCGGGGCTCGCGGGCCTGGGGCTTGCCGCTCTGCGGGCGCTTCATCGCTGGCTGCGCGGCCGCGAGGGAATGGGCTGGGGGGATGTGGAGTTCGCCGCCGGGCTTGGCGCCTGGCTCGAACCCCACACCCTGCCCACAGCGCTCTTGCTGGCGGCCTCATCAGGCCTGGTCTATGCCCTGGCCCGCGGTGCCTGGCGCAATCCCACCCAGACCCTGCCCTTCGGCCCCCATCTCGCCCTCGGGGCGGTGCTGGTGGCCGTCGGCGGGATCTGAAGGGGGCGGCCCGTGGGCCGCGTTCCTCAGCGCAGGCCGGCGGTGGTGAGGAAGCGGCGCTCGGGGCCGAACCAGCGGGCGAGATAGTCGAGGATCAGCTGACGGGTCTCGGCATCAGGTTCATCCATGCCCTGTTCCTCGACCATCCAGTCGATGAGCTCGTCCCAGTCGCGCCGGGTGAGACCCTGCTGCGCCACTAGATTGAAGGAATGGCAGGCGGCACAGGTATAGAAGGTCTCATCACGCCCGGGCTCAGCGGGCAGGTCCTCGGCCTCCAGTGGACGATTGAGGGACACCGCTGGCCGTGAAGGTTCGGCCTCGACAGCGGTACCGAAATTCTCACTGAGATAGCCGACGATCAGCGCGCGGGTTTCGGGATCCGGTGGATGCATGCCCTGTTCGGCGATCATCCAGTCGATGAGCTCTTCCCAGCCCTGGCGGGTCTGGCGCTGTTGGGTCACCAGCGCGAAGGAGTGGCAGGCGGAGCAGGTGTAGAAGGCCGCTTCCCTTCCCGGGCCCGGCGGGAGGTCCACCAGGTCGGCGGCCTGCACGGAGCCGCCGCCCAGGAGGGCGGCGGCCATCACCGTGCCGAAGAGGACGTTGCGCAGTCTCATGCGACGACCCTGACGGCGATGCGGTGCATGGAGTTGTTGAGATAGCCCTTGGGGTTCCAGGCGATGGCGAAGGGCTGCATGCGCCCCTCATCATCCGTCGCCCGCGCCCAGATCTCATAATAGCCGTGGATCGGGAAGCGGATGGTGGCCCGCCAGTGCTGCCAGGCGTAGGGGTTTTCCGGCGGGTCCAGCTCCGCCTGGATCCAGGTGCGGCCGAAGTCGATGGAAATGTCCATGCGGGTGACGAAATTGTCGCCCGCCCAGGCGTGGCCGCGCACCTCCAGGGGCTTGTTGAGGGGATGCTCGATGCCGGTCTTGGGCGAGGTGATGATGGACTTGACCGGCATGGAATGGATGATGACGAAGTCCTCCTTGGGGACCTTTTCGCCCGGCGCCACCGGATAGCGTGGCACGCGATAGGAGGTGCCGGTCATCTTGGGGCCGTCATGGACCCGATCCCGCACCCAGATGCGATTGAGCCACTTGTGGGAGCAGGAGCCGGGCCAGCCCGGAATCACCAGCCGCAGAGGTGCGCCATTCATCGGATGGATGGGCTCGCCATTCATCTCGAAGGCGATGAGGTTGTACGGGTTGAGCGCCTTCTCGATGGGCACACCGCGGCTGATGGGGATCTTGTTGGGATCGCCCGAGAGGTGACGGTCGGCACCATAGTGGCCGGTATAGACCGCCGTCGGCTTGAGCCCTGCGGCCTCGAGCACGTCTTTAAGGCGCACGCCGGTCCAGCGGGCGCAACCGACCGCACCATAGGTCCACTGATTGCCCTTGGCAGGCGGATCGAAGAAGGCGCGGCCGTTGCCGCCGCATTCGAGCTGGAGCGCGTAGGTCACCACCTCGAAGTTCTTCTTGAGGTCGTCGATGGTGAACTTGAGTTCGCGCTCCACCTCGCCGTGGATGGTCAGAGTCCAGCCCTCGGGATCGAAGCTCTCGGGCGGCAGACCGTTGTTGCGGATGAAGTGGCGCTTGGCCGGCGTGATGGGATCATCCAGCAGATGCGGCGGTGTTTCGGCATTGAGGGGGCGGTCATTGAGCACCCGCAGCCCCTCCTTGCCGGGGATCACGAAGCCCTCATCGCTGCCGGCGAAGGCGGCCGGGATCAACCCGGCGGGCATCTGGTCGGCGAAGGGAATCGACGCACCCACGAGCGCGCTCATGGTGGCAAGCCCGGTGCCGCGCAGGAAACCGCGGCGGCTGGCGCCGGTGCGACGACCGAAGATGAGCGCATCGGCGCGCTCGGGATCGTCGCCGTAGAGCTCGAACAGGCCACGTTCGAGCGGCAGTCCGCGACGTCGAACCATCGTCACTTTCCCTCCCTGGAACCGCACGGGAACGCCCCGCGGGCTCCTTGGAACACATCGAAGGGGAGAATTCAAGCACCATCACACTTTCGTGTATTAGATATTTAGCAATCACCGATGTTTGGTCATCCGCCATGCCGTAGCGCCACCAGCCCGCAGCCAGTCGTGCAGCATGAACCCCCAATAATAGAGCTGCGCCGCCAGCCGGCCGAGGCCGTCGAACACTGGCGGCAGGGTGAAGGGGTCGAAGGCGCGCCAGCGATCATCCCCTTCCACGAGCGCCGCCGCCACCAGCTCGCCGGCCATGGCGGTGGTATTGAGCCCATGACCGCCGAAGCCGGTGGCCACCCAGACCCCCGGCTCGAGCCGGCGCACCACCGGCATCTTGTGGCGGCAGAAGGGCATGCGTCCCGACCACAGGGCCTCGAAGCGCACATCCGCAAGCTGGGGATAGACCTGGGCGAGATCCCGCCGCATCAGCCGCGCCAGCCGGTCGGGGTGGTGGGTTTCGAACAGGCTCACGCGCCCGCCCCACAGAAGCCGCCCGTCCGCAAGCGGCCGGTAGTAGCCGGTGGCCATGCGATCATCAAAGACCGCATGGGGAGCACCCACCACCCGGGCGAGCCGCTCGCCCAGGGGTTCGGTCACCACCACATAGCTGGCCACCCCCAAAAGCGCCCGGCGCAGGCGCGGATGGGGGACGGGGCCATAGACGCCGGGGGCGAGCACCACCTGCTCGGCCATCACACACCCGCGCGGCGTCTCCAGCCGAAAGCCGCCGCCCTGGCGGTGCAGCCGCACCACCGGACTGCCCTCGAACAGCCGCACGCCCGCCGCCTGCGCCGCCTGGGCACAGCCGCGGGCGAAGGCGAGAGGATCCAGATGGAAGCCGGTGGGATCGAAGACGGCGTCATGATAGCGGGGCGAGCGCCAGATGGCCCGCACCCGCTCCCGTGGCCAGAATTCCACCGGATGGCCGAAATCGTTGAGCAGCGCCACATAGGCCCGGAGATCGTCGGCATCGTCGAACCAGGAGACCTCCACCACCCCATCCACCGGCGCGCAGGCGATGCGGTGGCGGCGGATGCGGCAGCGCACCAGCTCGAGTCCCTCACGGCTCAGGGCGAACAGCTGCCGGGCATGGTCACGCCCGACCCGCGCCGCCAGATCGTCCAGGCTGCGGGTGAAACCGGCCGAGATCATGCCGCCGTTGCGCCCCGAGGCGCCATGGCCGATGCGGGCCGCCTCCAGCAGCATCACCTCGTGGCCGAGACCGCGCTCGGCCAGCGAGAGGGCGGTGCCGAGGCCGGCGAGCCCGCCGCCGATGATGGCGATGCGGGCCTGGTGGGAGCCCTCCAGGGGTGGACCCAGCTCCATGGGGCCACCCTGGCGGTGGTACCAGGTGGGGGGATCAGCGCGGGTTGTGCCCATGGCCTTTCCGTGGCGGTCGGGTTCCGCCGGGACGATGGCGCGCTCGGGCGGCGGACGCCAGCGGAGGAGGGGGCTGGTGGGCGCCCTGGGACTCGAACCCAGAACCTACGGATTAAAAGTCCGCTGCTCTACCGATTGAGCTAGGCGCCCGGCCACAGCTTGGGCGGCGGCGAGAGCCGGTCAAGGGGCGGCCGGTTGCGGCGAGGTGGCGTGTGGGCGCCCGCAGCCGCCCACCCTCAGGTGCCCGGCAGGATGATCTGGCGCAGGGTGGTGCCGGCTGCGAGCCGCTCCATGGCGGTGTTGATCTCCTCCAGCGGCAGCCGTTCGGCCAGCAGCCGGTGCACCGGCAGCCGCCCCCGGCGGAACAGTTCCACATAGCGCGGCAGATCGCGCAGGGGCACGCAGCTTCCCATGTAGCTGCCGCGCAGGGTGCGCTCCTCGCCCACCAGCCGCACCGGCGCGATGGCCAGGCGCTGGTCGGGATGGGCCAGCCCGGCGCTGACGGTGGTGCCGCCGCGGCGGGTGATCTCCCAGGCGAACTCCAGGGCCGGCACCTGGCCCACCGCCTCGATGGCGGCATCCACCCCGCCCTCGGTATGATCGCGGATGCGCGCGATCGCCCCCTCGTCGCGCGGGTCGAGCGCCAGGGTGGCGCCCAGTTCGCAGGCGAGCTGGCGTTTGGCCGCCACCGGATCGACCGCCACCAGCCGGCGCGCCCCGGCGAGCCGGGCACCCAGGAGGGCGGCGAGACCCACGCCACCGAGCCCCACCACCGCCACCGTCTGGCCCGGCCGCACGCCGGCGGTGTTCAGCACCGCACCGACGCCGGTGAGCACCGCACAGCCGAAGAGGGCGGCCTGTTCGAAGGGCAGCTCCGGATCCACCGGCACCAGCGAGGGGCGCGCCACCACCGCATGGTCGGCGAAGACCGAACAGCCCACCATGTGGTGGATCGGGCGGCCGTTCTCGGACAGGCGCCGGGCGCCCGAGAGCAGGGTACCGGCGGCATTGGCCGCCGCCGCCCGCTCGCACAGGGCCGGCCGGCCCTCGGCGCAGGGAAGACAGCGGCCACAGGCGGGGACGAACACCACCACCACATGATCCCCCACCTGCAGATCATCGACGCCGGGGCCGAGCGCCCGCACCACCGCCGCCGCCTCGTGCCCCAGCACCATGGGCAGCGGCCGCGGGCGGTTGCCGTCCACCACCGAGAGGTCGGAGTGGCACACGCCGGCGGCCTTGACCTCGATCAGCACCTCGCCCGGGCCGGGCGGCGCGAGCTCGAGTTCGGCGATGCGCAGCGGCCGGGACTCGGTATAGGGACGCGGCCGTCCCATCTCATCCAGCACGGCGGCACGGATTCGCATGGCTGGAGCCTCCCCCCAAGACGCGAGTCCGATGCCGCGGATGCGCCAGCCGGTCCAGCCCTCAGCCGCGGGCGGCCAGGGGGGCCGGGGTGAACAGGCGCCGGATCACCAGCTCGGCCGTCTCCTCCCAGCGGGGCAGATGGGCGCGGGCGGCCAGAGCCCCGCGGCGCAGCCGCGCCCGCAGGGCGGGATCCCGCAGGACTGCGGCGAGCGCCTCGGCAAGCGCCGCCGCATGGCCCGGCGGCACCAGCAGCGCCGCCGTGGGCGGCAGCACCTCGGCAAGCGCCCCGCCGGCACAGGCCACCACCGGCAGCCCGCGGGCGATGGCCTCCATGGCGGCAAGGCCGAAGCCCTCATAGCGCGAGCTGGAGACGAACAGATCGGCGCGGGCGAACAGCGCCTCCAGGGCCTCGCCGCGGCGCTCGCCATGGAGATGGACCCGCGAGTCCAGGCCGAAGGCGGCGATGGCCTCGCGCAGGCGCCGCACCGTCAGCGGATCGCACTCGAGGCTGCCCACCAGATCCAGCTCCCAGGGCAGCTGCACCAGCTGGGCGAGGGCGCGGATCAGGGTGAGATGGTCCTTGCGCGCGGTCACGGCGGCCAGGGACAAAAGCCGCAGGCGCTCGCCGCCGGCGGAGCCCGGCGCCACCGGTCCCGGTTCAATGCCGGGTTCCGCCACGGTCAGGCGGAAGGGGGGCACGGCATAGTCGCGCACCAGCACATCCCGCACCGTGCGCGAGGGCACCAGCACCGCCGCCACCTGGGCGAGGGCGGCCCGCTCCCGCACCCGCCGCCGCTGACCCTCCTCCGGCAGCAGCCCGTATTCGAGGGCGAGGGGATGGTGCACCAGCAGCACCAGCCGCAGCCGGGCGGCCGCGGCGGCCAGCAGTTCGGGCACCGCACCGCCCACGAGATTGTCCAGGATCACGGTGGTGCCGGCGGCAAGGGAGTCGAGGAAGGCGGCAAGGGCGCGCACCTCCTCGGGCGTGGGTGCAGGAAAGGCGCCTGCGGCCTCATGCAGGCGCACATCCAGACCCCGGGCCGCAAGCTCGTGGGCAAGCCGGCGATCATAGACCAGATGGCCGCCGAGTGCGCCCCGGGGCTCCGGGACCACCAGCACCACCCGTGGTGTGTCTGCGCGCATGCGGCATCTCCCCCGGCAGCTGGCCGATCATGCTCCCCATAGCCTAAGCGCGGGCGAATCCCAAGGCCCATCGCACCGCCTCAGTCGCCGAGCCGGGCGAGGAGCTCGCGCACCGTCAGCCCGAGGCGCGGATGGCGCCAGTCGGGCCAGACCTCGGCCAGGGGTTCCAGCACGAAGCGGCGTTCATGCAGGCGCGGATGGGGCAGCACCAGCGCCGGGCTTTCCAGCACCCGCTGTTCCACCAGCAAAAGGTCGAGATCGAGGGTGCGGGGCTGCCAGCGCCGGCGCTCGCGCTGGCGGTCGCGCCCGAAGCGCCGCTCGATGGCCAGCAGACAGCGCAGGATGAGGGGCGGCGGCAGATCGGTGCGCAGCAGCACCACGCCGTTGAGATAGGGCGGATGGCGGGCGGGATCGTCGCCGGGTGGGACGAGCGGTGCGGTCTCGTGCCAGCGCGAGCGGGCCAGCAGCGGGCCGAGGGTGGCGGTGAGGATTTCGAGGGCGGCGGCGAAGGTGGCCTCGCGGTCACCGAGATTGGCGCCGAGGGCGATGGCGGTGCGGTGGGTGTGCATGGCGGGCGGGGCCGGGTTGGTCTGTCCACAGCGGCGTGGAGAGGTCT
>WFXL01000050.1 GCA_015490605.1 Rhodospirillales bacterium
CGCGGATCCCGCGCCCGCCAGCTGACGGTGAACAGGCCCGGGGTGTCGCGATCCGCCACCACCCGGATCTCGCGCGCAAGCCGCCGCACCACCGCCTCGCGGGCAAGCGGCGGTGCCTCGGGCGCCAGCAGGCCGGTGCGCTGGGCCACCCGCTCGAGCGTGGGACGCGCGGTGAGTGCCCGCCGCATGGCCTCGATACGGCGCTCGGGCTGCACCTCGGGGGCGAGCCCCTGGAGCAGCGGCTGCAGCACCGTCTCGGTGTCGACATAGAGGCGTGCGCGGCTTTCGTAGGAGTCGGGCCACAGGAGGGTGACGGCGAAGCCCGCGAGCGCCAGCGGCCATGCCACCGCCAGCACGAGCCCGGCGCGCCGCCAGAGCTGGCGCAGATAATAGGCCACATGGTCGATGGCATCCTGGGCCATGTCAGAAGGCCGTCTCCGGGATCACCAGCACATCCCCCGGCGCCAGTTCCACATTGGCGCTCATGTCACCGGCCGTGAGGAGATCATTGAGCCGCACGCGATAGCGCACGAACTCCCGGCCTTGGCGGCGGACCAGGATCGTGCGGTTGCCGTCGGCGAATTCACTCAGCCCGCCGGCGGCGATCACCGCATCCAGTACCGTAAGGCCGGGTCGCCAGACGAGGGTGGTGGGTTTGGCGGCTTCACCGACGATGCGGATGTCGGCGGCTACCGGCCCGCCGCTCTCGCGCACCACCACCGTCACCGCCGGATCCTGTACCCAGGCGGCAAAGCGCTGCTCGAGCTCGCGCGAGAGCGCGCCGGGGCGCTTGCCGGCGGCTTCCACCTCACCCACCAGCGGCAGGGAGATGCGCCCATCCGGCCGCACCCGCACGGTGAGGGAAAGGTCCCGGTCCTGCCAGACGAAGACGGCGAGGGTGTCCCCCGGAGCGATGCGATAGTCCTGAGGCTGGACCGCCGGCGTGGCCGGCCGCGCCGGCGCGTCCGGCAATCGTTCGCACGCCGCCAGTGCCGCCACCGCGCCTGCGAGCCCCACCACCATCAACAGGGCTCGAAGCCGGGGCGCCAACCCCGGCCTGCGGCCCCGCCCACCGCACCGCCCGCGTTCCGTGCGCACGATCCGCTCCATCCGTCGCACCCCACGCTCCTCTGCGCATGACTCCTTGGCATGGCAGCAGCGGTGGCGCAGCCGCACTCGCGCATCGGGCATACTCCCGGGCCCGCAGCTGCCGCCCCCGGGGGCCGCTCATCCTCTTCTACAGCGCTTTTCTGAATGAGCGGTTAACGCTCCCTAGCGTGAAGGGGCCCCGGAGGGCCCCTTCCCGTACGGCTCCGATCCTGAAGACGGCGGCGATCAACCCCGCAGGCGCTTGGCCTCGGCGATCAGCTGATCCACCACGGCGGGCTCCGCCAGTGTGGTGGTATCACCCAGATCCTGGTACTCGCCGGCGGCGATCTTGCGGAGGATGCGGCGCATGATCTTGCCCGAGCGGGTCTTGGGCAGGCCCGGGACGAACTGGATCACGTCAGGCGTGGCGATGGGACCGATGAGCCGCCGCACCTGCTGTTTGAGCTCCTGCACCAGCTCCTCGGAGCCCTCCACGCCCTCCTTGAGGATGACGTAGCAGTAGATCCCCTGGCCCTTGATGTCGTGGGGGAAGCCCACCACCGCAGCCTCCGCTATCGCTTCATGCTGCACCAGCGCGCTCTCGATCTCGGCGGTGCCGAGACGGTGGCCCGAGACGTTGATGACATCGTCCACCCGGCCGGTGATCCAGTAGTAGCCGTCCTCGTCGCGGCGCGCACCGTCGCCGGTGAAGTACATCCCCTCGAAGGTGGAGAAATAGGTCTGGACGAAGCGCTCGTGATCGCCGAAGACGGTCCGCATCTGCCCGGGCCAGGAGTCCAGCATCACCAGATTGCCTTCGCAGGCACCCTCGAGGATGCGGCCCTCGCCATCGACGATGGCCGGCTTGACGCCGAAGAAGGGCTTGGTGGCGGAACCGGGCTTGAGGTCGGTGGCCCCCGGCAGCGGGGTGATGAGGATGCCGCCGGTCTCCGTCTGCCACCAGGTATCGACGATGGGGCAGCGCTCCTCGCCCACCACCCGATAATACCAGCGCCAGGCCTCGGGATTGATGGGCTCGCCCACGGTGCCGAGCAGCTTGAGGCTCTTGCGCGAGGTCTTCCGGACCCAGTCATCGCCCTCGCGCATCAGCGCGCGGATGGCGGTGGGTGCGGTGTAGAAGATGTTGACCTGATGCTTGTCCACCACCTCCCAGAAGCGCGACCAGGTGGGGTAGTTGGGCACGCCCTCGAACATCAGGGTGATGGCGCCGTTGGCGAGCGGACCATAGACGATGTAGCTGTGGCCGGTGATCCAGCCGACATCGGCAGTGCACCAGTAGACATCGCCGTCATGATAGTCGAACACATAGCGATGGGTCATGGCGGCATAGACCAGATAACCGCCGGTGGTATGGAGCACCCCCTTGGGCTTGCCGGTGGAACCGGAGGTGTAGAGGATGAACAGCGGATCCTCGGCGTTCATCCGCTCGGGCGGACAGTCGTCGCTGGCCTCGGCCATAAGGGCGTAGGCGTCGAAGTCCCGTCCCTCGACCCAGTTCACCTCCGCGCCGGTATAGCGGAACACCAGCACCCGTACGTTGCCATCGCATTTTTCCAGCGCGGCGTCGGTGTTGGCCTTGAGGGGGATCCGCCGGCCGCCGCGGATGCCCTCATCGGCGGTGATCACCAGCTTGGCGCGGGCGTCATTGATGCGATCGGCGAGGCTGTCGGCGGAGAAGCCGCCGAACACCACCGAGTGGATCGCGCCGATGCGGGCGCAGGCCAGCATGGCGTAGGCCACCTCGGGGATCATGGGCATGTAGATGGTGACCCGATCACCGCGGCCGACGCCCAGGGACTTGAGGACATTGGCGAGCTTCGAGACCTCGCGGTGGAGCTCGCGATAGGTGATGCGGCGGTCCTTGGCGGGGTCATCCCCCTCCCAGATGATGGCCACCTGATCGCCGCGGGTCTCCAGGTGGCGGTCGACGCAGTTGTAGCAGGCGTTGAGTTCGCCATCCCAGAACCAGCGGATGTGGACATCCGGGCGGCGGTAGGAGACATCCTTGATCTTCGTAGGCTCGCGGTACCAGGTGACGAACCGGCGCGCCTGCTCGGCCCAGAAGCCCTCGGGGTCCTCGACCGAGCGGCGGTACATCTCCTCATATTGCTCGCGGGTGATCCATGCCCGCTCGGCCCATTCGGGCCTGACGGGATAGACCTCGCCGTAGAGGGCCGTGCGGCCTTCGCTCGCTTGTGCCTTTGCCATGACTTCCCTCCCGACTGCGGCTGCCGTCGATGCTGACCGATCCATGGCCGAATCCCGGCGCATCCGGCAAGGATGGCCGGACGCCTTGTCGCATGGCAGCTAGGTGCACTCACCGGCGGCTACAAGCGGCGGGCGGCGGGTGGGCGGCCGGCTGCATTCAGCATGGAGCCTGCGGGCTGCGAAAGGGTGCGCGACCGACGGGGCCGCGGCATCGGTCGCGGCGAAGCTGTTGGTGGGACGGAGGCGGGCGCCTATGCTGCGGGGAGGGAAG
>WFXL01000051.1 GCA_015490605.1 Rhodospirillales bacterium
GGCGATGGCCGAGTGCCAGTAGGTGTGGACGATGCCACCCTCGAGCAGCGAGGTGTCCACCTGACAGCCCTCGCCGGTGCGCTCGCGCGCCCACAGCGCCGCCACCACCCCGAGGGCGGCGAGGATGCCGGCGGTGATGTCGGTGATGGGGGCACCCATCTTCACAGGCGGTCGGCCCGGCCCCTCGCCGGTGATCGCCATGAGACCCGCCACGCCCTGGGCCACCAGATCGAAGCCCGGTCGATCGGCCCACGGCCCGCTCCGCCCCCAGCCCGAAAGGGCGCAGTAGATCAGCCGCGGATTGCGCGGCCGCAGCACCTCCTCATAGCCGAGGCCGAGCCGTTCCATGGTGCCGCGGCGATAGTTCTCCACCAGCACATCCGCCCGCGCCACCAGCCGCAGCAGCGCTTTCCGCCCCTCGGGATGGCGCAGGTCCAGCACAATGCCGCGCTTGTTGCGGTTCATCATCAGAAAGGCGGCGGACTCACCTCCGATCTCCGGCGGGATCGCCCGGCGGGTGTCATCGCCATCAGGTGGCCGCTCCACCTTGACCACATCGGCGCCCAGATCCGCCAGCATCAGTCCGCACACCGGCCCGGCCATGATGTGGGCCAGTTCGATCACCCGGATGCCCGCAAGCGGCCCCGCCACCGCCCTCACTCCCCGATGAAGTCGGGCTCGGTCTTGGTGAGGAAGGCGCGCACCCCGCGGCGATAGTCCTCGGTGGCCAAGGCGGCGAAGCCTTCCTCCAGCTCCGCCGACGACAGCGGCGTGGGGTCCATCAGCCGGCGGATGAACTTCTTGTGCCAGCGGGCCACCAGCGGCGCGCCGGCGGCGATGCGGGCGGTGGTGGCGGCCACCTCCGTCATGAGCTCGCCATCGGGCACCACCCGGTTGACGAGGCCCATCTCGCGCGCCCGCTGGGCCCCGAAGATGCGCCCCTCCAGCAGGATCTCGGCGGCATGGGCGGGGCCCACGAGGCGCAGCAGCACCTCGAGTTCGCGATAGGACATGGTCAGGCCAAGGCGCTTGACGGGCACGCCGAAACGCGCGCTCTCGCCGGCGATGCGCAGATCACAGGCACAAGCAAGCTCCAACCCGCCGCCGACGCAGACTCCGGCGATGGCGGCCACCACCGGATGGCGGCAGTGCATCACCGCCTCCATGGCGGCATGCATGGTGTGGGCATAGATGCGGGCCTGGTCCACATCGGCCCGCTCGCGCTCGAAGGCGGAGATGTCGGCGCCGGCAGCGAAGGCGCGCTCATCGACGCCGCGCAGGACGACACAGCGGAGCCCGAGATCGCTATCGAGCTCGCGGAAGACTTCCGCAAGCCGCCGCCAGCAGGCGAGATCGAGGGCGTTGAGCCGTTCGGGGCGGTCCAGCACCACATGGACCACATCCTGACGGTGGGGATCGGGCTCGATCCGCACGGGCTCGGACATGGACGCCTCCCCCTGGACGTGGGCGGCCCCGACGGCCCTGCCGCCGGGGCCACCCGCGGTGTGATCAGACTTCCAACGACTGGCCGGGCTCGAGGATCTCCACCCGCCCGCGCCGGACCCGCCGGGCGAACTCGTGCGGATCGCCGTGGAGCAGGTCGAAGGTGCCCCAGTGGATCGGCACGATCACCTCGAGGTCGAGGAACTCGTTGCAGGCAAGGGCGGCTGTCTCCGGCCCCATGGTGAAGCGATCGCCCACCGGGATCAGCCCCACCTTCGGCCGGTAGATCCGCTGGATCAGCGCCATGTCGGAGAACACGCAGGTATCGCCGGCGTGATAGACGGCAGTGCCCTCGGCCTCGATCACGAAGCCTGCGGGATCGCCCATGGTCACCGGCGTGCCGTCGCGGATGACGGCGGAACTGTGGAAGGCGGGGACCATACAGTAGCGTACCCCCTCGCGTTTGATGCAGCCGCCGGTGTTCATGGGCTCGAGCCGCTCCACGCCCTGCCCGTTGACGAACATGCAGATCTCATACTGAGCCACCACGGTGGCACCGAATTTCTTGGCGAGCCGCACGGTATCGCCCAGGTGGTCCTCATGGCCGTGGGTGAGGACGATGGTATCCACCTTGGTGAGCCTGTCCTCGTATCCCTGGGGGTATTTGGGATTGCCGGTCCAGAACGGGTCGATGAGGATGTCCTGACCGGCCGCCTGGATGTGGAAGGCGGCATGGCCCAGCCAGGTGATGCGCATCTCCCACTCCTCCCTCTCGCTTCGGGGCCCGGCTCCGGTTAGCACGGCCGAAGCCTCGGGCGGAAGCATCCTCAGGCCGGCGGGGCGCCCCCATCTTCCGCCGGCCAGAAGTCGGGGTCCAGCAGCTGCTTGAGCGTCCAGGGGCAGTGCTGCGGCAGCCGCGCTGCCGCCTTCCCCTCGCCATATTCGCTGAGCAGGACGGCGATTTCCCTCCGGGCATGGCCGTAGAGCTGGGGCAGAATGCGTGCCAGATGGCGACGCAGGGTGGGTGTGAGGCGCCGTTCCAGTTCACCCCGCGTGCGCACCACCGTCGCCTTCCACCCCCGGCGAGGCTCGCCTGCCGGCGAGAAGGCGAGCTTCAGCAGATGTCCCATGAGGGTGATCAGCAGGCTTTCGACGGCGTGGCGTTCGCTTCGGCCCAAGGCCTCCACCTCCTCGATGAGGTGCTGCCAGTCGACGGGAACGTTGGGGCGGGTGCGGGCGAGTGCACGCAGTGCCTTCGCCTGCTGCCGGGTCCAGGCGTAGAAGTCCTCTTCATAGAGACGGCCGAGCTCATCGGTTGCCGTCGACATCCATACCCTCCGGCCAGAAGTCGGGGTCCAGCAGCTGCTTGAGTGTCCAGGGGCAGTGCTGTGGCAGCCGCGCTGCCGCCTCGTCCTCGCCGTGGAGTTCCAAAGCAAAGCGGGCGGCCTCCCGCCCGGCCTGCCAGTGGTGTTGCAGCTGGCGCTGGAGGTGACGCCGCAGCGACGGGGTAAGTCGGCGTTGGAGTTCACGCCGGCTGCGCCAGACGGTGGTGATCCATCCGTGCCGCGGTTCGACTGCAGGCGAGAACTGGAGTTTCAGCAGATGTTCGATCACGGTCTCCAGGAGGCTTTCGACGGCGTGGCGTTCGCTTCGGCCCAAGGCCTCCACCTCCTCGATG
>WFXL01000052.1 GCA_015490605.1 Rhodospirillales bacterium
GGCCACGCGTGCCCCTCCCGTGCCGCCCGGCCATCAGATGCCGCCCTTGAGGCCGTAGGCGGTCCCCCAGCCCCAGGCGCCCGAGCCGAAGCCCCGGGCCACCACCCGCTCGCGGTAGATGTCGGCGATGACATCGCCGTCGCCCGCGAGCAGCGCCTTGGTGGCGCAGAGCTCCGCACACAGCGGCAGCTTGCCCTCGGCGATGCGGTTGCGGCCATATTTGACGAACTCCGCCTCGCTGCCGTCGGGCTCGGGACCGCCGGCGCAGAAGGTGCACTTGTCCATCTTGCCGCGGGTGCCGAGGTTGCCCGCCTGCGGATACTGCGGCGCCCCGAAGGGGCAGGCGTAGAAGCAGTAGCCGCAGCCGATGCACAGGTCCTTGTTCCAGAGGACGATCCCCTCCTCGGTGGTGTAGAACACGTCCACCGGGCACACCGCCACGCAGGGGGCATCGGAACAGTGCATGCAGGCGATGGAGATGGAGCGCTCACCCGGCAGGCCGTCGTTGATGGTGACCACGCGGCGCCGGTTGATCCCCCAGGGCACCAGGTGCTCATTCTTGCAGGCGGTGACGCAGGCGTTGCACTCGATGCAGCGCTCGGCGTCCACGAGGAACTTCATGCGTGCCATGGCTCACCTCCTCACGCCGGCACGATCCGGCACAGCGTGGTCTTGGTCTCCTGCATCTGGGTGACGGAGTCGTAGCCGTAGGTCTGGGCGGTATTGGACGCCTCCCCCAGCACATAGGGGTCGGCCCCCTCCGGGTACTTCTCGCGCAGATCCTCGCCCATCCACCAGCCGCCGAAGTGGAACGGCATGAAGGCGACGCCGCGTCCCACCCGCTCCGTCACCAGAGCGCGGACGAGGATACGACCCTGACCGCCGAACGGGCTCGGCGGCCCCTCGACCCACACCATCTGGCCGTCACGGATGCCGAGCGTATTGGCATCATAGGGATTGATCTCCACGAACATGTGCTGCTGCAGCTCCGCCAGCCACGGATTGGAGCGGGTCTCGTCACCGCCGCCCTGGTATTCCACCAGCCGTCCGGAGGTCAGGATGAAGGGATAATCCTTGGAGAAGTCCTGCTCCTGGATCGACCGGTAGAGGGTCGGCAGGCGGTAGAACTTCCGGTCCTCATAGGTGGGGTACTTGGCCACCAGATCCCGCCGCGGGGCATAGAGCGGCTCGCGGTGTACCGGCACCGGATCCGGGAAGTTCCACACATAGCAGCGCGCCTTGGCGTTGCCGAAGGGCGCACAGCCATGTTTGAGGGCCACCCGCTGGATGCCGCCGGAGAGGTCGGTCTTCCAGTTGGTCTTGGGCCCGGCAATGGACTCGATGGTCTGCCGCTCCTCCTCGGTGAGATCCTTGTCCCAGCCGAGCTGCATCAACAGCTCCATGGTGAACTCGGGATAGCCATCCTTGATCTCCGAGCCCACCGAGTAGCTGCCCTCGGCCAGCAGGTTCTCACCCTCATATTCCACCCCGAAGCGCGCCCGGAAGGTGAGGCCACCTTCCATGACATGCTTGGAGGTGTCATAGAGGATCGGCGTGCCGGGATGCTTGATCTCCGGCTTGCCCCAGCAGGGCCACGGCAGGCCATAGTATTCGCCATCGACCTCGGTGCCCTTGGCGCGGAGGGTGGTCTTGTCGAAGGCGTACTGATACTTCATGTGGAGCTTCAGCCGCTCCGGCGACTGGCCGGTGTAGCCGATGGTCCACATGCCGCGGTTGAATTCGCGCGTGATGTCCTCCACCAGCGGCTCGGTGCCGTTGATCTGGATGTGCTTGAAGAGGTTCTCCGAGAAGCCCGGCATCCCCTCGTCGAGCTTCTTGGCGAGGAGATACATGATCTCGTGATCGGGCTTCGATTCGAACACCGGATCCACCACCTTCTCGCGCCACTGGATCGAGCGGTTGGATGCGGTGACCGAGCCGTAGGTCTCGAACTGGGTTGCGGCCGGCAGCAGATAGACCCCGTCGCTGCGGTCATGCATCACCGCCGTCATGGTGGGATAGGGATTGACCACCACCAGGAGGTCGAGCATCCCCATCGCCTTGCGCATATCCGGCAGGCGCGTCTGGGAGTTGGGCGCATGCCCCCAGAAGATCATTGCTCGGATGCGGTCGGGCTGGTCCATATTGGCGGGATCCTCGAGCACGCCGTCGAACCAGCGCGACACCGGGATCCCCTTGGACTCCATCAGCTCCTTGGAGTGGAAATTGCCCAGCAGCCACTCATAGTCCACGTCCCACACCCGCGCCCAGTGCTTCCAGGCGCCCTCGGAGAGCCCATAGTAGCCCGGCAGGGTGTGGCTGAGCACGCCCAGATCGGTCGCACCCTGGACGTTGTCGTGGCCGCGGAAGATGTTGGCACCGCCGCCTGAGACGCCGATGTTGCCCAGCGCCAGCATCAGGATGCAGTAGGCGCGGGTGAAGTTGTTGCCGATGTGATGCTGGGTGCCGCCCATGCACCAGACCACCGTGGCCGGGCGGTTCATGGCCAGAAGCCGCGCCACCCGCTTCACCTGCGAGGGCGGCACGCCGGTGACATTCTCCACCTCCTCCGGCGTCCACTTGCGCACTTCCTCGCGCACCCGGTCCATGCCCCACACGCGTCGGCGGATGTATTCCTTGTCCTCCCAGCCGTTCTCGAAGATGTGCCAGAGAATACCCCACACCAGTGCCACGTCGGTACCCGGACGGAAGCGCACATATTCGTCGGCGTGGGCCGCCGTGCGGGTAAAGCGCGGATCGCAGACGATGATGGGGGCGTTGTTGATCTCCTTCGCCCGCAGAATGTGCAGCATCGCCACCGGATGGGCTTCGGCGGCGTTGGAGCCGATCATCAGCACGCAGCGGGACCGGTTGATGTCATTGTAGGAATTGGTCATCGCCCCGTAGCCCCAGGTGTTGGCCACGCCGGCGACGGTAGTGGAATGGCAGATGCGCGCCTGATGATCGACGTTGTTGGTGCCCCAGAAGGCGGCAAACTTGCGGAACAGATAGGCCTGCTCGTTGCTGTGCTTGGCCGAGCCGAGCCAGTAGACCGAATCGGGCCCCGACTCCTCACGGATCTTGAGGAGCTGGCTGCCGATCTCGTCGATGGCCTGCTCCCAGGAGATCCGCTTCCACTGGCCGCCCTCGAGCTTCATGGGATATTTGAGCCGGCGATCGCCGATGGCGTGCTCGCGCACCGACGCCCCCTTGGCGCAATGGGCCCCGAGGTTGAAGGGGCTGTCGAACCCGGGCTCCTGGCCGATCCACACGCCCTTCTGCACTTCGGCGATCACCGTGCAGCCCACCGAACAGTGGGTGCACACCGTCTTCTTGAGCTCCACCTCGGCCGCCTGGGCCACCGCCTGGGCGGCGGCCTCCTCCACCATCCCGGCCGAGAGCCCGAGCGCGCCCACACCCGCCGCCGTGAGCCCGGTGTTGCGCAGAAAGGTCCGGCGGTCCAGCGCCTCACGCCCGAGACCGGCCACCACCGCCGCCATGGGCGAACGTCCGCGGCCGCCTGCCGCCCGCTTCTTCAGCATGGTTCCCCTCCTCTCCCGCTCGCCTCAAAAGCGCGCGAGCTCGTAGTACTTCCTCACCTGCTCGGTCTCGCGATAGCCGCGCCGGGAAGAGGTTCCGGCCGTCGCCGCCGCGGCCCGCTCACCGCCCATCACCGCCGCCGCACCGGCGGCCACCGTGCCGAGGCCGGCGAGCCTCAGGAAGTTGCGCCGTTCCTTGGAGATCTCCCTGCCTTCGCGCTTCATCGCCGCTTCCCTCCTGCCGATCCCGCAACTCACGCGTGACCCACCGTCCGTCCCTCGAGCCCGAAGGCCACGCGCTCCACCTCCATGAACAGCCTGCCCACCCGACCGATGTGGCCATACACCCGGGCGGCGCGGGCACGCTCGAGGTCGTGGAAGAACCGCCCCATCCACGGCTCCATGTGGCGGGCGAAGAAACTCCGCTGAAGCCCGAGACTGCCGTCGCCAAAGCGCCCCGCCACCAGCCCCGCCATCACCTCCAGCACGCTCGCCACATGGTCCTCGGGCTCGTGATTGCCTTCCCGGCGGGCCACCCCCAGCCGCTCCAGCTCCGCCCGCAGCTCGGCCAGCGGCTTCTCATAGAGGAAACCGGTCCGGTAGTAGGACGCATAGGGCACGAGCTCGCCCCGCCCGAGGCCGATGAAAAGCTCGTGGTACTCGCGCTCCAGCTCCGCCGGCTCCGCCTCCCCTGCCGCCGCCGCCAAGGCTGCCAGCGCTCCCCCCAAGGGACCAGGCCCGCCGAGGCGGGTCGTCTGAGCCACAAGCTCCAACCCCGGTGGCCGGGCAAGCCACGCTGACAGCAGTCGGTAGAGCCCCGCCCGCGCCGCCTCCTCCTCGGCCGTCATGACCGGCAGTTCCTTCAGCTGTTCGCGGGCGATTCCGGCGTTTCGCAAGCCTCCACCTCCCCGAACTGGAGGACATTCTAAACCTGCATGCCAAATCGATCAAGTCGGGCGTTCTACACCTTCCCCATCGGGGTGTTCGTCGCCATGGGCCGCCACCGCCTCACCCTGCACGGGCTCGCTACCCTCGCCCATAGGCCGCGCGTCGCCCTGTCCGGCTATCTCCTCGAGCTTGCGCTCGCCTTCCTCCAGCTTCGCCTGCAGGTCGCGTCCGGCCTTGCACACGGTGCGCAGTCCCGCCACCACCGTGGCAGCGTCGGTGAAGTCCTCGCAATAGTCGTCCAGCATGTCGACGCTGCGGATGATGGGGTTGGTTCGCCACAGCCGCCTGAGCGCCCGCCGCTTGAGCTCCTCCGGCACCCCGTCCCGCAGAAACACCCGAAAGTCGGCCCCCGGCCCGAGGGTGTCCGGATCCGGCAGGCTCGCCGGATCCACCGCCCCGGCTTCCGCCGCCGGCGTCTGCGGTGCTGCGGGCGTCGCCTCCGCCACTTTCTCCGCTTCCCGCACCTCCGCTCGCGGCGCGCGCTGGCGCCTGCTGGCCTCGCGCTTGCGCCGCGACCAGCGTTCGAGAAAGCCCTCCTCCCCTTCATCAAGGCGCCGACTCATCCCTCCTCCTCCACGGCGCCAAGACGGACGAACTCGCTCACGTCGCCGGGCGCGCGATCGTGGCGCTTGCGCCGGCGCTTGTAGAAGGGCCGGTCCACGTGCCAGCGATCGACGAAGGCCTTGACGAAGGCGATCACCGGCTCCGGCATCGGCACCGCATCCACCCGGTCGTCGGCGGTCTCCCCATGCGCCTGGGAATCCCAGGGAGAGGCCGACACCAGCACCGGCCGCAGGCCCCACACGCCGCCCTGCTCCTCTTCCCGCAGCACCACATAGACCGACGGCCGTGTCGCCGAGAGATTGTACTTGTAGGCCTCGGTCTCATCGCGGAAGAGTTCGAGCCACAGCGTGCCGCCGTGGACGCGCTCGAAGTCCTCGCCCCGCACCATGGGGTGGCCCACCGGCAGTTCCGGCGGCTCCGGCACCACCGCCACCGCCGCCACCCGCCACTTCTGCCAGGGATGGTCGATGCGGCGTCGCTCCATCACCACGCCCAGCCGCAACGCCGCGTAACCCGGTCGCTCGCCCCCCTGCGCGTCCATGGCAGCACCTTGCCCGATACGCGAGAGATGCTAGACAGGTTCCCGCCGCGCTGTAAAGAGGCAAAAGGGAGGCAACTTCCCGTGAAGCTCGCCGGCCGCCGCTGTCTCCTCTGCACCTGTGACGACACGCTGCCGCTGGATGTGCGGGGGCTCGCTCGTGCCCTCGGGCTCGAGCCGGTGGCGGCACCCTGCCGTCAGCTGTGCCGTCGCGAGGTGGACGTGTTCCGGCGCGCCCTTGCCACCGGCGAGCCGCTGCTGGTGGCATGCGAGCAGGAGGCGCCGCTGTTCCGCGCCCTCGCCGAGGAGGCGGCGCAAGCGGCGGGCGAGGAGGCGGAGGCGGACCTGCTGTTCGTGGACCTGCGCGATCGCGCCGGCTGGTCGGCGGAGGCCAGCCAGGCCCTGCCCAAGATGGCCGCACTTCTGGCCGAGGCGACGGTGGAGGTGCCGCCGCCACCGGCGATCACCCTGGAATCGCAAGGCCGCATCCTGGTCTATGGGCGTGATGAGCAGGCCCTGGAGGCGGCCCGGCGGCTGGTGGGCCGGCTCGAGCCCAGCGTGCTGCTGGACGGCAGCGAGGAGGTGATGCCGCCGCGCATCGATCAGGTGCCGGTCTATCGCGGCCGCATCCGCCATCTCCGGGGCCATCTCGGCGCCTTCAGGGCGGAGGTGGAGGGGTTCGCTAAGGCCCTGCCCTCCTCACGTGCGCTGCTGCGGTTCGAACAGCCGGCGGCCGAGCCGGTGACCCTCGAATGTGATCTCGTCCTCGACCTCAGCGGCGGCACGCCGCTCGTGACCGCACCCGCAAAGCGAGACGGCTATGAGCGGCCCGATCCGCGCGATCCCGCCGCGGTGGAACGTGCCCTCTTCACCCTGGCAGACCTTGCCGGCGAGTTCGAAAAGCCGCGCTATGTGACCTTCGAGCCGCAGCGCTGTGCCCACAGCCGCAACCGCATCACCGGCTGCACCCGTTGCCTCGACGTCTGCCCCACCGGGGCGATTGCGCCCGACGGCGACCATGTGGCGGTGGACCCCCATGTCTGCGCCGGCTGCGGCAGCTGCAGCGCGGTCTGCCCCACCGAGGCGATCCGCTATGCGTTGCCGCCCCCCGCCACCTTGGCCGAGCGCCTGCAGCTCCTGCTTGGTACCTATCAGAAGGCGGGCGGGCGCGATCCGGTGGTGCTGGCCCATGCCGACCCTCATGGGAGCGAGCTCATCACCGCCCTGGCGCGGCTGGGGCCGGGGCTGCCGGCGCGGGTGCTGCCGCTGCGGCTGCAGGAGAGCGGCCAGCTGGGCCTTGATCACCTGTTCGCCGCCTTCGCCTGGGGGGCATCCGCGGTCCTGGTGCTGGCATCGCCGGCACGGCGCGAGGACCATGAGGCGGTGGCGCGCAATCTCCAGCTGGTGGAAAGCGTGCTCGCGGCCCTGGGCCTGGGCGCGGGGCGCGCGCGCCTGCTGCTCGAGGATGACCCCGAGGCGCTTCTGGAAACGCTGCGGGATCTGCCCGAAGGCGGCGTGCCGCCTGCCGCCTTCCGGCCGCTGGCCGGCCGGCGCGAGCTCGTCTTCATGAGCCTCGAGCATCTGGCGGCCCACGCCCCGACGCCGGTTGCCACCATCCCGCTCGCACAAGGTGCACCCTTTGGCACCATCCACATCGACACCGCCGGCTGCACCCTGTGTCTTTCGTGCGTGGGCTGCTGTCCTGCTGGCGCGCTGTTCGACAATCCCGACAAGCCCCAGGTGCGCTTTCTCGAGCAGAACTGCATCCAGTGCGGCCTCTGCGCCCGCACCTGTCCCGAGAAGGTGATCCGCCTGGAGCCGCGGCTCGACCTCACCCCGGCTGCGCGCGAACAGCGAGTCCTCAACGAGGAAGAGCCGTTCCTCTGCCGCCGCTGCGGCAAGCCCATCGGCGCTCCCAGCATGATCCGCAAGATCAAGGGGATGCTGCTGGGACGCCACTGGATGTATGAGAGCGAGGAAGAGATCGCGGTGGTGGAGATGTGCGACAACTGTCGCGTGATCACCGAGTTCGAGCGCAGCCGCGGGCAGGTGCTGGGCCTTCGAGAGCGCCCCAGGCCGCGCACCACCGAGGACTATCTGCGCGAGCGCGAGGCCGCCCGCAAGGCGCCACCGGAAGGCAGTGAGGACGGCCAGGGCTGACGGCCGAAGGCCGCGTCGCCGCTGGGGGCCGCTGGGTCGCACCATCCCCTATGAGACGGTCATGGACAGCGCCTCCAACACGCAGGCTGGACTTTCGCGACCCGACGCGATGCCCCCGCGACCCGCACCATGCCCCTTCCGATTCGCGATCGGAAGGTCGGTCCATCCGGCGCGCGGCCCGGCCCGGCGGGTGTCCGCGCGCCTCAGGCGCCGGCGCGGGCGGGCTCGGCAGCGGCATAGATGCGGGCGATCTCGCGGATGCGCTCCACCATCGACCACAGGCCGTTCTGCCGGCCGGGCGTGAGCAGCCGGCCGAGGCCGATGCGCTCGAACACCTCCGGCGGATGGGCGAGGATCTCTTCGGGCATGCGGCCGGAGTAGAGCCGCAGCAACAGCGCGATCAGCCCGCGGACGATGAGGGCATCCGAATCGGCGCGCAGCACCAGCCGGCGGCTCTCCGGATCAAAGCTTGCCACCATCCACACCTGGCTCTGACAGCCGCGCACCTGGTTGGCCTCGATCTTCGCCTCCTCCTCCAGGGGTTCGAGGCCGCGCCCCAGCTCCAGCAAATACTCGAGCTTGTCGCGCGGCGTGTCGAACAGCGCGAATTCCTCGGCGAGGGCCTCCTGCTCGGCGCGGATGTCAGCCATGGCACGTCTCCTCCTGGCGGATATGCCGCGCCGGTGAGGCGGTTCAACCGTCGGCGAGGGCGGTGGCGCATCGCCCGCACGGCTGCGCCCGGGCCAGCACAGGCCCATGGGCAAGACGGCAAAACAGGTGGGATCATAAAAGGTGGCCCGATCCACTCCGAGCCATGCCCGCAGCCGCTCGCCGCTCGGATCGTCGAACACCCGCCCCGAGCGCTGTGCCGCCCGCCCCGGGGCCTGGCTGATCAGCAGAACGCGGGCTGTGGGGTGGAGCTGGAAGACGGGCCGCGGCGGCACCGGCAGCGAGGGCGCACACCGCCGGCAGGCGCGAAGCTCGGCCAGGAGCGCGGCAAAGCTTTCGGCCTCACCGCCCGGTGCCCCGGCCATCCCTCAAGCTCCCCGCCACCCACCGGCAGCCGAAGGCCCCGGCGCCGCTTTCGGCGGCCATGCTGCTGCCGGCGGGGTGACCCTGCGGCTCAGGTGCTTGGCTGACGCAGCAGCTGGCGCAGCACATAATGGAGGATGCCGCCATGGCGGTAGTACTCCACCTCCTCCTCGGTATCGAGCCGCGCCAGCAGCTCCACCTCCTCGGTGCGCCCGTCGGCGCGATGGATGCGGAGTCCCACCGTCATCCGCGGCCTCAGCCCCTGGGCGAGGCCGATGAGGTCGAACACCTCCGAGCCGTCGAGGCCGAGGGTGCGGCGGCTCACCCCCTCCGGGAAGACCAGCGGCAGCACCCCCATGCCCACCAGATTGGCGCGGTGGATGCGCTCGAAGCTTTCGGCGATGACCGCGCGCACGCCCAGCAGCCGCGGCCCCTTGGCGGCCCAGTCGCGCGAGGAGCCGGTGCCGTATTCGCGCCCGCCGATCACCACCAGCGGCACGCCGCGCTCGCGATAGGCCATGGCCGCCTCGAACACGGTGGTCACCTCGCCCTCGGGCATGAGGCGGGTGAAGCCGCCCTCGCGCTCCGGCACCATCTCGTTGCGCAGGCGGATGTTGGCGAAGGTGCCACGCATCATGACCTCATGGTTGCCGCGGCGGGCACCGTAGGAGTTGAATTCCTCCACCGGCACGCCGTGTTCCAGGAGATAGCGGCCGGCGGGGCTGTCGGGCGGGATCGCGCCGGCGGGCGAGATGTGGTCGGTGGTGACGGAATCGCCGAGGATGCAGAGCGGCCGCGCACCGAGGATATCCTCCACCTGCGCCGGCGGCTTGGGGGTCATGCCGTCGAAATAGGGCGGCCGGCGCACATAGGTGCTGGCGGGATCCCAGGCATAGGTGAGGCCCGTCTCGGCCGGGGCGATGGCCTGCCAGTGCTCGTCGCCGGCGAAGACATCGGCATAGGAGCGGCGATAGGCCTCGGGCGTGACCGCCTCCCGCACCGCCGCTGCCACTTCCTCGGCGCTGGGCCAGATGTCCCGCAGATAGACCGGCCGCCCCTCGCGGTCCTTGCCCAGAGGTTCGTTCACCAGATCGCGCCGGAGGCTGCCCGCAAGCGCATAGGCCACCACCAGCGGCGGTGAGGCGAGATAGTTGGCCCGCACCAGCGGATGGATGCGGCCCTCGAAGTTGCGGTTGCCCGAGAGCACCGCCGCGGCCACCAGCTGGCCCTCGCGAATGGCGCGGGCGATGGGCTCGGGCAGCGGTCCGGAATTGCCGATGCAGGTGGTACAGCCATAGCCCACCAGCTCGAAGCCGAGGGCATCCAGATCCTCCTGCAGGCCGAGGCGGGCGAGATAGTCGCTCACGGCCCGCGAACCCGGGGCGAGGCTGGTCTTGACCCAGGGCTTGGGCCTGAGGCCGCGGGCGCGGGCCTTGCGCGCCAAAAGCCCGGCAGCGATCATCACGCTCGGGTTGGAGGTGTTGGTGCAGGAGGTGATGGCGGCGATCACCACATCGCCGTGGCGCAGCTCGAAGTCCGCCCCCGCCACCGGCACCCGCCGATCCGGCTCGCCCCCGCGCACAAGCTCCGGCAGCGCCTGCTCGAAGGCCGCCCTGGCGCGCGAGAGCGGCACCCGGTCCTGCGGCCGCCGCGGTCCGGCGAGGGACGGTTCGACGGTGCTGAGATCCAGCTCCACCACCTCGGTGTAGTCGGGATCGGGCGTGTCGGCATCGCGCCAGAGGCCCTGGGCCTTGGCATAGGCCTCCACCAGCGCCACCAGCTCGGGATCGCGACCGGTGAGGCGCAGATAGTCGAGCGTCACC
>WFXL01000053.1 GCA_015490605.1 Rhodospirillales bacterium
CTCGCCATCGCTGCCACCATCCGGCTGGACCCGGCGCTGGCGCCGCCGGGTCGGCGGCCCGACCGGGCCGAGACCATCGCCGCCACCCTCGGGGTGCTGCCGGTGCTGGCGATCTTCGGCCTGGTGGTGGGCGGCATGTATGCCGGCTTCTACAACCCCACGCCGGCGGCCGCGGTGGGGGTGTTTCTGGTGGGGCTCATGTGGTGGTACCGCCGCCGGCCGCGCCTTGAGGATCTGGTGGAGGCGCTGCTGGAGACCGCCCGCACCACCGGCATGGTCTATCTGATCGTCTTCGGCGCGGAGATGCTCAAGATCTTCATGGCCCGCACCGGCGTGCCCCAGGCCGCGGCCGGCTGGATCATCGAGGCCGGGCTGCCGCCGCTTGCGGTGATCCTGCTGTTCCTGCTGGCCCTGATCCTGCTGGGCTGCCTCATGGACAGCCTTTCCATGATCCTGCTGGTGGTGCCCTTCTTCTGGCCGGTGCTGGTGGAGCTCAACGGCGGCCCCTTCCAGGGGGCCGAGGGTGCCGCCTTCGGTCTTGCCACCGAGGACCTCAAGATCTGGTTCGGCATCGTCGCCCTGATCGTGGTGGAACTGGGGCTCATCACCCCGCCGGTGGGCCTCAATGTGTTCGTCATCGCCGCCCTGGCCGAGGGGGTGCCCATGGCCGAGGTGTTCCGCGGTGTGGTGCCCTTCTTTCTGGCGGAACTGCTGCGGGTGGCGCTGCTGGTGGCCTTTCCCGGCCTCACCCTGTGGCTGCCACGGCTTCTGGGAGGCTGACCATGGCCCCAGCCTCAGGCGATATCCGCACGAGCGCCGCCGCGGTGCTTTGGCGGCGGCTTGCCCGCCATGGCATTCGCCATCTGTTTGTCAATGCCGGCACCGACTTCCCGCCGCTGATCGAGGCCTACGCCGCGCTCCGGGCCAAGGGCGTCGCCCTGCCGCAGCCGGTGACAGCAGCCCACGAGCACCTGGCCCTTGGCCTTGCCCACGGCCATCACCTGCTCTCGCGCCGGCCCCAGGCGGTGATGGTCCACACCAATGTGGGCCTTGCCAATGCCGTCATCGGCACCCTCAATGCCGCCTCCGACCGGGTACCGCTCCTGCTCATGTCGGGCCGCACCCCCTGGGCCGAGGCCGGCCGCTTCGGCGCCCGCACCATCCCCATCAACTGGGGCCAGGAGATGCGCGATCAGGCGTCGATGGTGCGCGAGCCCACCAAATGGGACCATGAGCTGCGCCTGCCGGAACAGACGGCACCGCTTTTGGACCGGGCGCTGGCGGTGGCGGGCTCCACCCCGCGCGGGCCGGTCTATCTGGCGCTGCCGCGGGAGGTGCTCTATCAACCGGTGCCCGCCGCGCTGCAGGATCCGCCGCTCGGACAGCGCCCCACCACCATCGCTCCCGACCCGGCGGCGGTGGCCGAAGCCGCCCGCTGGCTCGCCCGCGCCCGCCGACCGCTGGTGATCGCCCAGCGCGGCCCGGCCGATCCCGCCCTGTTCGCCCGCTTCGCCGCCACCCTCGAGGCCCGGGGCATTCCCCTCTGCAGCTGGTGGGCGAACCGCTGTGCGCTTGCCACCGACCATCCCTGCCACATCGGCCCCGAGCCCGAACACCTGCTGGCGGCGGCAGATGTGGTGCTGCTGCTGGACTCCCTGGCACCCTGGCCGCCGCCAAAGGGGGCGCTGGGCCCCACCGCCCGGGTGATCCAGCTGGGCCCCGATCCGCTGTTCGCCACCACCCCGGTGCGCACCTTCCCGCTCCATCTGGGGCTCGTGGGGGAGCTGGATGGGGCGCTCACGGCCCTGCTGGATGCGCTGGAGGCGCATGGCAGCGCGGTGACCACCCGCTGGCAGCAGGCGGTGGCGCGCGCCCACCGGCGCTGGCGTGAACAGGTGGCAGCGGCCGCCCGGCCGGATGGCGGCGGTCTCACCCGCGGGCAGGTGAGCGCAGCGCTCGGGCGCCTCCTCGAGGATCGGCCCTGGAGCGTGTTTTCCGAACTCGGGGCGATCCTGGGGGTGCTGCCCTGCCGGACGCCCGATTCCTGGTTCCAGGAGCCGCCGGTGGGCGGTCTCGGCTGGGCGGTGGCGGCGGCACTCGGGGCCAAGCTCGCCGATCCCGCACGCGATTGTATCGCGGTGGTGGGCGATGGCGCCTATCTCTTCGCCAATCCGCCGGCGGCCCACCGGCTGGCGGTGGCCCACGGTCTCGCGGTGCTGACCCTGGTGCTGGACAATGGCGGCTGGGGCACGGTGCGGCGGGTGGTGCGGGAGCTCCATCCCGACGGTGCCGCCGCTCAGAGCGTGCCCATGCCCATGACCGACCTCGGCCCGCCGCAGGACTATGCTGCCCTCGCCCGCGCCTGCGGGCTTGTGGCCGAGTCGGTGACCGCGCCCGAGGCGCTGGCGCCAGCCCTTGCCCGGGCTCTTGCCGCCACCCGCGGCGGCGAGCCCGCCCTGGTCCACATTCACATCGTCGATTGACCGGAAAGGTACGGGCAGATCCGGCGGCGCCGCAGCGGGCGGGTGCCGGCGGATGGAAGGAGAGAGGTGCGCCCGCACAAGATGCTTTGGGGGCGAAAGCGCATAGGCGAGCCAGCGGGCGCCGGGTGAGCCCACGCGCACGACGCTTGCCCCCCGCGTTGGCGGCGGCATCCGTGGCGCCTGCGGCGGGCGGGTGCGGGTCAGCGGCTGGCCCCGGCAGGCACGCGGAAGGCCGGGGCCACCAGTTCCGCCACCCGCCGCAGGAGTGGCAGGATCTTCGCCTCCATCGCCTCCACCGTCCAGCGCTCAGCATGGACGCCCACATTGATGGCCGCCAGCACTTCGCCCCGGGGGCCGAGGATGGGGACAGCGATGGAGCGCAGCCCCGGCTCCAGCTCCTGGTCCACCACCGCATAGCCCCGCACCGCCACCCGCTCCAGCAGCGCCAGCAGTTCCTCGAGATCCGTCACGGTGGCGGTGGTGTGGGGCCGCAGATCGCTTGCCGCCAGCAGCTGGCGTCGCTGCGCCGGCGGCAGCCCCGCCAGCAGCACCCGCCCCATGGAGGTGCAGAAGGCGGGAAGGCGGCTTCCCACCGAGAGGGTGATGGACAGCACCCGCCGCGCCGGCGCCCGCGCCACATAGACCACCTCGCTCCCCTCCAGCACGCCGGCGGAACAGGATTCGCCGAGCCGATCGCGCACCTGTTCCAGCACCGGCTGCAGGGTCCGCGGTAGCGGTTCCGAGGCGAGAAAGGCGTACCCCAGCTCCAGCGCCTTGGGGCGCAGATGATACAGCCGCCCCTCGCGGGCGGCGTAGCCCAGGCGCGTCAACGTCTCGAGACAGCGGCGCGCGGCCGCCCGCGAGATGCCGGTGCGCCGTGCCGCCTCGCTCACCCCGAGCGGCCCGCGGGCCTCGCCGAAGGCGCGCAGCACCGCGAGCCCGCGGGCGAGGGAGAGCATGAAGTCGGGATCGCGGCTGGCCATGCGGCGGCTCCAATTGTGCGCTTATCGCACATATGACCGATTATCGAGCTTGACAAGCCCTCGACCCGCTGGCACCGCGGCCCGAGACCGGGAGGAGCCGGCACCCATGGCCGAGATCACCAGCCTCAGGGAGGCCGTCGCCGGGCTCGTGCGGGACGGCGATGTGGTGGCCCTCGAAGGCTTCACCCATCTGATCCCCCACGCCGCCGGCCACGAGCTCATCCGCCAGGGGCGGCGGGATCTCACCCTCGTGCGGATGACCCCCGACCTGGTCTATGACCAGCTCATCGGCATGGGCTGCGCCCGCCGGCTGGTGTTCGCCTGGGGCGGCAATCCCGGCGTGGGCTCGCTCCACCGCCTGCGCGATGCGGTCGAACGCGGCTGGCCCCACCCCCTAGAGCTGGTGGAACACAGCCACGCCGGGCTCGCCAGCGCCTATGTGGCCGGCGCCTCGGGCCTGCCCTTCGGCCTTCTGGACGGCTATCACGGCTCGGATCTGCCCGCCCACAATCCCGAGATCCGCTTCATCAGCTGCCCCTTCACCGGCCGCCGGCTGGCGGCGGTGAAGGCGATCCGCCCCGATGTGGCCATCATCCACGCCCAGCGGGCGGATCGCCGCGGCAATGTCCATCTCTGGGGGATCGTCGGCTGTCAGAAGGAGGTGGTGCTGGCAGCACGCCGCAGCATCGTCACCGTGGAGGAGGTGGTGGACGAGCTCGACGCCCCGCCCAATGCCTGCATCCTGCCCCACTGGGTGGTGACCGCGGTCTGCCCGGTCCCCGGCGGCGCCCATCCCTCCTACGCCCAAGGCTATTACGATCGTGACAATGCCTTCTACCTCGCCTGGGATCAGATCGCCCGCGAGCGCGAGCGCTTTCGCGCCTGGATGGAGCGCCATGTGCTGGCCACCGAGGACCATGCCGGCTTTTTGCGCTCGGCCGGCATCACCCTGCCGCGGGAGCGGGTGGCATGAAGCTGGCGTGGACCCGTGAGGAGATGATGGCGATTGCCGCGGCACGCCTTTTGCCCGATGGTGCGGTCTGTTTCGTCGGCATCGGCCTGCCGGGGGTCGCCGCCAATCTCGCGCGCCGGCTGCATGCGCCGGATCTGGTGCTGGTCTATGAATCCGGCCCCATCGGCGCAAAGCCCAAGGTGCTGCCGCTTTCCATCGGTGATGGCGAACTTGCCCGCACCGCCGACACGGTGGTCCCGACCCACGAGATCTTCCGCTACTGGCTGCAGGGCGGCAGGATCGACATCGGCTTTCTCGCCACCGCCCAGATCGACCGTTTCGGCAACCTCAACACCACCGTCATCGGCGACTACCGTAGCCCCCGGGTGCGCCTGCCGGGCGCTGGTGGTGCCCCCGAGATCGCCGCCCATGCCCGCGAGACCCTGGTGATCCTGCGGCATCAGCGGCGCGCCTTCGTCGAACGGCTCGATTTCACCACCACGGTGGGATATCTGGACGGCGGCGACGCCCGCGAGCGGCTCGGGCTCAGGGGCGGAGGCCCGCGGTGGGTGATCACCGACCTCGGCCTCATGGAGCCCGATCCCGCCACCCGCGAACTCGTGGTGACAGCCATCCATCCGGGTGTCGCGCGTGCGGAGATCGAGGCCAACACCGGCTGGCCCGTGCGCTTTGCCGCCGAGGTGGCGACCACGCCGGCGCCGCGCCCCGAGGAGCTCGCGGCGCTGCGGGATTTGCGTGCCCGCACGGCGGCGGCCCACGGCCGGCCCAGCGGGGAGTGATCGGAGTGCCGGAAGCCTTCATCTGCGACTATGTGCGCACGCCCATCGGGCGCTATGGCGGTGCGCTTGCCGCCGTGCGCCCCGACGACATGGCGGCGCTGGTCCTGAAGACCCTGCTCGAGCGCAACTCCTCCCTCACGCCGCAGGCGGTGGAGGAGGTGGTCATGGGCTGCGCCAACCAGGCGGGTGAGGACAACCGCAATGTGGCGCGCATGGCGCTTTTGCTGGCGGGGCTGCCGCCGGAGGTGCCGGGGATCACCGTGAACCGCCTGTGCGCTTCGGGCATGGATGCGGTGGGCCAAGCGGCACGCGCCATCCGCCTGGGGGAGATCGGCCTGGCCCTGGCCGGCGGGGTCGAGTCCATGACCCGCGCCCCCTTTGTCATGGGCAAGGCGGCCACGCCCTTTCCCCGCAGCGTCGAGGTCTTTGACACCACCATCGGCTGGCGCTTCGTCAATCCGCTGATCGAGCGCCAGTACGGCATCGACTCCATGCCCGAGACGGCCGAGAATGTGGCCGAGGAGTTCGCCATCGCCCGCGAGGACCAAGACGCCTACGCCTGGCGCAGCCAGATGCGGGCCAAGCGGGCCAAGGACGAGGGCTTCTTCGCCGGCGAGATCGTCCCCGTCACCATTCCCCAGCGGCGCGGCGAGCCGGTGGTGGTGGCCGAGGACGAGCATCCGCGGCCTGAGACCACCCTCGAGAAGCTCGCGCGCCTGCCGACCCCCTTCCGCAATCCCGGCACGGTGACCGCCGGCAACGCTTCGGGCGTGAACGACGGTGCTGCCGCGTTGGTGATCGCCTCGGCCGAGCTGGCCGAACGGCTAGGGTTGCGACCGCGGGCGCGGATTCTGGGCATGGCGAGCGCCGGCGTGCCGCCGCGGATCATGGGAATCGGCCCGGTGCCGGCCACCCGCCGGCTGCTGGAGCGCCTTGGGCTCAAGCTTTCCGACTTCGATGTGATCGAGCTCAACGAGGCCTTTGCCGCCCAGGTGCTGGCCTGTCTGCGCCAGCTCGGCCTTCCGGACGATGCCGAACACGTCAATCCCAACGGCGGCGCCATCGCCCTCGGCCATCCGCTGGGGATGAGCGGCGCCCGGCTGGTGGGCACGCTGGTGCGCGAGCTCGAGCGCCGCGGCGGGCGGCTGGGCCTGGCCACCATGTGCGTCGGCGTCGGCCAGGGGGTGGCCATCGCCGTCGAACGCGTGGGCTAGGCCCATGCGCGCGCTCACCGATCCCCTGTTCGATGGTCTCGGGATCGGGGCGCACCTGGACGATGCCGCGCTCGTGGCGGCCATGTTGGCCTTCGAGCGGGCGCTGGCCGAGGCCGAGGAGGAGGCGGGGCTGATCCCATCCGGCACCGCGGCGGCCATCGCCGCCGCCTGCCGGCCCGAGGCCTTCGACCCCGAAGCCCTCGGCCAGGCCGCCCGCGACGGCGGCAATCCTGCAATCCCACTGGTGGCGGCCCTAAGACGCGAAGTCGCACGCACCCATCCCGAGGCCGCCGGCTGGGTCCACCATGGCGCCACCAGCCAGGATGTGTGGGATAGCGCTCTCAATCTCTGCGCCCGCCGGGCGCTCGCGGCTATCCTCGATGAACTCCAAAGGCTGCTTGCCGCCTTCGCCCGGCTGATCCGCCGCCACCGGGAGACCTTGCGCCCGGCGCGCACGCTCCTGCGCCATGCGCTGCCCACGAGCCTCGCCCTCGAGCTGGCGCTGGTGGCCGATGGGCTTGTGCGCGTGCGCCAACGCCTCACGCAGGCCGCGCGGGAGGATCTCGCCCTGCAGCTGGGTGGTGCTGCCGGCACCCGCGCGCTTTTGGGCGCGCAGGCACAAGCGGTGGTGGCGGGCGTCGCCCACAGGCTCGGCTTGGCGCCGGCCCTGCCCTGGCACACGGTCAGGGATCGCCGCCAGCATCTGGCATCCCTGCTGGTGGAGCTCGCGGCACTCGCGGCCAAGTGGCTTCGGGATGTGGCCCTCGCGGGCCAGGACGAGCTCGGCGAACTCCAGGAGCCTGCTGCCAGCGGCCGCGGCCATTCCTCGGCGCTGCCGCACAAGCGCAATCCCATCGCTGCCACCCGCGCGCTCGCCGCCTTCCATCAGCTCCCGGGCCTGCTCGCCACCCTCCACGCCGCAGCCCTGCAGGAATTCGCCCGCGGGCTCGGCGGCTGGCACGCGGAATGGCAGCCGCTGACCCACATCCTCACCCTCACCGGCAGCATCCTCCATGAGGCGCGCACGGTGGCCGACGGACTGGTGGCGGATGCCGGCCGCATGGTCGCCAACCTCGAACTCAGCCAGGGCCGCATCTTCGCCGAGGCGCTGCAGGCGGCCCTGCTGCCGGCGCTCGGGGCCGAGGCGCGCGCGCGGGTGGAAGCGCTGTGCCAGAAGAGCGCGGCCGAGGGGGTAGCGCTCTTGGAGCTGGCGCTTGCGGATGGCGCCATCCGCAAGGCCCTGGGACGGGAAGGGCTGTTGCGGGTGTTCGACCCCAAAGCCCAGCTCGTGGCCGCATCCGCCATGGTGGATGCAGTGCTGGCGCGGCTTTCACCTGACGAGGGAGCGGGGTGATGGAAGAGGGCGAGCGCTTCGCACGGGGGCTTGCGGTACGGCGCGAGGTGCTGGGGGAGGACCATGTGGCGCGGGCGCAGGCGGCAGCAGACGAGTTCGATCAGGCGTTCCAGGACCTCATCACCCGCTATGCCTGGGGCGAGATCTGGACGCGGCCGGGGCTCTCGCGCCGCGAGCGCAGCCTCATCACCCTCGCCATGCTGATCGCCCGCGGCCACTGGCAGGAACTGGAGCTCCACCTCAGGGCCGCCCGCCGCAACGGCCTCAGCTGGGACGAGATCCGCGAGGTGCTGTTGCAGGCGGCCATCTATGGTGGCGTGCCGGCGGCCAACCACGCCTTCCGCCTCGCCCGCCGGGTGCGGGATGAGGAGGGTGGCGGCGGCTGATCGGCGGAGGGATCACGGTCGGGGAGGAGGATGGTGCAGACCCAGGTGGCGATCATCGGTGCCGGGCCGGCAGGGCTGCTGCTGGCCCATATGCTCCACCGCCGCGGCATCGAGTCGGTGATCCTCGAGCGCCACAGCCGCGCCTACATCGAACGGCGCATCCGTGCCGGGGTGATGGAGCACGATGTGGCAGCCCTTCTGGAGCGAGTCGGGCTGGGCGCGCGCATGCGCCGCGAGGGGCTGGTGCACCAGGGCATCAATCTGCGCTTTGCCGGCCGCACCGTGCGGGTGGACTTCGCCGGGCTCGTGGGCCGCTCGGTGATGGTCTACGGCCAGCATGAGGTGGTGAAGGACATGGTGCGCGCCCGGCTGGAGGCGGGCGGCACCATCCTGTTCGAGGCCGAGGCGGTGCGGCTTGAGGGGCTCGAGGGCGAGCGGCCGGTGGTGGTCTTCCGCCACGGCGGGCTCGAGGAGCGCCTGGAGGCCGCGGTGGTGGCCGGCTGCGACGGTTTTCACGGCATCGCCCGCCGCAGCATCCCCGCGGCCCACATCACCACCTTCGAACGGCGCTATCCCTATGCCTGGCTCGGCATCCTCGCCGAGGCCCGGCCCGCCTCGGAGGAGCTCATCTATGCCCGCCACGAGCGCGGCTTCGCGCTGTTGTCCATGCGCTCGCCCACCCTCTCGCGGCTCTACATCCAGGTGCCGCCCACCACCGATCTCGCCGACTGGCCGGATGAGCGCATCTGGGATGAGCTGGAGCTCCGGCTTGCGGCCCCGGGCTTTCACCTGGAGCGCGGGCCGGTGGTGCAGAAGGACCTGACCGTCATGCGCAGCTTCGTCACCGAGCCCATGCGCTACGGACGGCTGCTGCTGGCGGGCGATGCCGCCCACATTGTACCGCCCACCGGGGCCAAGGGGCTCAATCTCGCGGTGGCGGACGTCACCCATCTGGCCCGTGCCCTGTTCGCCTTCTTCGAGCGGGGCGACGAGCGCCCCTTCGAGGCGTACAGCCGCCTGTGCCTGCAGCGGATCTGGCAGGTCCAGCACTTCTCCTGGTGGATGACCACCATGCTCCACCGGGAGGAGGGGGCGCTGCCCTTCGACCACCACCGCCAGCTGGGCGAGCTCGAGGCGGTGACGGGCTCGCGCGCGGCCCTCACCTGGCTTGCCGAGCACTACACCGGCCTGCCGCTGGACTTCAGCGAAATCGCCTGAGCCATCCCGAACCGGGGGAGGATGTCATGAGGCCCAACATCCGCTATGCGCCGGTGGATCGCCGCAGCCATCCGCCCATGATCCACCCGCCCTACCGTTCCACCACCCACCGCGGCCCCACCCGGCCGCTGGTGCCGATCCCCCAGACGCTCACCGAGCTCACCGGGCCCATCTACGGCCATGACGCCATCGGCGAGCTCGACCACGACCTCACCCGCAACGCCGCCAAAAATGGCGAGCCCATCGGCGAGCGCATCCTGGTGGCGGGGCGGGTGCTGGACGAGCACGGCCGGCCGGTGCCCCACACGCTGATCGAGATCTGGCAGGCCAATGCCGCCGGCCGCTACATCCATCGCCGCGACCAGCACCACGCGCCGATCGATCCCAATTTCCACGGCGCCGGCCGCTGTCTGACCGACGAGGACGGCTGGTACCGCTTCATCACCATCCGCCCGGGGCCCTATCCCTGGCAGAACCATGCCAACGCCTGGCGGCCGCCACACATCCACTTCTCCCTCTTCGGCCCGGCCTTCGTCACCCGGCTCATCACCCAGATGTACTTTCCGGGTGATCCGCTGCTCGACCACGATCCCATCTTCCAGGCGGTGCCCGCCTTCGCGCGCGAGCGGCTGATCGCCCGCTTCGACCTCGATCTCACCCAGCCGGAATTCGCCACCGGCTATCGCTTTGACATCATCCTGCGGGGCCCTGCCGAAACCCCCATGGAGGACGGACGATGACCCGCCGCCTTGGCCAGACCCCCTCCCAGACCGTGGGCCCCTATTTCGCCTATGCCCTCACGCCCGAATCCTACGGCTATCGCGGGATTGCCACCAACCGGCTGGTCCGGCCGGAAACCCCGGGCGAGCACATCGTGCTGGAGGGGCGGGTGTTGGACGGTGCGGGCCAGCCGGTGGAGGATGCGCTGGTGGAGATCTGGCAGGCGGATGCCCGCGGGCGTTATGCCGACGCGCCCGACGGCGGTCAGGCGGACTTCCTCGGTTTCGCCCGCTGCGGCACCGACGGCGAGGGGCGGTTTCGCTTCGAGACCGTCAAGCCGGGGCCGGTGCCCGGGCCCGACGGCCGGCCGATGGCCCCCCACATCGCCGTCTGCCTCACCGCCCGCGGCCTCCTCAACCATCTCTTCACCCGCATCTATTTCGACGACGAGGCCGAGGCCAATGCCGCCGACCCGATCCTCCAGAAGGTGCCCGAAGACCGCCGCCACACCCTCATCGCCCGCCGGGAGGCCAGGGGCGAGGCGGTGATCTACCGTTTCGACATCCACCTCCAGGGGCAGGCGGAGACGGTCTTTTTCGAAGTGTAGGCCGGCGTTCGGGCTTTGGGCTGTGCGGCTGGCAAACGGGCCCGCCACCGGCGGGCCCGTTGGGGCGAATGATGCCCGGTGGGAGTCAGGAGGGAGGAATGCGTGCGCCCGGGCCGGCGCCACAGGGCCAGGAGGAGGGTGCGGCCGGCTGGCTCACATAGCGGGTGAGCCGCTGGGGGGCGAGGTCCAGAAGCCGCAGTTCGGCCTCAAGGAAGCCCCGCAGCAGCCGCCCCATCAGCCGGAAGTACGGATCGTCGGTGGCCTGCTCCAGCCGCTCGCAGAAGATCTCATACCATCGGCCCAGATGGTCCTCGAGAAAGCGGCGGTAGGCCTGCTCCACCACCGCAAGCCCCTCCTCATCGCCGCGCTCGTGCAGATGGGCAAGCTTCTGCATGAGCGCCGAGAGGAAGTCGAGTTCGGCCACCAGATGGTCGGGCTCCACCGGGGCTCCCACCCTGAGCCCGAAGGCGCGGTGGAAGCCCTGGATGTCGGCCAGTTCGGCCGCCCGCCGGGCGGTCTTGTCGAGCTCATAGGCGGTTTCGGTGATGGGCACCTCGAGCGCGGTCACGAACAGCCGGTTGTAGAGCCCCTGGAGTTCCACCAGCCGCCCGCGGGCTGCTTCGAGGATGGCAGCCGCCTCCGGCTCCGCCTCCAGCTCCAGCATCGTCAACACCCGCGCCAGATCGTCAGCCGCTGCCTGCAGGCTCACGAGCCGGTCCTCGCGCGGATAGGCGAAGCCACGGGCAAGCCAGGCCAGCAGGAAGGCGCGGGCCGCCGCCTCCTCCAGCGGGCGTTCCGCCACCGCGGTCATGGCGCCGCCTCCACCTCCAGCGGGATCCAGGCATAGCCCAGCGTCTTGCGACCTCCACGATCACCGGCGCTGCCGTCCCACACCGCCACGGTGAAGAAGGTGCGCTTGCCGGGGCCCCAGTCGGGATTGGAGGTGTTTTCCTCCACAAAGCGCCGGCGGATCACCACCTGCCAGCTGCCGTCCGCATAGACGCCCTTACCCTCGGCCCGCTGGACGTCCTTCCAGGTGGAGGTGCCGAAGCCCTCGGCGACCACCTCGCGCACCGGGGTGTTGAGGGTGTTCTTACGGAACAGCTTCTCACCGCCGATGTAGGCGAGCGCATACTGATTGCGCCAGTCCTCGGGATAGCGATACGGTTTCTTGGCGTGCGGGTACCAGTCGTAGACGGCGTTGGGATGGAGCTTGGTTACGTCGGCGTAGCCATTGTCGAGGTTTTCCTGGCGGAAAGCCGCCCAGTGGAGGATCAGTACCCGATCGCCCGGTGCCCCCATGGTGATGGGGACCTCATCCGAAGGCCGGTAGGGTACCATCACCGCCACCGCATCGGAGAAGCGTCCCACCACCTGGAAGCGGTCCTCGGTCGTGTCCTGCCATACCAGCCGGAAAGCGATGTCGCGGCCATCGGTGAGGGCCTGGACCTGCACCTCCGTGATGGACGCCTCCATCACCATGGGTTCGGTGACGGTCTGGCCCTCGAGGGTCACCGTCATGGACGGCACCTCCTGCCAGACATCGGCGCGCGGATCGAGGGGAAGGCCGTCAGCGCGATAGGCGGCCTTGAGGGCCTCCTGGGCGAGGGCGCTGGAGCCCGCGAAGACCGCGGCCAGCGCCAGGGCGAGCGTACGGGATGCCATGGCGTGCACCTCCTCAGGGGATGTCCTGACGCACCACCTCGAGCGCCGGATCCTCGTGCGGCCGCTCCTGATAGGGCTCCACCAGCGGCACCCGCACGATCTCGCGCCCGTGTTCGTCGAAACCGATCACCTCGCCGTCCACCACCCGGAAGCTGTGGGAGATGCGCTCGGTGGAGCCGAACAGGTGCAGCAGCCCCTGGAGCTCCGGCTCCTCGCCGCGGCGCATGCGCTCATAGGTGCGCAGCGCATGGTCGACGCCGGGGCCGAACATCTGCCGCAGGAACGAGCGCGGCACGTGGATCGGCGGGATGTAGTAGACGTTGGGCTCGAGCCCCGTCTGCGGATAGAGCGGCAGTGCCACCTTCTTCACATGGACCAGGAAGTCGATGGGGTTGTCGGGACGCACCTGGTCCGGCGGGCTGATGAAGCCCTGCAGGCGGATGCGGCCGATGCAGGTGGTCACGCACTGAGGCTGATAGCCAGCCTCCACCTTGGGGAAGCAGCCGATGCACTTCTGCGAGATGCGCGCCACCGCGTTGAAGATGGATTTCTTGTAGGGGCAGGCCGCCACGCACTCCTGATAGCCTTCGCAGCGCTCGGGATCGATCAGCACAATCCCATCCTCGGGCCGCTTGTAGATGGCCTTGCGCGGGCAGGCGGCGACGCAGGCGGGATAGGTGCAATGGTTGCAGATCCGCGGCAGATAGAACATCCAGGCGAGATGAGGCAGGGTCTCCATCACCGTTCCCACGTCCACCGGCTCGGAGACCTCGTCCTCGCCCACATTGGGGAAGGCCCAGTCGTACTCGTCCGGCATCCACTTGCCGAGGGTGTCGCCCTCGGGGGCCACGTCGAACAGCGTCGGCCCCTCATAGGTGGCATCGACCCACTTCTGGCTGTCGCCCAGGAGATCGAGCAGCTTTACGTCCCAGCCCAGCGGGTAGAAGCCATAGGGCTTGGTCTCGACATTGTTCCACAACATGTATTCCTGTCCGCGCCCAGGCGTCCAGGTGGTCTTGCAGGCGATGGTGCAGGTCTGACAGGCGATGCACTTGTTGAGATCCATCACCATCGCGAACTGCTTCTTGGGGCGCTCGTGCTCGTAGGGATAGTCGAGCTCGCGGCGGATCTGCCAGTTGTAGACGGTGGGCATGGCGATCTCCCCCTCACGCCTTCGTCACGAATGCGGCGGCGAGATACTTCTTGAGAGCAGGGCTGGCATTCATGGGCCGCAGCCCCACGGCGAGCGGCCGCCACAGCCCCTTGCCGCCGAGTCCGCCGTCTTCGGCCTTGGTGATCCGGCCCATGGCCTCGCGCGGGGCGCCGATGGCACCATGCACGTCCACCGCAAAGCCCTTGCCCAGCACCTGACCCATGAGGTTCTTGCGCACCAGCGTATCGGTCAGCAGCGTCGGCTTGAGCCAGCTGCGGGTGACGCTCTGGTGGCTGCCGCTGCGATAGAGCGACTGGTAGCCGGTGTTGGGATTGCGCGCGAGGCCGTTGGCATTCTCGCGGATGCCGCGCACCGTGCCGTGGGACGAGCCATACATGTTGAACCAGATCTTGGCCACGCCGGGCGGGGTGTTGTTGGAGGCCCGGGCGCGGATCAACATGCGCGCAACCCGATAGTCCTCCGGTCGATCGGCAAAACCGCTGAAGGGCCGGTCCTGCGGGTCGGCGTCGACCCACACATAATCGCCGTCGCGGATGCCGAGCTCTTCGAGATCCTTGGGATTGACGTCGATATAGGCCTCCGAGACGAACGGCTTGCGCCGGTCGTGGCGGTAGATGTCGCCAAAGGGACCGAACAGCAGTACGGTGATGTCGGTATCGCCGGTGGTGGTGTGCGCCGCATGGCGGTATTTGGGCGTATGGACGATATGCCGCGCGCCGAAGCTCTTGATCAGCGGGTGCTGAGTCTTGGGCAGCTCCTCCGGCGCCACCAGGACATTGCGCGCCTGGCGCAGTTCGGTGTCCTCCAGTGCTTTGCGGGCATCCACGCCATAGTCCTCGGGCGCGGCCGGCCGGATCAGCGGATGGGGCTTGGCGACGATGACGTTGGGCTCATAGTGGGTGGAATCCACCGCCTCACGGTAGAGCGGCAGGTTCTCACCCGCCTCCATGAACTCCGGCTCTTCACGGTAGAACTCCAGCCGGCCCGACTTGGTGTACCAAGGCCTGTGTTCGAGCCGCTGGTCCATGCCCACATATTTGGGATAGCTGCGGGTCATGATCAGGCTCGGCACGCCCTTCTGGGCCTTGGCGCCGATCTCCTCCAGCCGGTAGCCGCGGAGGTTGGAGGAGGCATTGATCACCCGCTGGGTGTAGATCTCGGGCTGCCCCTCCAGGGCGAAGCGCCAGTAGTCGCGGAAACGCCGGTCGGCGGTGAGTTCCGCCAGCCGTTCGGCCACCAGGGCGAAGGCCTCGCAGTCATTGCGGCTGTCAAAGAACCGCCGATGGCCGGTTTTGGGCCAGACATAGACAAACGGATTGGTCACCGAACCGGCGATATCCCAGTACTTGTTCTCGTTCCAGGCATCAACCGCCAGGACGATGTCCGAGTATTCACACGTGAGAGACCACCACCATTCGTTGGTGATGATCATCTCGATCTTGGGCAATGTGTTCATGATGATATTATACTTCCACTTTGCATTGCCCAGAGCCGAGTTCGCATCGACGAACCAGACAGCCTTGGTGGGCGTGGGCATATGGGTCTTGCCCGTGAGCATGTGGTCGCCGATGTAGAGCGGCTTGTCGTCGTGCGAGTAGAAGTGCGCCGACTCAGCGCGCCAGTAGAACTTCACCCGCGCAGGCTTGGTCGGATCGAGCTCGATGTCGAAGGGGTTTTCGGCGAGATACTGACCGGCACCGTTGAACAGCGGCAGGCGGAAGTTGCCGGCGTAGGAACCGATGTTGCCCTCGAGCCCGCCGACATTGTCGGTCAGCGCGCAGACCAGGTACATGGCCCGGTCCTTGAGATCGGCATGCTGGTACTGGTTCACACCCATCCCTTGGGTGAACTTGGTGCGACCGGCATTGGCGGCGATCAGCCGCGCCAGACGCTCGATGGTGTCCGCCGGCACGCCGGTGATCTTCTCGGCCAGCTCGGGCCGGTAGTTCTGCTCGAAGAACTCGAGATAGACCTCGAACAGAGGCCGCACCTGGACGCGGGCGCCGTCCACCGTCTCCACCTCGAAGGTCCCGCGCAGCGCCGGCTCGATCCCGAGCCGCAGGAAATCGTAGCCCACATGGTCGCGGGTAATGATCTTGGGACCGCCGCTCTTCTGATCCCAGACCACAAAGTCGTTGATGTCCTCATTGCGGAGGGTCTCGGGAATGTACTGGGTCTTCTGCTTGAAGAACGGCGGCAGTTTGTCGCCCTTCTTGAAGACCACCGCCTTCTTGAGCGGCTGGGGCTTGTAGTCCGGAATGATATCCCGCGCCCGCAGGACCTTGCCATTGTCCATGCGCACCAGGAACGGCATGTCGGTCCAGGCGATCACCGACTCCGCACGGTAACGCTCTTCCTTCATGATCACATAGGCGAGCGACAGGGCGAGGGCGGTGTCGGTGGCGGTGCGCAGGATGATCACCTCATCACAGGCGCGGGCGGTGGGCGAGTAGTCATTGTAGATGCCCACCACATGAGTGCCCTTGATCCGCGCCTCGGTGAGCCAGTGGGAGTCGGGCATCTTGGTGGTGAAGGGGTTCATCCCCCAGAGGATGACGAGGCTGGCGCGTTCCCACAGGCACAGGTCGAAGTCGGTGTTCTGCTGGCCGGTGACCATGGGATGGCCCGGCGCCAGATCGGTGTGGAAGGCGTAATTGTCCCAGCCGCGACCGCCGAGGGCGCTCTTGGCGTCGGTGCCGCGGATGTGGGAGTCCAACAGGGCCATCATATTGGCCATGCGGTAGGGCGAGGTGTAGCGGGTCACCGCCAGGAAGGGCATGGAGCCGCGGAACTTGAGGGTCTGGGTGCCGGCCCCTCTCATGGCGTCCAGCATGGCCGGATGGTAATGGCCCTGCTTCTCCAGCCGGCGACGCCCCTCCTCGCCCGAATAGGTGGAGGCGATGTCGATGTACGCCTTGGCGATGATGTCCGCCACCTCGTCCCAGGTGAGCTGCAGCCAGTCGTCCTGGCCGCGGCGGAAGTATTCCGCCGGCGGTCTGCCGGTCTCGGGATCGCGCGGGAAGCCCGCCCGGTACCATTCGTAAAATCCTTTGCGCACCATCGGCCCCTTGACACGACGATCGCCATAGAAGCGTCGCATCAACGAAAGGCCCTTGTTGCAACAGCGCGGCTCCCAGCGGTGAGACGCACGGGTGCCGTAGATGTCGGTGGCCTTGCCGAAGCCGTAGGTGGGCTCGATGCGGGTGATGACGCCGTTCTTGACCTTGGCCCGCAGCAGGCAGTTGTGGGTGTCGTTGGGGGCGCAGAGGAAGGTGAATTCCGATTCCACGCGGTAGATGTCGCGATAGAGACGTTCCCAGCCCCGATCGGGGTAGTAGCCAATCGGGTTCTCCACCGCGACCACCGGCTCGAACACTTCGAGCGCCAGCGCCTTGCCGGCGAAGGCCGACAGGGTGAGTCCGGTGGCGGCGCCCGAGAGGAAACGGCGGCGTGAAACGGCCATCGGTGCGACCTCCCCGCATCGTCTCGGCGATCCGCCGCCCTGCTAACACCGGCGTGCGCACCGTGCCTTGATGGAAATCAAAAGTCGGCCCGTTCGCGGTGCAACTCGCGCCACGGTGGTCGCGGTGAGGGCGCTCATCGCGCAACCGCCGCCATATTCGGTGCCTGCCGGCGTGGCATCACGGGCCGTGCCCGAAGCAGCGTGCGCCGCAGCGAAGGCTTATGGGCTTCGGTTGGTTTCTTGCGTGGGACACCCGGCGGCCCCGTGGTGCTCACGGGTGCCGGCCGACGCCCCGTGGGCTCGGCCCGTGCTCTGCTCAGGCGTGCAACGGGCGTTCGAAGGCCGCCAGCGCCGCCTCCTTGACCGCCTCCTCAAGGGTCGGGTGGGGATGGCAGATGCGGGCGATGTCCTCGCTGGCGGCACCGAAGGCCATGGCGTTGGCCACTTCCTGGATGAGCACGCCGGCCTCGGGGCCGACGATGTGGCAGCCCAGCACCCGATCACTGCCCTCCTCGGCGAGGATCTTGACGAAGCCCTCACCCTCGCGGGTGGTGCGGGCACGGCTGTTGGCCGAGAAGGGAAACTTGCCGACCCGGTAGGGAATGCCCGCCTGCTTGAGCTCCTCCTCGGTGCGGCCGACGCTCGCCACCTCCGGGCGGGTGAACACCACCGCCGGGATGATGTCATAGTCCACATGCGCTGCTCGGCCGGCGAGGCGCTCGGCCACCGCCACCCCCTCCTCCTCGGCCTTGTGGGCCAGCATGGCGCCGCCCACCACATCGCCGATGGCGGAGATGCCCGCCACCGGCGTCTGAAGCTTCTCATCCACCGGCAGGAAACCGCGTTCGTCGGGCGCAAGCCC
>WFXL01000054.1 GCA_015490605.1 Rhodospirillales bacterium
CGCGCCGGACATCATCATCCGCAACGAGAAGCGCATGCTGCAGGAGGCGGTGGACGCCCTGTTCGACAACGGCCGCCGCGGGCGGGTGATCACCGGCTCCAACCGCCGGCCCCTCAAATCCCTGTCCGACATGCTCAAGGGCAAGCAGGGGCGCTTCCGCCAGAACCTCTTGGGCAAGCGAGTGGATTATTCCGGCCGCTCGGTGATCGTGGTGGGCCCCGAACTCAAGCTCCACCAGTGCGGCCTGCCCAAGAAGATGGCCCTCGAGCTGTTCAAGCCGTTCGTCTACGCCCGCCTCGAAGCCTACGGCAAGGCCCAGACCATCAAGGCCGCCAAGCGGCTGGTGGAGAAGGAGCGGCCCGAGGTGTGGGACATCCTCGAGGAGGTGATCCGCGAGCACCCGGTGCTGCTCAACCGCGCCCCCACCCTCCACCGCCTCGGCATCCAGGCGTTCGAGCCGGTGCTCATCGAGGGCAAGGCGATCCAGCTGCACCCGCTGGTCTGCACCGCCTTCAACGCCGACTTCGACGGCGACCAGATGGCGGTGCACGTGCCTCTCGCGCTGGAGGCCCAGCTGGAGGCGCGGGTGCTGATGATGAGCACCAACAACATCCTCAGCCCGGCCAACGGCAAGCCCATCATCGTCCCGACTCAGGACATTGTCCTCGGGCTCTACTACCTCTCCATGGAAATCCCCGAGGAGCCGGGCGAGGGGATGGTGTTCGCCGACCTGGGCGAGGTCCAGCACGCGCTGCAGGAGGGCGTGGTCACTCTCCACAGCCGCATCAAGTGCCGCATCGAGGTGGTGCGCGAGGACGGCGAGATCGAGCACCGTCTGGTGGAGACCACGCCCGGGCGGATGATCATCTATGAGATCCTCCCGCGCCACCCGCAGGTGAGCTTCGAAAAGCTCGTCAATCGTCTGCTGACCAAGAAGGAAATCTCGCAGATGATTGACGAGGTCTACCGCTACTGCGGTCAGAAGGAGACGGTGATCTTCTGCGACCGGCTCATGGGCCTCGGCTTCACCTACGCCGCCCGCGCGGGCATTTCCTTCGGCAAGGACGACATGATCATTCCCGAGTCGAAGTGGAAGCTCGTGCGCGAAACCCAGGAGCTGGTGAAGGAGTACGAGCGGCAGTATGCCGACGGCCTGATCACCCGCAAGGAGAAGTACAACAAGGTCATCGACGCTTGGCAGCAGTGTTCGGATCGGGTGGCCGAAGAGATGATGAAGGCCATCCAGGCGGTGCACCAGACCCGTCGCCCCGATGGGCGCTACAACCAGCCCAATTCCATCTGGATGATGGCGCATTCGGGAGCCCGCGGCTCGGCGGCGCAGATCAAGCAGCTCGCCGGCATGCGCGGCCTCATGGCCAAGCCCTCGGGCGAGATCATCGAGACCCCGATCATCTCCAACTTCAAGGAGGGGCTGTCGGTGCTCGAATACTTCAATTCGAGCCACGGCGCCCGCAAGGGTCTCGCCGATACCGCCCTCAAGACCGCCAATTCCGGCTATCTCACCCGGCGGCTGGTGGACGTGGCCCAGGATGTGGTGGTGACCGAAGAGGACTGCGGCACCGAACAGGGCCTCACCCTCACCGCCACCGTCTCCGGCAACACCCAGGAGGACTTCGGTGAGCGCATCCTCGGCCGCACCGCTGCGGAGGATGTGGTGGATCCGCAGACCGGCGAAGTGATCGTCGCCCGCGGTGAGCTGATCGAGGAAGACCACGTCCGCCGCATCGAGGAAGCCGGCATCGACCGCGTGCGGGTGCGCTCGGTGTTGATGTGCGAGACCAAGTTCGGCGTCTGCGCCAAGTGCTACGGCCGCGATCTGGCGCGCGGCACGCCGGTGAACATCGGCGAGGCGGTGGGCGTGATCGCCGCCCAGTCCATCGGCGAGCCCGGCACCCAGCTCACCATGCGCACCTTCCACATCGGCGGCGCCGCCCAGGCGGCGGCCGAACAGTCCTCGGTCGAAGCGCCGGTGGACGGCCGGGTGGAGCTGGTCAATCCGCGGCTGGTGGTGGACTCCGAGGGCCGCACCATCGTCCTCGGGCGCAACACCGAGATCCTGGTGAAGGACCGCCAGGGGCGCGAGAAGCTGCGGCAGAAGCTGCCCAATGGTGCGCGCCTGCTGGTGGAGGACGGGGCGGAAGTGAGCCGCGGCCAGGTGCTGGCCGAATGGGATCCCCACACCCTGCCGGTGATCGCCGAGGCCGAGGGGGTGGCGGTCTATGTGGACATGGTGGAGGGGATCAGCTTCCGCGAGGTGGTGGATGAGACCACCGGCAAGGCGTCCAAGGAGATCATCGACTGGCGCCAGCATGTGCGCGCGCGCAACCTGCGCCCCTCGATCTTGATCCAGGACAAGGACGGCCAGCCGGTGATCCTGCCCTCGGGCAATGAGGCGCGCTACTATCTGCCGGTGGGCGCCATCATCTCGGTGGAGCACGGCCAGGAGGTCCACCCCGGCGACGTGCTCGCCCGCCTCACCAAGGAGGCTATCAAGACCCGCGACATCACCGGCGGTCTGCCGCGGGTGGCGGAACTGTTCGAGGCGCGGCGACCCAAGGAGCCGGCGGTGATCGCCGAGATCGCCGGCACCATCGAGTTCGGCAAGGACTACAAGAACAAGCGCCGGCTCCGGATCGTGCCGGACGACGAACACGCCGAACCGGTGGAGTACACCATCCCCAAGAACAAGCACATCCTCGTGCAGGAAGGGGATCGGGTGAAGCCGGGTGATGTGATCGTCGACGGCCAGCCGGTGCCGCACGACATTCTGCGGGTGCTGGGGATTGAGGCGCTGGCCCACTACCTCGTCAACGAAATCCAGGAGGTCTACCGCCTCCAGGGCGTGAAGATCAATGACAAGCACATCGAGGTGGTGATCCGCCAGATGCTGCAGAAGGTCGAGGTGGTGGACCCGGGCGATACCACCTATCTGGTCGGCGAGCAGGTGGACAAGATCGAGTTCGAGCGGATGAACGCCCGCATGATCCGCGAGGGGCGCCGGCCGGCCACCGCCTTCCCGGTGCTCCAGGGCATCACCAAGGCGAGCCTGTCCACCCCCTCCTTCATCTCCGCCGCCTCCTTCCAGGAGACCACCCGGGTGCTCACCGAGGCGGCGTTCGCCGGCAAGGTGGACAAGCTCATGGGCCTCAAGGAGAATGTCATCGTCGGCCGGCTCATCCCCGCCGGCACCGGGCGCATCTGGCGCGAGCTCAGGCGGCTGCCCAAGAAGGACCCGCAGAAGTTCGGCCCGCCCGAGGACTTCGGCATCGAGGGGATCGAGCGGCTGCTGCCGGCCGAATAGGCCGCAGGCCTGCACCAGCATCCGGCGGGCGGGGGCAACCCCGCCCGTCTTCGTTCGGCGACAAGCGGTCGCAGGCCCGGAGGATGGCGCGCCAGGCAAGGCTCGCCATGTCCTCCTCACGGGTGTGGTGGAAGGGGCTCCGTGCGCCGACTGTGGGCACTGCTGCTGTCCCTGGGGTTGCTGGCCCATGGCCTGCAGCCGCCGCTCATGGCGCGCCCCCAGGCGGCCACCTTCCGGGTTCCCCTCTGCACCCCCCAGGGGATCGTCTGGCAGGCGCCGTTGGACGATCGCTCCCAGCCGGTCGAGCGCCCCTGCTGCCGCTTTCGCCTGTGCTGCGGCTGGCACGGGGGCCTCGCCCCGCTGCCGCTGCCGCCGGGCCTGCCGCAGCCAGCACTTCTGGCCGCCCGGCGCTCACCTCCCGGCCGCCGACGGCTGACGGCGCGGCGCCGACTCCGTGCCCATCCTCCGCGTGCACCACCCGAGTCCGCCAGCGGCCCATGAGGGCCCGATGTCCGCACGCCCGTGGTTGGCGGGCGAGCTGATTGTCGTTTCCCGCAGGACAAGGGAGGTGCATTCATGCGACGTTCCACACTGCTCGTGCCGCTGGTGGCTCTGCTGCTGGTGCTGCTGGCGGTGGCGGCCTATCTGCGCATCGCCCATCAGTCGGAGCCTGCTCAGACGGCGACCACCGCCGCTGACGCTCCGGCCGTGGGCGGGCCCTTCACCCTGGTGGCACCCGATGGGCGCACCGTCACCGAGCGCGACTTCCGCGGCCGGTGGATGCTGGTGTTCTTCGGCTACACTTTCTGTCCCGACGTGTGTCCCACGGCGCTCGCCAGCGTCAGCCTCACCCTCGAACGGCTGGGGCCGCTCGCGGACCGGCTGGCGCCGGTGTTCATCAGCATCGATCCCGAACGCGACACGCCTGAGGTGGTGGGCGCCTATGTGCGCCAGTTCGATCCCCGCATCACCGGTCTCACCGGCACGCCCGAGCAGGTGCGGGCGGCGGCCCAGGCCTACCGCGCCTTCTTCCGCAAGGTCGCGGCCGAAGACCTGGGTGGTGAGGCTGGGGACGATGCCTATCTCATGGAACATTCCGCCTGGCTGTACCTGATGGATCCCGAGGGGCGGTTCGTGCGGGTGTTCCCCCACAGCGTCGATCCCGAGGAGCTCGCCGCCGGCATCGCCGCGGCCATGGGGGAGACTCTGGTAGCTTCGGGAGACAAGGCGTCATGAAACGATTGCCACGTCGGACCCTGCTGGTGGCGACCCTCGCTCTGGGACTGCTGGCGCCGGCTGCGCGCGCCGAAGAGGTGCGGGCCGGGGACCTGGTGATCCGCGATCCCTGGGCGGTTGCCACCGTGGGCGGCCAGAAGGCGAGCGGCGCCTTCATGGTGATTGAGAATCGCGGCAACACGCCCGCCATCCTCGTGGGGGTGGTCTCGCCGGTGGCGAAGAAGGTGCAGATCCATCGCACCATCATGAAAGATGGCGTGGCGCGGATGGTGCCCCAAGCGCGCATCGAGATCCCGCCCAAAGGGGAGGTCGTCCTCAAGCGTGGCGGGCTCCATGTGATGCTCATGGGGCTCCATCAGCCGCTTGCGGCCGGCGACCGCATCCCCCTCACGCTGCGCTTTGCCGAGCGGGGGAATGTGCAGCTGGAGGTGCCGGTGCGCCCACCCTTCGCCCGCCGCGACCGGAAGGCGCGTGGCGACTAGGGCCCAGTTCGCGCGAACGCATCATCGGGGGCCGGCCTCGAGCCGGCCTCCGCCGTCTCCGGGAACGGGGGGCGCCCGGGTCACGGCGGTGATGATGGCGCAACCCCCTGGCGGCGCCGACATTCGGCAGTCTCAGTCGACGGCAGCGGGAGCCGGTGGCGTCCGGGTCTGTGCGGCCCCTTCGAGGGCATCCAGCGCCCGCCGCAGCACCGCATCCAGAGCGGGATTGTCATAGACGCCGCTGTGGGTGCCCTCGACGATCTCATACAGCACCGGCCGGCGGAGGATCCGGTGGAGGGCATCGGTGTGCTCGCGCGGCACCACCGCATCGTCGCTGGCAGCGATCAGGGCGATGGGCACATCCCGCCCCTGCAGGTGGAGGTCGCTGCGGAAGGGGTGTTTCAGGAGCCAGCGCACCGGCGCGAAGGGATAGCGCCGGCGGGCCAGGGCGAAGATCGAGTCGAAGGGGGTGAGCAGCACCGCACCATCAAGCCGGCGCGCGCTTGCGAGATGGGCGGCCACACCCGAGCCGAGGCTCGCGCCGACGGCATAGACCCGCTCGGGCGCAAGGCCGCGCACCAGCACATCAAACACCAGCCGGGCATCGGCGAAGAGCGCCTGCTCGCTCGGCTCGCCCTCGCTCGGCGCATAGCCGCGATAGTGGAACACCGCCACATGAAAATCAGGCAGCCGCTGGCTCAGAAAGACGGCATAGTCGTCGGCGTTCCAGGCGTTGCCGGGAAAGCCGATCACCAGTCCGCGCTCGGGCATCTGGGCGCGCAGCAGGGTGCCCACCAGCCGGTGGCCGTCGGCGCTTTGCAGCATCAGCCGCTCGTGGTGGGGCGGCAGCGGGAAGCGGGCGATGCGGGCGGCGCTGCGAGGAAACAGCAGCCCGTCCTGGATCAGATAGAGCCCGCCCACCAGCACGCCGTAGGCGGCCGCCCCCCCGAGGATCCAGGGCAGCATCAGGGACGCGATCCCCATGGTCCATCCCTGAGCTTAGCCCGCCCGGGCGGGCCGGCAAGTCGCGGGTGCGGGCCGGCTATTCGGCCGCCTTCGGCAGGCCCGGATCCTCGGGCGGCAGCACCGGCACCAGGTGCCGATCGCCCCAGACATTGTCCACCCGCGCCACCGGCGGCCAGTATTTGCGCGCTTCCACCCAGGGCAGCGGGAAGGCGGCCTCGCGGCGGCTGTAGGGATGTTCCCACGGCTCCTCGGCCAGCCGGGCAGCCGGGTGCGGCGCCTGGCGCAGCGGGCTTGCCGCCGCCTCCAGCTCGCCCCGCTCGATCCGCCGGATCTCCTCGCGGATCGCCATCATCGCCTCGCAGAAGCGATCCAGCTCCTCCTTGGGCTCGCTCTCGGTGGGCTCCACCATCATGCTCTCCGGCACCGGCCAGTTCATGGTGGGCGCATGGAAGCCGAAGTCGGCAAGCCGCTTGGCGGCATCCTCGGCGGTGATGCCGGTGGCCTTGCGCACCTCGCGAAAGCCGATGATGCACTCATGGGCGACGGTGCCGCGGCGACCGCGGAACACCACCGGAAAGTGCGGGTCGAGCCGGTGGGCGATGTAGTTGGCATTGAGGATCGCCACCCGGCTTGCGAGGCTGAGGCCCTCGGCCCCCATCATGGCGATATAGGCCCAGGAGATGGGGAGGATCATGGGAGAGCCATAGGGCGCGGCGGCGATGGTGCCGACGCTCCGCTCGCCCCCCACGCCCGCCACCAGCGGGTGACCCGGCAGGAAGGGCGCGAGGTGGGCCCGCACACCGATGGGGCCCATGCCGGGACCACCGCCGCCGTGGGGGATGGCGAAGGTCTTGTGGAGATTGAGGTGGGCCACATCGGCGCCGATCTCGGCCGGCCGCGCGAGCCCCACCAGCGCATTGAGGTTGGCGCCGTCCATATAGACCTGGCCGCCGTAGCGATGGACGATGGCGCACAGCTCGCGGATGCCCTCCTCGAACACGCCGTGGGTGGAGGGGTAGGTGACCATCACCGCCGCCAGCCGGTCGGCATGGGCGCGAGCCTTGGCCTCCAGGTCCTCAAGGTCAATATCGCCATCCTCGCGGCAGGCCACCGTCACCGGCCTGAGCCCCGCCAGCACCGCGCTCGCCGGATTGGTGCCGTGGGCCGAGGCGGGAATGAGGCATACATCCCGCGCCCCCTCACCGCGGCTCTCGTGGTAGGCGCGGATCACCAGAAGCCCGGCATATTCCCCCTGGGAGCCGGCATTGGGCTGGAAGGAGACGGCTTCGAAGCCGGTGATCTCGCACAGCCAGCGCGCCAGCTCCTCCAGCAGGCGCTCGTAACCCCGGGCGCGCTCGCGCGGGACGAAGGGATGGATGTCGGCGAAGCCGCGCTCGAGAATCGGCTCCAGCTCGGCGGCGGCATTGAGCTTCATGGTGCAGGAGCCGAGCGGAATCATGGCGCGATCAAGCGCCACATCGCGCTCCTGCAGCTGCCGCAGATAGCGCATCATCGCCGTCTCCGAACGGTAGCGATGGAAGACGGGATGGCGCAGGAAGGCGCTGGTGCGGGTGAGCTTGTGGGGAATCGCCGGTGCGATCTCGCGCGGCAGAGAATCGGCCGGCGTGCCGGTGAACACCTCCACGAGCTGCGCCACAACCGCTTCATCGGCGAGCTCGTCCAGCGACAGGCCCACCCGATCGGGGCCCAGGGGCCGCAGCACCAGATCTTGGGCCTCGGCGCGGGCGTGGATCTCATCCGCCCGCCCCGGGGTCTCCACCACCAGCGTGTCGAAATAGGCCTCATGGGCGAGGGTGAGGCCGCGGGCCTCGAGGGCGGCTCCGAGGGTGCGGGTGAGGCGGTGGACCCGCTCGGCGATGGCCCGCAGCCCCTCGGGCCCGTGCCAGACGGCGTACATGCCGGCGAGGATGGCCAGCAGCGACTGGGAGGTGCAGATGTTGCTGGTGGCCTTCTCGCGGCGGATGTGCTGTTCGCGGGTCTGGAGCGCCATGCGGTAGGCCGGCTGGCCGCGGGCATCGCGGGAGAGGCCGATGATGCGCCCCGGCATCTGCCGCACATAGTTCATGCGGCTTGCGAAGAAGGCGGCATGGGGCCCGCCCCAGCCCATGGGCAGGCCGAAGCGCTGGGCCGAGCCGAGGACAATGTCGGCCCCCATCTCACCCGGCGGCTTCAGCAGGGTCAGGGCCAGGAGGTCGGTGGCCACCGCCACCAGCGCGCCGTGCTCATGAAGGGCGGCGATGGTGGGCGCAAGATCGCGCAGGGCGCCGCTGGAGCCGGGATAGGCCAGGAGCGCGCCGAACACATCCGCGCCGGGCGCCTCCTCAAGCGTCCCTTCCACCAGCTCGATGCCGAGGAAGCGGGCGCGGGTGGCCACCACCGCCCGCACCTGGGGGTGGGTGTCGCGGTCGACGAAAAAGCGCCTCGAGGGATGGCGCGAGAGCCGGCGCGCCATGGTCATGGCCTCGGCGGCGGCGGTGGCCTCGTCCAGCAGCGAGGCGTTGGCCACCTCCATGCCGGTGAGGTCGGCCACCATGGTCTGGAACACCATGAGGGCCTCGAGCCGCCCCTGGCTCACCTCGCTCTGATAGGGGGTGTAGGCGGTGTACCAGCCCGGCGCCTCGAGGATGTTGCGCCGCAGCACCGCCGGCATGCGGGTGCCATAATAGCCGAGGCCGATCAGGGCGCGCCCCGGCCGGTTCATGGCCGCATAGGCGGCAAGGCGCGCCATCGCCTCATCCTCGGCAAGCGGCGGCGGCAGCTCCAGGGGGCGCTGCTGGCGGATCGACTCGGGCACGGTTCGGGCCACCAGCTCCTCGAGATCGGCCACGCCGATGGTGCGGCACATGGCCTCGATCTCATGCGGGCGGGGGCCGATGTGGCGCCAGACGAAGCGCTCGGGCTCCACGGGCGGCAGTGCGGCCATGGCCACCTCCCTCACTCGAGGCCGGCGACGTAGGCGCGATAGGCCTCTTCGTCCATGAGCGTTTCCAGCTCGGCGGGATCGGCCAGCTCGAGGCGGAAGAACCAGCCCTCGCCCTCGGGATCCCGGTTGACCAGCTCCGGCTCCTCGCCGAGGCGCGCATTGGCCTCCACCACCCGGCCCGAAACCGGCGCATAGACCTCGCTCGCCGCCTTGACGCTCTCCACCACGGCCGCCTGTTCGCCCTTCTTCACCTCGCGGCCCACCTCCGGCAGCTCCACGAACACCACATCGCCCAGCTGCTGCTGGGCATAGTCGGAGATGCCGACGGTACCGACATTCCCCTCAACACGGATCCACTCGTGGTCACGGGTATAGCGCAGGGTCATGGCTGGGCTCCTCGACGACGGTAGCGGTGGGGAACGAAGGGAAGGGGCGCGATGGTGACGGCCACGGCGCGGCCGCGCACCTCGCTCTCAAGGCGGGTTGCGGGGGCGGCAAGATCCGCGCGCACATAGCCCATGGCGATGGGGCCGCCGACGGTGGGGCCGAAGCCGCCGCTCGTGACCCGTCCCACCACGGCGCCGTCGTGGCGAAGTGGTGCCCCCTCGCGCACCGGCGCCCGGCCCTCGGGCCGCAGGCCCACGAGCCGGCGCGGCGGGCCCTCGCGCAGCTGGCGCAGGATCACCTCATCCCCGAGAAAGCCGCCCTCCTGCCGCCGGCGCCGGCCGATGGACCAGGCAAGGCCCGCCTCCACCGGCGTGGTGTCCTCGTCCAGCTCATGGCCGTAGAGGCACAGCCCCGCCTCGAGCCGCAGCGTATCGCGCGCGCCGAGCCCGGCCGGCCGCACCCGCGAATCCGCCAGCAGCCGACGGGCCAGATCCTCCGCCCGCACCGCCGGCACCGACAGTTCAAAACCGTCCTCGCCGGTATAGCCGCTGCGGGAAATGCGCAGCTCCACCCCCTCCCAGCTGAACCAGCCGGCCTCCATGAAGGCGAGGGTGGTGACGGCCGGCACCAGATCCGCCAGCACCGCCTCCGCCTCGGGGCCCTGCAGCGCCAGCAGCACACGTTCCTCGAAC
>WFXL01000055.1 GCA_015490605.1 Rhodospirillales bacterium
CGGTGAGGGTGGGGGCTCCGGGCTTCCGGCTAAGTCGGCCGGAACGGCCGGAGCCCGCAGATGAGCAGCACAAAGGGCGAAGGGAGTGCGGCCTTCCGAGGTCGCGCGGGGTGCGCGCACGAGGGCGAGCGCTTCGCAGCCCACATCCGTCGCAGGCTTCAAAGCCCCGATCCCACCGCCGCCGATCACGCCTTCTTCCGCACGGTGAACGCGCTTTTGGGCCGCCGCCGGCGAATGCCCGTGCTGCTGGCGATGGCCGTGAGCACCCGTGATCCGCGGCGGGTGTGGGTGCCGCGGCTGTCGCTCGCGGATCTGCGCGATCGCTTTGCGCGGATCGAGGGCGAGGACCAGCCGCCGCTTACGCCCGGCATGCTCGCCCTCGCCCGCATGGAGGCCGAGGTGCGCCTTGCGCGCGAGGAGGTGGGCGCGGTCGGGCTGCTGCTCCAGCCGGCCGTCGGAATCTGGAGCGATCGCAAGGCGTTTGGTCCGCTCGGGCGACATGAGATCCGCGCCTTTGATGGGGTGGTGGTGGACGTGGATCTGCCGGTGCCGCCAGGCGAGACCGTGGCCGACTATGCTGCCGTCACACCGCGCCTTCTCGTGCGTGAACTGGTGGCCCACGGATTGCCGGAGCCGACGGTGATGCTGGCCACCGGCGGCGGCTATCATCTGGCCTGGCTGTTCACCCGGCGGCTGCCGTCCCTCGGCCGGCCGGGCGCGCGGGTGCATCCCAGCGACCGCATCGCCGCCTTCCAGCGCCGGGTGGTGGAGGTGCTGCGCCCCTTCGGCGCCGATCCTCGCGGCGGCGGCCCCACCCGCGCCCTGCGCCTTCCCTGTTCCTTCAACCCCAAACGCGGCTGCTGGGTGCATGTGGTCCACAACGGCCCGCCGGTGGACCCGCACCTGGTGGAGGACATGGGCATGAGCCGGATCCGCGCCGAGGGGAGGAGACGGCGGATCGCACCGGTAGAGGTGGACCGCCCCAACGGCGGCGTGCCGGACTGGGATGCCCATCCCCTGTTTGATCTGCTGCGCCGTGGCCGCATCCGTGCCGGCTCGCGCAACGCCGCGCTGGTGCTTGCGGCGTCTGCCGCCGTGCTGGCCGGTGCCACGCCGCGCGAGCGCGCGGCCTTCGTGCGCCATCTGGCCGAGCGGTGTTGTGAGGACGGACCGCAGGAGTGGCGCTCGGTGCTGAAGACGGTGGAAAAACGCGCCAGTATGAGAAGACCCTATGGCCTCTCGCCCAGGATCGCGCGGGACATCTGGGTCGAACTCGACGGCATGCGCGTGGATCTCGCCCTCCTCGTGCAGGACTTCCTGCGCCGGCACGCCGCCGCCACCCGGCCGCGGCGCCCCGACGCCCGCAGGTATCCCGGCCGCTGCATGCCGGTGGTGGACGTGCTGGTCCATCTCATGCGCCTGTGCCGCGAGATCCTGGACAATCCGCCCAAGGGCTTTGACGTGGCGGGTTCGCACATCCAGGCACCGGCGCGTCTGTGGGCCGCACGGCTCGGTGTGAGCGTGCGCACCCTCGAGCATCTGCGCGCGAGCCTGGAGCGGGTCTTCGCCGCGGCTGGCAAGGCCATGCCGCCCGTCTTCGTGGCCCGGCGCGGGCGCGGCGGTGGGCTTGTGGTCGATGTGGCCGCCCTTGCGAGCGCGCGCTTTTGGCTCCATGGCGCCCCGGCGCTGCGCCGGCTGGCGCGGGGCTCGCTTGCCGTGCTGCGCACCCTGCACGGCATGGAGGCGATGATCGCGCGGGCACAGCAGGTGGTGGACCGAGACCGGTCGCCCGAAGAGGTACTGGGGAAGATCGCCGCCGCGGCCCTGCGCCCGCGCACCCCGCCCCTGCGGGTGCCGGCCAAATCCACAACATCTAAGGATGCCATGCACCGCCCCCGGGGATCCGCGGCCATCCGGAGGATTCCCCGGCGAGAGGTGTTGGATGTGCGCGAGCGACGCCGCCACCATCCCTTCCTGATCCCCGATCCCGTCCCCGCCACTGTCCCGATCCGGACATGGCCCACCGCCGATCCGCCAGCGCTGCGGCTTTACCGGCGACGTCCGGGGCGACGTCCACACCCCAGCGCCCGCATGCAACCCACGCCGTCGTCTCCTCCCCATGCAACGTCCGCTCTGATCCGCCGCGATCAGCGCCATAGCATCCGTGCTGCCAGCCGCCGATGTCATGATCTCGACACCTCGTGAGATCACTGCCGTCGGTGCGACAATGCTCCTGTCCTGCCGGTCAATGCCGCTCCTGCCGACGGTCTGGCGAGCACGACGACGGGAGGACCGACATGGCGGATGTCGATGATGCCGTCAGTGCCGGCCATACCCCGGTTGACGACAGTGTCGCAATCATCGACGCCGAACTGTGCCACCACATCTCCGGCGGAAGCGAGATCAACGACATCGATGTTGCCCGTGGCGGCGACGGCAGCGATGGCCGCGACCCCGGCGATCCCGACGACGCCGACACTTCATCGGCCCGGGTCGACGGCGACAACCACGGCGATGGCATCGAGCTCGCCGACGGTGGCGCGTCGATCGCTGAGCTCTGTCGACATGAACGGGCCCATCCCCGACGTCCGACGACGCCTTGGCGGCAGTCGGATCGTCGACGATCTCCCGACGTCGCCGTCGATCACGCCGAGCTCGTCGATCCCACCGATCGTCGGCGTCGATCCGACGACATGGCCGACCCGAGATGCCGCACCTCCGGCAGGACGGCGTCGGGGACGTGGACCGTCCCCGTCGGAGAACCGAGCTCGGGACTTCGTTCACGTCCACCCGTCGTCGTGGATGTCGACGTCGATCCGCGAGGCGTTGTCTTCGCCCGTTCTCCCGAGCGCGTCGACTTCACGGAGCGCGGGCTTGCCCTCGATCCGGGCATGCCTGGCCACACCGGGCCGGTGGGCGCGATGCCGCCGTCCCTGTTGACGGTCACCACACCGCGCTCACCGTCGCCTCCAAGCGCGACGACGGCCCCCGACGTCGGCCCGATGTCCCCGACCCTCGTCGGGACGACACTGTGGGGAAAACCCCCTCCATCGACGGGGCCGAGGACGCCGGATCGCCACCATCCATCACCATCGTCGACCCCACATCGGTAGCTCCACCGACGCCGTCGCGCAGTATCTTTGTCGGCGGTCACACACCGGCCGTCGACGTCGATTCCACCCGTCCCGCCGGTCCCGAGGGCGCCGGAGCCGGTCGGGGATGCCGGTTGCGGACGTCGACGACGGCATCATCGCAGCGACCTCATCGGGGATGTCCTCGTCGGCTTCGACGACCTTGGCGTCTTCGTTCCCGCCATACCGCCCTCCTCCCCGTCCACACCGACCGCGACGTCGACGATGTCCGCCTCCGTCGACGGCATCCATGGCATCGGCCAGCTTCGATCCCGGCGGCGACATCGCCGGTGACGGCGCGTCGGTCCATGGTACCGGTTGCGCCCGCTAATTCCCGTCGTGGCGGCCGATATCAGGCCTGCCGACGGCACCTCGGTTGATCGCACCGACGGCGTCGGCATCGGGCTCAAGAATTGCACCGGCGACACCGTCTCCGTCGGCTTCGGCGACCCGCGTCTCCATCCCCCCTACACCGCCGACGGCATGCCGAGGGATCAACCTCGTTTCCGTCGACGGTATCGACCCTACCGATCACCGATCCCGCCGACATCGACCTCTTCGTCGGCCCCGTCGGAGCGCCCCACCGTGGTGATCTCCTGCACCGTGACACCTGCCAGGCCAAGAGATGCCGAAGACGCTGTCCCCTCGCCGACGTCGACCGCCTCGTGCCGGTCGGCACATGCGCGGACGTTGCGCCCTCACCCGTGATCCCCGGCACAGAAGTCGACGACGGTTCCCCAACGCCGCTCGCCCACGCGTCCCACGCCGGTCGATCCCGGACCAACACTTTGCATCCCTGTCGTGGACGAGTCGCCCCCCATCCGCGCTGCCGCGTCGCGGGCTTGGGTATGGGCTAACTCGACTTTCACACGCCTAGCACCCGATGCGCGAGACTCCCGCCGTCGAGGCCGGCGCCAACGTCGCCGTCTCCGCAACGGCGTCCAGGGTCTCAACAGCATGGCGGAGGCCTCGGCGCTGATCCATTCCACGGGCTTCCGTCACGACGACGTCGCCTTCACCATCCCGGCAATCCTGTCAACATTAACGTGCCCGGCGCGTGAGTCCGATGGTGGACGTCGATGCCGGGGATGAACGCGTCGACGGCGGCGTCTCCGTCGATGACGACGCGCCGGCCGTGGGCGACGATCCATCCCATTGTACGCTTCACACGGGATACCGATGTGGGGACGGCTGCGCCGCTTGCGCCCCTGGCCACGACATCGCGTCGAGGTGTCGACCGCAAGGGGTGAGGGGCCGCTCCCACGACGGTCGACGTCCTGCGCCGTGATCCCGCGGGGCAGTCGGTGCGCGATCCACGATCCACGATGTCGCGAATGTCGAGAGGTTCCGTCCGGACGTGGTCCCGGCACGTGTATGAGCGTCCTGCCACCCGTGGCGGTCGTTGATACGTCACCGTCCGGAAAGCCGCCTGTCCGCGCCGGGGGGTCGCGGCAACCTCGGGGGGCGTCGGCGTGAAGCCGGGCCGCCGGGTCGACGATGATTGACGCGCGGTCCACGCACGGCCGACATTCGGGATGCAACGGCCGACACCGCGGTGGCAGCCGTCCGCATCGCGTCCGCTCCGCTGCGCGGTCCGTCCGAAACGCGGCGTCGGGAGGTCGCCGTTCCCGCTCGCGTCGTGGGAAGCGCATGGGATGCATAAGATTGCGCCGTAGCGGTCACGATGCGCGACCCGGCCCCCGGCGCCTTCTACCCGGGCGTGGTCCGACCGCCTCATGTGGCGTCGTAGCGCCGACCCGTTGTCACACGACCCACCGGACGGGTCGAGGTCGCGCAAGCATGCTTTTCACAACGCCACCCGCACGAGGCAGCGGCCACGCTGCGACGCGCTCAGTATGCGCCCTCGCGCTCACACGTACGCCGCTGCCGTCGACCGAAGCGCAGTAGGCATCCCCTTTGCCTCTGGCCGAACCCGACCGCGCGGTCGGGGGCGCTGCACGTCGTCGCGCCCGCGTTCCGCCCCGTCACTCCATCCTCTCCGCGATCCGGCGCGTCCATGTCGTTCTCGGAGGTCGATCACGAAGTCACCGCAGCCGAACAACCTTATTCCTCGCCGCACCATCCACAGCTGCCCTGGCGCACACGACGATGTCTTCCCGGCACGCATCCCCGGCCCGACCGGCGTCGTTCCGCCGCGTCGACGGTCTCCCCCGCAACACACGCAGTCACCCGGTCCGGTCCCGAAGGTAGTGAACCGACGGCGCCCGGAGCGGTGCACGACACCTCGACCCGCGTGCGTGGCGCGGCACGTCCGCCTTACGGCGCCCGGTGGCGGCCGGGGTCGGTCGAGCAGCCCGCAACCTGTACGCGCCTTCGGGACGACAACACCGGTGCGTCGACGTACGGTTTCGCCCTCGCGCGAAATCCCGTGCAGTGCGTTCTGCCATTGCGGCGCCCCAGTTGGCTGACGACGCAGCCGACCCTCATCGGACGACGCCGAACCGCCCGTGACGCATGAATACCCCGCACCCATCACGTTCCCGGAGCCAAGTGAAACGGGCGGCGGCTCCAGCACCGTCCCCAATGACGCCCGGGGCTGTCACTCCGGCGACGCCCACGTTACCTTGGTCACGGCGCGTGCGGCGCAGGCACGAGGCATCGGGCATTCCACGGGCAGGGAGACGGTGCGCACATGGTAAGGCTGGACGACCTCCGCGTGGGGGCACGGGTCGAAGGGATCGACGGCGACGGTCCCGTCCAGGTGATCCAGGTGGAGCGCCACGGTGAGGGTGTCGCGGAGATCACCTACCGGACCCGTGACGGGCGCGTCCACCAGCGGCTGCTCTTCGAGGGCGACCTTGCCGGCCTGCGGGTTCACGAGCCCGGCAGGACCTTCGCCTTCACTGCCGACGGCCGCGACTTCCGACTCGCACTCGAAGCCCTGCGCATCCGCCTCGCCTGGCTGTTCGATCCCTACCTCGCCGTCACCACCTCCGACATCGAGCCGCTGCCACACCAGATCACCGCGGTCTACGAGGTGATGCTGCCGCGCCGGCCGCTGCGCTTTCTACTTGCCGACGATCCGGGTGCGGGCAAGACCGTCATGGCGGGCCTGCTGATCAAGGAACTGATGCTGCGCGGCGATCTCGAGCGCTGTCTCGTGGTGGCGCCGGGCAATCTGGTGGAGCAGTGGCAGGACGAGCTCGATGATAAGTTCGGCCTCGCCTTCGACATTCTGAGCCGCCAGCAGGTGGAGCTCTCGCGCAGCGGCAATCCGCTGGCCGAGCGGGACCTGTGGATCGCGCGGCTCGATCAGCTCGCCCGCAACGACGACATGATCGCGAAACTGGAGGCGGCGCCCGAGTTCGACCTCGTCGTGGTGGACGAAGCACACCGCATGGCCGCCACCTACCTGGGTGGCGAGGTCCGCTACACCAAGCGCTACCACCTCGGCCAGAAGCTGGCCCGGCGCTGCCGCCACTTCCTGCTGCTCACCGCCACGCCGCACAACGGCAAGGAGGCGGACTTCCAGCTGTTCATGGGACTGTTGGACGAGGACCGGTTCGAAGGACGCTATCGCGAGGGCATCCACACCGCCGATCCCTCCGATCTGATGCGGCGGCTCACCAAGGAGGAACTCGTCACCTTCGACGGACGCCCGCTGTTCCCGGAGCGGTGCGCCTACACGGTGCGCTACCGCCTGTCACCGCAGGAGGCAGCCCTGTACGAGGCGGTGACCTCCTACGTGCGCGAGGAGATGAACCGGGCCGACCGCCTCGCTGAGGAGGGCGACGAGCGCCGCCGGCAGAACGTGGGCTTTGCCCTCACCATCCTGCAGCGGCGCCTCGCCTCCTCGCCGCGCGCCATCCTGCGCAGCCTGGAGCGACGCCGCAGGCGCCTGGAGCGGCGTCTCGAGGAGGAGCGGCTGCGCCAGCGGGCGGCCGAGGCCCGCCTGCGCGGCGTCGACCTGCCCGAGATCGATCCCGAGGAGATCGAGGATCTGCCGGAAGACGAGCTGGAAAGCCTCGAGGACGAGCTGACCGACACCGCCACGGCGGCACGTACCATCGCCGAGCTCGAGGCCGAACTCGCGACGCTGCGCCGGCTCGAGGCTGACGCCCGCGCCCTCGCCGCTTCGGGTGTCGACACCAAATGGCGACAGCTCTCGCAGATCCTCGACGATCCGCTGCTGCGGGATCCACGCGGCGGCATGCGCAAGCTCGTGATCTTCGCCGAACCCCGCGACACCCTCGACTATCTGGCCGAGCGCATCCGCGACCGGCTGGGGCGGCCGGAGGCCGTGGTGGTGGTCCACGGCGGGCTCGCGCGCGAGCAGCGCAAGGCGGCGATCGAGGCCTTCCGCAACGATCCGGCGGTGCGCGTGCTGGTGGCGAACGACGCCTGCGGCGAAGGCGTCAACCTTCAGAACGCACACCTGATGATCAACTACGACCTGCCGTGGAACCCCAACCGCATCGAGCAGCGCTTCGGCCGCATCCACCGCATCGGTCAGACAGAGGTGTGCCACCTGTGGAACCTCGTCGCGCACGAGACCCGCGAGGGCCACGTCTACGACCGGCTGCTGGAGAAGCTGGAGGCGGCGCGCGAGGCACTCGGCGGGCGGGTGTTCGACGTGCTCGGACGGCTGTTCGAGGAGCGGCCACTGCGCGAATTGCTCATCGAGGCCATCCGCTACGGCGACGATCCGGAACGGCGACGGCGGCTGGAGCAGATGATCGAGGGGGCGGTCGACCGGCGGCGGCTGGAGAAGCTGCTGGCCGAGCGGGCCCTCGTGGCGCAGCATCTTGAGCGGTCGAAGGTCGAGGAACTGCGCATCGCTATGGAGCGAGCCGCGGCCCGCCGCCTGCAACCTCGCTTCGTGCAGCGCTTTTTCATCGAAGGCTTCGAACGGCTGGACGGACGGCTGCGGCCGCGCGAACCGGGCCGCTTCCAGATCGACCACGTGCCGACGCATGTGCGCCTGCGGGCGCGCGAGCTTGGGGGTCGTCAGGTCGTGGTCAGGCGCTATGAACGCATCTGCTTCGATCGGGCGTACGTGCCGGGACCGCCACGGGCCGAATTCGTGGCACCGGGACATCCGCTGCTGGACGCGGTGGCGGACCTGGTGCGTGAGCAGTGGGGCCGCGCGCTGGAAGAAGGCGCGGTGCTGGTCGACCCGCTCTCGCGCTTCTCCGGACCGGTCCTGCTGGCCGGCTTCCGTCATGCCGTCCACGACGGTCGGCGCGACCGTCGCGGCGATCCCCTCGTGATCTCCGAGCGCATCGAGTTCGTGTGGCTGCATTCCGATGGCGGCGCGGCCGCTGCCGGGCCGGCCCCGCACCTCGACCTGCGGCCGGCGGATGCCCACGCACTGGAATGCCTCCGCCCGCTTCTCGACGAGCCCTGGCTCGGGCAGGAACTGGAGCCGCGTGCCCGCGCATTCGCCATCCGCGAGCTCGTGCCGCGACATCTCGAAGAGGTGCGAGCCCGCCGGCTCGCCGAGATCGCTAAGGTGGAGCGCGAGGTGAAGGCGCGGCTTACGGCCGAGATCAACTACTGGTACCACCGCGCCAACGAGCTGAAGCTGCAGGAGAGCGCCGGGAGGGACACGCGGCTTTCCAGCGACAACGCGCGCGAGCGCGCTCGGCGGCTGGAGGAGCGGCTGGAGCGGCGCCTTGCCGAACTGGCGCGCGAGCGGCAGATCAGCGCCCTGCCGCCACAGCTGTGCGCCGTCGCCTTGGTGGTGCCGGAGGCGCTGCTCGCGGGCGAAGGTGATCCCAGTGCCGACGCCCTCGCCCGGCGGCGGGTGGAGGAGGCCGCCATGGCGGCGGTGATGGAGGCGGAGCGCGCGTGCGGCTTCGAGCCGGAGGACGTGAGCCATCTCAACCAGGGATGGGACATCGAGTCACAGGGCCCGAACGGCACGCTGCGGCTGGTCGAGGTCAAGGGCCGGCGGGCCGGAGCCGACACCGTGGTTCTCACCGCCAACGAGCTGCTGGCGGCGCTGAACGCTCCCGACCGGTGGATCCTCGCCCTGGTCGAGGTGGACGAGGACGGCACGGCGCGCGAGCCCCGCTATGTCCGCGGCTTCCCCTTCCGCGAACCGATGCCCGGCGAAGCGGCGGTGATCCTCAAGCTCTCCGAGCTGCTGGCGAGGGCAAAAGAGTCGGGTGCGTCGTAATAAAAAGGCAATACCGTGCGAGGAGTGCGTGTGAACGAGTGATTCCAGGTACCGCAGAGCGTTCCCCGTCCTATGCTAGTGCGTGCGGCCTCTACGTGTTCCGTCACTCGGGTACGTGGATGCCATGGCTGAGGTGTTCTGCGTAGGGGGCAGGAGGATGTGCACCGACGAAGAACTCATCGAACTTGCGCGATCCGCGCCCGAAGGCGTCGGGGTCGAGCGCAAACCGTCGTTCTCCGACCGAAGCGGGATCCGCCGGACCATTTGCGCCTTTTCGAACGATTTGGAGAAACGGGGCAGACCGGGTGTCATCTTCGTCGGCCTGAACGACGACGGTTCCTGTGCGGGACTGCAGGTCACCGACAAACTACTTCGGGATCTGGCCTCGATCCGCGACGAGGGCTCGATCCTGCCGCTTCCTTCGCTCGAGGTCCGCCGTCTCGAACTCGACGGTTGCGAGCTTGCCGTGATCGTCGTGTTTCCGAACCCGAACCCGCCGGTACGTTATCAGGGGCGCGTCTGGGTGCGTGTCGGCAGCACCAACCGGCAGGCGACCCCGGAAGAGGAACGCCGATTGGCGGAGCGTCGAAGGGCGGGTGATCTGCCGTTCGACATGCGCCCCATACCCGACGCTACGCTCGAGGACCTCGACCTGGTGTGGTTCAAAAGCGTCTATCTGCCGTCGGCCATCGCACCCGGCATTCTGGAAGCCAACGAGCGGAGCATCAACGACCAGCTGCTCGCGCTTCGCTTTTCCACCTCCGGAAGGCCCAATTACGCGTCGGCGTTGATCATGGGGAAGGATCCCCAGCGCTGGGTGCCTGGAGCGTATGTGCAATTCCTGCGTATTGAAGGTACCGACCTCGGTGATCCGGTGAAGGACGCGAAGGAGCTCACCGGCACGCTGCCCGAAATCGCCTCGGAGCTCGACGAACTGTTCAAGATCCACATCCAAGTCGCCGTTGAGATCGCCTCGGGAAGCCACGAGCGACGCGTTCCGGACTATCCTTTGGATGCTCTCCGGCAGCTCGCCCGCAATGCCCTCATTCACCGCGACTACGAGATCAGTCGCGCGCCGGTTCGCATCAACTGGTTCCAGGACCGCGTCGAGATCGCCAATCCGGGTGGCCTCTACGGGCAGGTGACGCCGGACAATTTCGGTCGCGTCACCGATTACCGTAATCCGCAGATAGCGGAGGCGATGAAGGTTCTCGGGTTCGTCCAGCGGTTCGGGTACGGTGTGCACCTCGCTCGCAGGGCGTTGGAGAAAAACGGCAACCCGCCGCCCGACTTCGCATTCGAGACGACGCAGTTCCTGGTTACAGTGAGGGGGCGGTCATGAAGACCATCACCTTCTTCAACAACAAGGGTGGCGTCGGCAAGACCTCCCTCGTTTACCATCTGTCCTGGATGTACGCGGAACTCGGACTGCGGGTACTGGCGGCGGACCTTGATCCACAATCCAATCTCAGTGCCATGTTCCTCGACGAGGATCGCCTCGAGGAGCTTTGGCCCGACGATGACCATTCCTGCACCCTGCTCGGTGTCGTGCAGCCGATCCTCGAAGGCACGGGAGACATCGCCCCTCCGCATGTCGAGGAACTGGTCGACGACGACCGCGGCACCAGCGTCCACCTTCTCGTCGGCGATATGGGGCTGTCGCGCTTCGAGGATCGCCTTTCCGAAGCTTGGCCGAAATGTGTCGATGGCGACATGGCGGCACTGCGTGCGACGACGGCTTTCTATCGTGCACTCCGAGAGGCGGCGCAGAAGACGGAGGCGGACCTGGTGCTCGTCGATGTCGGCCCCAATCTCGGTGCCATCAATCGGGCGGCTCTGGTGGCCAGTCAATTCGTGGTCGTCCCGCTAGCGCCGGATCTCTTCTCCCTTCAGGGCCTGCGCAACCTCGGACCAACGCTTCGCCAGTGGCGGGAACAGTGGGAGAAGCGACTGGAGGCCGTCGCTGGACGAGACGCACGAAGCCGCATCCCCCTCCCGCGAACGGGTATGGAACCGCTGGGTTACATCGTGATGCAGCACGCGGTGCGGCTCGACCGGCCCGTCAAGGCCTACGAGCGGTGGGCGAGGCGCATTCCGGGGACCTACCGCCAATACGTTCTCGGTGAGCGGCTGCAGAACGAAGGCACCGGATGGAACGACGACCGGGACTGCCTAGGCCTGCTGAAACACTACCGGAGCCTCATGCCGCTCGCCATGGAGGCACGAAAGCCCATGTTCTTTCTGCGTCCGGCCGACGGTGCCATCGGTTCCCACATGCAGGCAGCACAGGCGTGCTACAGGGACTTCGACAGACTGGCCCGCGAGATCGCTCGGCGGTGTGGTGTCGATCTTCCGGTCGCCGCCCCGGCCTGAATGCGGGAAGCTCGTCGCGAGCCCGTGCGGTGGAGGATATTGTTGCCTGATCGACATACCGGGAGGCCGTTATTGTCCATGACGCCCCGCAAAAAGCTCATCGAGGTCGGTCTGCCGCTGGATGCCATCAACCGCGAGAGCGCGCGCGAGAAGTCCATCCGCCACGGCCACCCGAGCACGCTGCACCTGTGGTGGTCGCGCAAGCCGCTCGCCGCCTGCCGGGCGGTGCTGTTCGCCCAGCTCGTGGACGACCCCTCCTCGGTGCCCGAAGAGTTCCCCGACGAGGCGGCGCAGGCGCGCGAGCGCGAGCGGCTGCACGGGCTGATCGCGCAGCTCGTGAAATGGGAGAACAGCACGAACGAGGCGGTCCTCGAGAGGGCCCGCTTCGAGATCGCCCGCTCGCTCGCCCGCGGGCTCGGCATCGACCCGCCGCCGAAGGACGATCCCGAGGCGGTGCTGGCCTTCCTCGCCGAGCACGCGCCGCCCGTGTTCGATCCCTTCTGCGGCGGCGGGTCGATCCCGCTCGAGGCGCAGCGCCTCGGGCTTCGCGCCATCGCCTCCGACATCAACCCGGTGGCGGTGCTGATCACCAGGGCGCTCGTCGCGTTTCCGCCACGCTTCCGCGACCGGCCGCCGGTCAATCCGGAAAGCCGCGGGAAGCTCGCGCTGGCCGGTGCGTGGCAGGGCCGGGGCGCCCAGGGTCTGGCCGAGGACGTGCGCTACTACGGCCGCTGGATGCGCGAGGAGGCGGAGCGGCGCATCGGCCACCTCTATCCGAAGGTGCACATCACGCCGGAGATGGCGAAGCGGCGCCCCGACCTGAAGCCCTACGTGGGGCGCAGCCTTACCGTCATCGCCTGGCTCTGGGCGCGCACGGTGCGAAGCCCGAATCCGGCCGCGAAGGTCGCCATGGTGCCGCTGGTCTCCTCCTTCATGCTGTCGAGGAAGTCCGGAAAGGAGGCCTGGGTCGAGATCGTGAAGGACCCCGAGGCCCCCGACGGCTGGCGCTTCGAGGTGCGCACGCGGGCGGTGCACGGAAAGCCACCGGCGGAGGCAAAGGAGGGCACGGTCGACCGCAGGGGTGCGCGTTGTGCGCTCACGGGCGTGCCCATCCCCTTCGAGTACATCCGCGCCGAGGGGTGTGCCGGCCGGATTGGTGCGCGCCTCATGGCAATCGTTGCGGAGGGGAAGAGGCAGCGGTTGTATCTCGATCCGCTCGACCAGCACGTCGAGGTAGCAGAGCGTGCGCGACCAGACTGGCGACCGGACGTGGAATTCGATCCCGATGCTCTCGGATTTCGAATCGGTGGCTACGGCCTGCGCACGTGGGGAGATCTTTTCACCGACCGGCAGCTCGTGGCGCTGAACACCTTCGCCGCTTTCGTGGGCGAGGCGCGCGAGCGGGTGCTGCAGGATGCTCGCGCGGCCGGCATGCCGGACGACGGCGTGCCCCTTGCGGAAGGCGGCCGCGCCGCCACGGCCTATGCGGATGCCGTGGCGGTGTATCTGGCGTTTGCTGTCAGTCGAGCGGCCGACGCATGGTCATCCCTCGCCGGCTGGCGAAACGCTGTGGAGGCAACGAGAGGAACATTCGCTCGACAAGCGCTCCCCATGGTCTGGGATTTCGCGGAGGCAAATCCATTCTCCGACAGCTGTGGAAATTGGGAAGATGCATCAATTGGATGGATAACAAAAGCGGTTGACAATCTTCCTTGCTTTGGTGATGGCGATGTATTCCAAGCGGATGCACGCGTTTTACCTTCGCAGGCTAAGGTGATCATATCGACAGATCCACCCTACTACGACAACGTCCCCTACGCCGACCTATCGGATTTCTTCTACGTCTGGCTGCGGCGAACGCTCAGGGACTGCTTTCCCGATCTCTTCGCCACCCTGCAGGTGCCGAAGCAGGGCGAGCTGGTGGCGGCGCCCCACCGGCACGGCGGGAAGGAGGAGGCCGGGGAATTCTTCCTCGGCGGCATGAGCCGGGCCCTGCGCAATCTCGCCACCGCCTGCCGCGACGACCTTCCGGCGACCATCTACTACGCCTTCAGACAGAAGGAGGTCGAGGAGGAAGGGATCACATCGACCGGCTGGGCCACCTTCCTCGAGGCGGTCATTGGCGCCGGGTTCCAGATCGACGGCACCTGGCCGATCCGTACCGAGCGGGGCTCCCGGATGCGCAGTCACGATTCGAACGCCCTCGCCAATTCCATCGTGCTCGTCTGCCGCAGGCGTCCGGCCGACGCGCCGGTGGTCTCGCGCCGCGAATTCCTGCGGGCGCTGGAGCGCGAGCTGCCCGAAGCGGTGCGCACCCTCCAGCGCTCTGGCATCTCGCCCGTCGACCTGTGGCAGGCGGCCATCGGCCCCGGCATGGCCGTGTTCTCCCGCTACGCCGACGTGCGCGAGGCCGACGACAGCCGCATGGACGTCAAAACGGCCCTCGCGCTGATCAACGAGCGACTCGATGCCATCCTCGCCGAGCAGGACGCCGACTACGACCCGTGGACGCGCTTCGCCCTGTCCTGGTACGAGACGTATGGCTTCGATCCCGGCCCCTACGGCGTCGCCGAGACCATGGCCAAGGCGCGCAACGTTTCGGTGGAGGGCGTGGCCGAGGCCGGCATCCTCGAGGCGAAGGGCGGCAGGGTACGGCTGCTGCGTCGGGAGGAACTGCCGGAGGACTGGAATCCGCAGGGCGACCCGCGGGCGACCGTCTGGGAGGCGCTCTGGCAGCTCGTCAACCGGCTGGGTCGGGGCGAGAACGAGGCCGTGCTGCTGTTGCGGGAGCTCGGGCCGCTTGCCGATTCGGCCCTGGAGCTCGCCTACCGGCTGTTCCAGATCGCCGAGCGGAAGGGCTGGAGCGAGGATGCGCGGTCCGTGAACGCCCTCGCCCGGGTGTTCCCCGAGCTGCGGGTGCGGGCGTCGGCAGGCGGAGCCATGCAGCGTGAGCTGCTGGAGGAGGGGACGTCTTGAGCGCAGGAAGGGAGCGGCGGCTGTTCACGGATCCGGAGGCGCTCGCGGCGCTCTGCCGGCGGCATCGCATCCGCCGGCTCGCCCTCTTCGGCTCGCATCTCGAGGGTACCGCGAGGCAGGACAGCGACGTGGATCTGCTCGTCGAATTCGAGGCGGGAGCCGAACCCGGGCTGATCGGACTCGCGCAGATCGAGCTGGAACTCTCTGAGCTTCTCGGAGGGCGCCGGGTCGATCTTCGCACGCCGCGGGACCTCGGCCGTCAGATCCGGGAGGAGGTCCTTCGGAGGGCGGACGTGCAGTATGCGGCGTGAGGACGCGATCCGCATCCGGCACATGATCGAGGCCGCACAGGCCGCGCTGGATTTCGTCCGGGGGCGGGAGCGGGCCGACCTGGATCACGACCGGATGCTGCTCTTCGCCCTCGTCCGCGCGGTCGAGCTCGTCGGGGAGGCCGCGTCGCGGATCTCACCGGATGCCCGTGCCCGTGCGCCGGACATCCCGTGGCCGGCGATCGTGGCCATGCGGAACCGACTCGTGCACGTCTATTTCGACATCGACCGCGACATCCTGTGGAAGACCGTAAAAGTCGAGCTTCCCGACCTCGTGAGGAAGCTCGAACGCATCCTGGAGGCGGAAGAAGGGGATGGCTCTCAGCAACCGTGAGCGCATCGACCGTGGGCTGCACGTCCTCAGGGATGGCCTCGCCCCCTTCGTGGAACGGCAGATCCGTGCGGCCCTGCGCAAGGGCACGCTCTCGCCCGAGCGGCTGAAGGAATACCTCGAGGATCCGCTGACGAAGGACCGGCGGCTGGCCGAGTGGGATGCGGCGGCGCTGCTGCGGCTGATGTGGGAGCTGTGGAACGACGCCTTCCACGACGTGCTGGGTCAGGCGGAGCGCACGCTGGTGAGCGAGCTGCGCAACGTGCGCAACCGCTGGGCCCACCAGCAGGCCTTCAGCTACGAAGACACCCACCGCGCCCTCGACTCCATGGAGCGGCTGCTCCGGGCCGTGGCCGCCGATCGCGAGGCGCGGGAGATCGAGCAGATGCGCCACGAGGTGCTGCGCGTGCTGTTCGACGAAAAGCGCCGCGTGGAGGAGCGCCGGCGGCAGCGCGCCGTGATGGAGGGGGCGCCGCAGGCCGGCCTCGCGCCGTGGCGCGAGGTGGTGACGCCGCATCCGGACGTGGCGAGCGGCCGCTTCACCCTCGCCGAGTTCGCGGCCGACCTCGCGCAGGTGGCGCGGGGAGAGGCGGCGCCCGAATATCAGGATCCGGTCGAGTTCTTCCGCCGCACCTTCATGACCGGTGGCCTGCGCGAGCTCCTGCGCCGGGCGGTGCTGCGCCTCACCGGCGGGGCGGGCGATCCGGTGGTGGAGCTCCAGACCACCTTCGGCGGCGGCAAGACCCACTCCATGCTCGCCGTCTGGCACCTCGCCGGCCATCCGGATCCTCTGGAGCTGCCGGGCGTGGAGGAGGTGCTGCGCGAAGCCGGCGTGAGCGCTGCCGACTGGCGGCCGGCCCGGCGCGCCGCCTTCGTGGGCACCGCGTTTTCCCCGGCCGAGACCCACGTGGTCAACGGCATCGAAGTGCGCACCGCGTGGGGCGCCATCGCCGCCCAGCTGCTCGGGGCCGAGGGCTACCGGCTGGTGCAGTCCTCCGACCTCTCGGGCACTTCGCCGGGCTCGGAGCGGCTCGTGGAGCTCCTGCGGGCGGCGGCACCCTGCGCGGTCCTGATCGACGAGTGGGTGGCCATGCTGCGCCAGCTCGGCGAGCGTGGCGATCTGCCGGCCGGCGGCTTCGAGGCCAACATCACCTTCGCCCAGGCGCTGAGCGAGGCGGTGAAGGCGGTGCCGGGCGCCCTGCTGCTCGCCTCGCTGCCGGAATCGGACGTGGAACTCGGAGGCGACATGGGGCGCATCGCGCTCCAGCGCCTGGAGCACGTGTTCGGGCGCATCGAGTCCGGCTGGCGGCCGGCCACCGCCGAGGAGGGCTACGAGATCGTCCGTCGCCGGCTGTTCGAGCCGCTCACCGCCGAGAGCTATCCGAAGCGGGATGCGGTCCTCAAGGCGTTCCTCGATCTCTATCGCGAGAGCGGTGCCCAGTTCCCCTCCGAGGCGGCCGAGCTCGAATACCGGAAGCGGATGGAGCGCGCCTATCCCGTCCATCCGGAGTTCTTCGACCGGCTCAACGAGGACTGGGGCTCGCTCGACCGCTTCCAGCGCACGCGCGGGCTGCTGCGCATGATGGCGACCGTCGTCCACTGCCTGTGGGAGGCCGGCGACCGCAGCCTGCTGATCATGCCCGGCGCGGCGCCGCTCGGGGATGTGGCGGTGCGGGCGCGGTTGTTCGAATATCTGCCGCAGCCGTGGGACGCGGTGGTGGATGCCGACGTCGAGGGCCCCGACGCGCTGGCGCCGCGCATCGACCGCGAATACCCCAGTCTCGGGCGCTACAGGGCGGCGCTGCGGGTGGCCCGGGCCACCTTCGTGGCCACCGCACCCCGCTTCGGCGGCCCCAATCCCGGCATCGACGACCGTCGCCTCAAGCTCGCCACCGTCCAGCCGGGCGAGCCGGCCGGCGTGTTCGGCGACGCCCTGCGGCGGCTCGCCGAGCAGTCCACCTACCTCTACGTGGACGGCAGCCGCTACTGGTTCTCGACCCGGCCGAACGTCCGGCGGGTCGCCGAGGACATCGCCCGTGACCTCGAGCCCGAGACGGTGCGCGAGGCGCTGCTGGCGAAGCTGCGAGAACTGGTGGGGCGCCGGCGGGAGATCGCGGTCCAGATCGCGCCGCAGGAGCCGGCGGACGTGCCGGACGAACCGGAGCTGCGGCTGGTGGTGCTGGCACCCGAGCATGCCCACCATCCGCGATCCGAATCGAAGGCGGCCACCTTCGTGCGGGATGTGGTGACCCGCGCCGGAGAGCGGCCGCGGCGCTTCCGGAACGTGTTGCTTTTCGTGGCCCCCGACGAGCGACGGCTCGAGGCCGTCGAGGCCGCGGTGCGTCGCTGGCTCGCCTGGCGGCAGGTGCTGGAGCGCCACGACGAACTCAACCTGGACGCCGCACAGGAGCGGCAGGCACGTCACGAGGCCGAGCACTGGGAAAAGGCGCTGTGCGAGGCGCTCTTGCAGGCCTGGTCCTGGGCGGTGGCTCCCCGTGCGCCGGCCGAGGATCCCCACGGCTCGGAGGTGGAGATCCGCGAGCTGCGGGGTGACGGTGATATCGTCGAGCGGGCACTTCGACGCTTCCGTCGGGACGAGACGATCGTCGAGACGCTCGGCCCCGTCACGCTCGCCGACACGCTGGACAAGTGGAACCTCTGGCGCGAGGCGCCGCACGTGGCGATCGGCCAGCTCGTCGAGGACTTCGCGAGCTATCTCTATCTGCCGCGCCTGGCCTCCGGGAAGGTGCTGGTGGAAGCCGTGCGGCAGGGCGTCGGTCGTCTCGCCGACTGGCCCTTCGCGGTGGCCGAGGGTGTGGACGGTGCCGGTCGCTACCGCGGCCTGGTCGCTGGCCGGGACGTGAGGCCGGCCCTGTCGTGGCTGCTGGTCAGGCGCGAAGTGGCCATCGAACAGATCGACGGCTCCACCCCATCCTCACCTCCGCCACCCGGGACGGGAAGGGACGGCGAGGGTCCGACGCCGCCGGACACCGGTGGTGGGGAGCCCGCGCGGCCGCGCCCCCGCCGGTATTTCCACGGCAGCCTCGAACTGGGCCCGCAGGAGCTCGTCAAGAAGGCGGGCACGCTGTGGGAGGAGATTCTGCGCCACCTAGAAGGTGTCCCCGGAGCCAAGGTGCGCCTGCGCCTCGACATTGAGGCCGAGTGCCCGAACGGCTTCGACGGAAGGGTCCGCCGCATCGTGCAGGAGAACGCCGCCGTGCTGCGCCTGCTAGAGGCGGTGTTCGAGGAGTGAAGCCGTGAGTCGTCCGCCCGCATGGTTCGTCAAGATCCGGCGGGAGGCGTAAGAACGCTGGCTGCGCCTCGAGCGCGACCGGGAGCTGGCGGCGCCTTGGTGGCAGCTGTTTCGACAGGTACAGAACCCGCGCCACGTGCTCTCGGAGCTTCTCCAGAACGCCGACGACGCCGGAGCCCGGCGGGCACGGGTGGACATCGTGGACGGGACGTTCGTCTTCTGTCACGACGGCCGCGACTTCACGGCCGACGACTTCCGGGCTCTGTGCCGTTTCGGCCTCTCGAACAAGCGCACGCTGCACACCATCGGCTTTCGCGGTATCGGCTTCAAGAGCGCCTTCAGCCTCGGTGACCGGGTGGAACTGCTGACGCCCACTCTCGCGGTCGCGTTCGAAAAGGAACGGTTCTCGCTGCCGATCTGGTTGGATGCGGTCGAGTGCCCGGAGCGGGAGACCGTGATCCGTATCCGCATCCGGGACCGACACGTCCTCGCCCAGCTGGAGCGGAATATCGAGGAGTGGCTGCGCGCGCCGCTCGCCCTGCTGTTCCTGCGCAGGCTGCGGACTCTGGTGATCGGCGGCCGACAGATGCGCTGGCGGCGTCTGCGGGGTGGGCCCTGCCGGGAAGGCGAGACCTTCGAGCTGGATGCGCCCGGACGCGAGCGGCAGGGCGCCATCGTGCTCCGCTCGGGTGCCGAGCCTTTCCCGCCGGAAGCGCTCGACGAGATCCGGGAAGAGAGGCTCCTGCTATCCGCCGAGCAGCTCGAGCTGCCGCCTTGTCGCGTGGACATTGCGCTCGGGAGCGGTGGGGAGGGGGCGTCTATGCCGTGTTGCCGACGGGCGTGCGGACCGGGCTGCCCTTCGCGATCAACGCGCCTTTCGTCCAAGATCCGGCCCGGCTCCAGATCAAGGAGCCCGCTCGCTCGCCGACCAATCGCTGGCTGCTGGACCGCATCGGACGGCTTGCGGCCCGTGCGATGCTTGCCTGGCTGGAGAATCGCGCGCTCGCCATCGGGGAGCGGGCAGCCGCCTATGGCCTGATGCCTCCTCGGGCGGGCAGCGAAGGCGCTCTCGCACAGGAGGTTGAGGCCCTTGTGGAGCGGGCCTTCGCCGCGGAGATTCGTGGCCGTGCCGTCGTGCTCACGGCGGCCGGCGATCTCGTGGAGCCACGACAGGCCATTGCCGTCAATTCCGCGCTCTTCGACGTTTGGGACGAGGGCGAAATCGCCGAGATTTTTGCGGACCGCACGTTCAGGGTCGTATCGCCCAACGTGGCGCGGGATCATGTCGACAGGCTCGCGGCACGTGGACTCGTGGAACGCAGGACCCGGCGGAATCTCGTCGATCGGCTCCGGGTCCTGCGGCCGCCGCGTCCCGGGAGTTTCGCCGGTCTGTATGCCCTCTGGACCTACGTGCTGCCCGAGCTGGCGCGGGCGTTGTGGTGGGGAGCGAGCGAAGTGGCGCTCCTGCCACTGCAGGGTAGCACGCGCCTGCAGAAGGCCAGCTCCTGCGTGCGCTTCCGGCGGTCCCGAGCTCTGGACGAAGACGACGCCGAATTCCTCTTGGCTCGGCTCGAAGTCTGTGACCAAGAATGGTTCGACTTCCTGCAGGCACTCACGAATGAGAAGCAGCGACGTTTTTCCCGCGACGAACCCGCCCCGCTCATTGGCCAATTCCTCAGCGAGACGGGCCTCGACCGTCCATCGTCACCCGAGCGTCTGATCGGCGCGGTCGTCGACCGGCTGAAGCCGTCATCCACACACGATGTGGTCCGGCTGGCACGTATCGCCGCGAAGCTCGATGTGAGCGTTCCGGCGGACTTCCCTTACGTGACGGTGGGCGGGACCGTGCGGCGAGCGAGCGAGGGCGTCGTGTACGACCCGGAGGGGGAGCTGGAGGAGCTGCTGCCGGAGACGTTCGTCCTGGCGCGGCTTCTTCATCCGATGTACGAACGGGATCTCACAGCGAGAGAGGCGTGCATTTGGCGCGGATGGGCCATCGGCACGAAGAGCCGGCTTCTCCGCTTTCCCCTACCCGAAGCCGTATGGCGGCCGCTGGGACGGCGCGAGTTCCAGCGTATGCTGCACCAGCGGGGTGTGGATGTGCAGCCGAAATATCCGTACGCGTCCGATATCGTTTACATTGCTGATCCAGACTTTCCGTCCGAACTGTGGGCTCACTGGGGACGTCTGGCGAAGGACGACCCGGCGATCTGGGCGCGCGTATTCGAAGGTCTTCTCAACGAAGTGGACCGGCTCGAGGAGCGCATGTGTCTTCGCGCCTGTCAGCGCGGCAGCAGGTACACCAGGACGGTGGAGCTGCCAGGGTGCGTCCCGGCGGCCTGGATCGTCCGCTTCCGTGGCGAGCGCTGCCTATGGGCCGACGACCGCACTCACCGTCATCCCGAGGAACTCTATCGTCGTACCACCGAGACGGAAGGTCTGCTCGGCATCGAGCGCTTCGTCGCCCGCGGTCTCGACGGGGAAAAGACGGCGCCGATCCTCGACCTTCTCGGCGTCATGGCCGAGCCACAGGATCTCTCGCGGATCCTGCAACGGTTGCGGTGGGCCGTGCGGCAGCGCCCGGAGGATCTGGAGAGCATCGGGAAGCTCTACCGGGCACTGGAGATTGCGCTGGACGGGGCCGCACAGACACGGATCGCCGAAGTCCGCGAGATCTTCGCCACGACTTCGCTTGCCATATGCGCCGACGGCATCCCACGGCCCACCCTCGGGTTGTTCGTCGCCAATCCGGAAGGCGTTCCAGGCGTGGCGACCCTGCATCCGCGTTTCGCGCATATGCGGCTGTGGGCCCTCCTCGATATTCCTCGGCGACCGACGGCCGAGTTCGTCCTGGACTGGCTTCGGACTTTCGAGCCGGGGCACTGCTTCACTGGGGATGATCTCCTGCGGATGCGCGAGGTGCTCGCCCATTACCCCGACGAAGTGTGGGAACGAGTCGGCTGCTGGCTCGACGTCGGCGGCGGCTGGCGAAGCATCGAGGACTTCGCGTATTTCGTGGAGCGCGACGACCCCTACGATCCTTCGCTGCTTTTCGCCGATGTCCGGAAGCAAACTGCCGATGTCCGTGGGCTGCCGGAGCGCTTCGTGGCGGGCAGGGTGGCATCGCGGCTTTCTTCCCTCGCCGAGACTCTTGAGTTGCGACCCGGAGCCGACCTCGAACGCCTTCGCCGTCAGCAGCCGCCGGGCTGGTTGCAGGTCTGGGCGTGGAACGTCGCCCGGATCGATTTCGACGAGGCCGAGGCAACGGAGCGCGCTCGGCGCCTTGCGGCCCGGCTGGCCACGGCCGATTGGGTGTTCGTGCGTGAGCTGCGGTTGGTGCCCCATCTCGAAGGACGGCCCGTGGGTGAACCCGTCCGCGACCCGAGGGTCGCATTCTGCGGAAACGAAATTCTCTTCGAGGATGCGAGCGAAGTCCGCTGCGCGCGGCTCCTCGCCGACGAGATAATGCGACAGACGGAAAGCCCCGATCTCGGTCATAGCCTCGTCTTCTCCTATGAGCGCCCACCAGAAGTCATTGATCGTTATTTTCATGAGAATTTCAGCATTCGTGAGGATATGCAGGATGAAGCATCCGGAGCCGGGGCGTGGCACGCGCGAACCGGCGAAATCGCCGTGATCGAGCCAGTTCCTGCCGCCACGCGCGCATCCGCCGAAGGGGCGGAGGGTTCCGGGTCCGCAGAGGACCGCCGCCCGGTGGCGGCCACAGTCCGGGATGAGGTGCGCGGCGGGCGGGAACAGACGGCAAGACGGGAACGAACGAGCGAGGACGAACAACTGATCCGCGAACTCGCCGAGCACTTGGAGCTGCGGGGGCACCACGGGATCTACGTCGGCGGTGATGGGCGGGTATTGCGGCGATCCGAGACATCTCGCAGCCTGTGGGAGTTGTGGGCGCCGGATGGCACATTGTGGGCAGTCTACTGGGTCCGGCGGCATTGTCTCGACAGGCAGCCTCTCGAGGTTCCGGCAGAAATCTGGGAGCGTGTGCGGGAGAATCCGCGGGTGATGACGTTCGTCTTGCTGAATGCGGTCGGCCAACTGCGATTGCTAACGGGGGAGCAGCTGCTGCAGGCGCTGGACACCGGTCGGATGGAGTTGTTTCCAGCTACGTACCGGCTCAGGCAGCGTCGCTGAAAGGCGTGCTCCGAACGTCCGGGCCTTCGGAGGCACTCCGCACCATTTCGCCAACGTCAGCGGCTGGGACGTTCCGCGCACAGCGGTCACCGGTGCGGGTCAGAGCGATCGACCGCGACGGAGCAGCGATGACGACGCTTGGGCGTCCGATCGCGCGATGTGCAGCGATCCGACGTTCGAACGTCGCAGGCACGTCAGCCCGCCGTCGCCTCGCTGTTTGGCCTGGTTCGACGGCTCTCCTCCGGTAGCGGACGTCCGCTCATCGGCGCTCTCCGACGGGCCCGCGCGGACGAGGCCGCCTAGATTGTACCGTATCGCCCCGTCTCCGCCCGGTCGGACCAGGGATCATCGATCCCACGCGCGGTATCGTGCCGCCCCTTCCGGCGGGTCGCATCGGCGCGCCGCCGCCGTCGGTCCTTACCCGTGCGCACGGGTCGGTTCCGGCAATGCGCGACAGGTTTCCGCCCGAGGATCCGTCCGCGACGCGCGGTCGGTCGAAGGTCAGCGATGCCGGTGACGCGATCACGGGGCCCCGGGGCATCCACGCCAACAATACGGGTAGTTCCGGCGAACCGACGCATGCCGCGACGGATTGGGCGTCGCGCGGACGTTCGCCCCTAGGGGCAGGGCTGAGGAGCGGGTGCACACTGTGCCACGGCCGATCACACGTACCTCCGCGCCGACACGTTCACAACCGCCCACGGCATCCGCCGGACAGGGGCTTTGCAACCCAACACCGCGTCCGGTGCGGATCGTGGCAGAGATGTCGGTGCCTGCTGCAGGGCGGTCGTCCACGGCTCGAACGGGTTCGGCTCCCGAACCGGCTTCGGCCCGCGGCGGCCGGATACGTGCTGCGGCACACGGCGGGAGTGGTTGGGGCAGGCGAAGGTATGTCGGCTCTGTTCGAGAAGAGCCCCGCAACTCGGCGACGCCGCAGGCGGTAAAGGGGGTGTGGCCGAGGCACCAGCCGGTGCCGCCAGCCTGCAGGGCGGCAGGTCGATCAGCGCCGGCAGGTGGCGGGAGGCTCCTCGGTCGCGAGCTCGCCTCGAGTGCAGTCCAGGATCATGACCCGACGGTAGCAGCACAGGCGGGCTCGGCTTCGCCGCATGTCACCGCCGCGAGGCGCTGGCGCGCCGAAAATTGACGGCAGCCGCGGCGAGGGTGCCCGGTGCCGCTCGAAAGCCACGCGTGCCTTTGAGCCCGAGGCGGCGTGAGGTCTCGAAAGCGCGCTCGACCGGTCGGGTCATGCTCCGAGCGCCTCCACCACGACCTCGAAGCCGGCCGACGCAGCGGGAGGGGGCGGCTCGCAGCGCCAGCACCGCCACGTCATACCGGGCGCGGTCCGCCACCAGCGCGTGCCGCCACAGGACGGGCAGAGGGCGATCGGGCCCGTGTCCTCCGTCTTCCCCTCCTCTTGGGCGTTCCGAAGTGTCATTCCGTCAGCCACTCTACGGCCCGCAGGGATCGCAGCTTTGTCCGAAGTGTCAGCCGCGATGGTGGACCTGACACTTTGCGACGCGGTCGATCCGTCGGGGCCGTGTGCATCCTGACACAATGCCGCTTCGTTGGTCCCGGGGGACGGGCGGGGCTCCGGGAGATAGCGGGCCCACGCTTCCTCGAAATCGGCCCGGCGGTAGCCCCGGAACTGCTCCCGGTGGACCGGCCGGATGCCGAAGGGGGCGAGCAGGCTCGCGAGCTTGCGGGGCGTAATGGGCCGGCCGCGCGACAGTTCTGGCCACGGCCGGTCATCCCTTGCGGCGAGCCCCTCGCACAGCTGCGTCGAGGAGAGCTCCGCAGTGCCCGTTCGGTCAAAAATCTCTCGGATATCCGCGAGGAGCAGGACTGCGATTTCGTCGTCGACCGTGCCGGCCAGCTGCGCCAGCGCCGCCGTCCGCACACGGTCGGACCAGATGCCGCCGGCGATGTCGGCGATGGCGAACAGCGGCCGCCAGTTGTCGGCCATCCGGTTCGTCAGACCCGGTGGCATCGCGGGATCGGCCCGACGCAGCCGGTCGGTGAAGTCCAGGGCGAAGCGGGCGAGCCTGCGGCGCAGGGGTTCGATCTGTTCGTCGGCGTTGCGCCGGAACGGCTCGACCCGCTCGCCGGGCCGGCGACGCTGCATGCGGATCGGAATGCTGCGGTCGGCGAGCGTGCCGGGCAGCCGGCCGATGGCGGCGATCACAACCGGCGCGAAGACATGGAAGGCCCGGGGTTCGAAATCGTCGCCGACCGCCACCGTGCGCAGCACCCGGCCACGGTGGTGGTGCCCGGCGTTGAGGAGGCCGCGCAGTTCCTCGTTGTCGCCGAGAAAGGTGTCCGCTTCGTCCAGCAGGACGGTCGGTCGCCATTTTTCGACCACCCGGAAGAGCGCTGCCGTGGTCGCATGCGAGGCCTCCAGTGGCCGCCGCACGACCGCGGCCAGAAGATCGAGCACCGTGCTCTTCCCGCACCCCTTCTGCGGGCTGGTGACCGCCAGCCGCGGCGTGATCGGACCGGTGTCGAAGGTCCAGGTGTGGGCCGCCCACAGTGCCAGGATGACGCCGCCGTGTTCCGGAAGCACTGCATGCCGGGTGAAGTGCGCCTCCAGTTCGGCCAGCATCGCCGCGGGATCGGCCGGCTCGGGCCACGGTTCAGGGTCCTCGAACTCGACGGGCGAACCGGCCCGGTCCCGATCCTTCTCGTTACCGCGCCGCTTCACCACCTCCCGGTCGAGCGTCGCCGCGCGGCAACCCAAGAGCCGCGCTGCCTCGTCGCGCACCCGGTCGTAGGCGATGGGATCCAGCGCCGCGAGACCGGCGAGGGCGGCCTGCCGGTCGCCACGCCGCGCCGCCTTGCGCCAGTCGAGCGCTTCCTCGGCCGCTTCGACGATGGAGGAGACGAAGTCGCGTGCCTCGCTCATGCGGCCACCTCCCGGCCGAGGACGGCCTCCACCAGCGCGGTCGGCCAACCGCGCCGCCGGGCGAGGGCGAACAGCGCCAGCTCCACCAACTCCGGCACGAGGCCCGTCTCCTCGAGGGTGAAGCGGGCCGCCCACAGGGCCCGGCGCGGATCGCGGCCGGTGCGGCCCGACCACAGCCCGGGCAGCAGCCGCACGAGAAAGCGGCCGAGACGTCGGGCGTCGTCGGGGCCGACCGGCACCAGCCGGCCCGCCAGCAGAGCCCGCGCGGCCTCGCGGATCGCCGCGGGCGGGCAGCCGAGGCCGGTGCAGCCCGTGGCCAGGAAGGGCGTCTCGAACGGTGGCGCGGGCGGGATCAGGCCGATGGCGCCGACGCCGCACCGGGGGCACCACGTCGCCCACAGCAGCCCGCGCGGCCCGCTCACCACCTCGAACGGCCAACCGGCCAGGCCGGCGGCGGCGAGCTCCTCGGGCGGGACAGTTGCCGCTTGCCGCCAGGACCTTTCGGCGCTAGCCGCGGGGCGGCTGCCTTCTCTGTCGGCCCGCCCCACGTAGGCCGCGTCCGTCCTCGCCATCACAGGCGCCCACCGGTCGTGCCGTCTTCGTGGCCCGACTGCCCGCTCCCCCGCCCGGTCGCGCCACGCTTCTTTTCGTCGATCCAAGCGAGGACGGCTTCTTCGGACCAGACCGCGGTCCTGTGCCCGAGGCGGATCGGCGGAGGGAAATCACCGCGCTTGATCGCCCGATAGAGCCACGCGCGGCCGCAGCCCGTCAGTTCGAGAACCTCGCGGATCCGCAGGAGACGGTCGCGCAGCGGTGCGGCGTTGGACATGATCGAACTCCATGCTGACCGTTCGACCAGATATCGTGCTGCACCGCAACACGAAACCAGGGCGAAAATCAGCGCTTGGAGCCCGATTTTACCCGGTTCGCGCGACGGGCCGCCTGCTGCAGCCTTTCACCAAGAGTCTCGTCGCTCACGGGACCGAGCATCGGTTTCACGCGGTCGGCGATCAGGCGCGCCAGCATGAAGGCGCGGCCCCTCCATTCCGTCCGCGCCTTGTCGTACCAGACGCCGCTCCCGCCGCGGCCGTGTTTCTGCCAGAAGTCCGCCACAGACCAAGCGAGCACTAGGACCCAGTACTTCGGCGGACGACCGCGCCGGCAACCTCGCGGCCAGAGATCCGCCTTCAGCCGTTCAGTCTTGTCGCGGAACGCCCGCAGCGCCTCCCGCAGCCTCTTCGGATGCTCGAGCCACGGGAGCTCCTGCAGGATGTCGGCCAGCCCCTCGGCGAGACGCACCGCGCGGTCGACGCGCTGCCGATCCTTCCACAGGCGGGCCAAGGCATCGATGCTGACCAACCCCTCGATAATGGCCCGGATCTCGCACGTCGATCTCAGGTCCAGGTGGAGCCCGGTGGCTTCTCGGATCTCCCGCTGCAGCTCCGGGACATCGGATCGGCGCTCGGGGAGTTCCGAAACCGGATCCGTGCCGCCCCGCGTCACACCCGTCCCTCCCGCAGCGCGTCGATGTGGTCGGCCCACCAGCGCATCATGCGCCGGCGTTCCTCGAGGTAGGCCGCGCGGTTGTAGGCTGCCCGTACCTTGTTGCGGGGCGCGTGGGCCAGCTGGCGCTCGATCACGTCGGCCGGAAAGCCGGCCTCGTTCAGCATGGTGGAGGCCGCCGCCCGGAAGCCGTGGGCGGTCATCTCCTCCTTGCCGAAGCCGAGCGTGCGCAGCGCCGCATTGAGGGTGTTCTCGGAGAGCGGCCGGCCGGGACGCATGCCCGGCAGCACCAGCTCGCCCGTGCCGGTGAGCGGTCGCAGCCCTTCGAGGATCGCCAGCACCTGCGGTGCGAGCGGGACCACGTGCAGGTCCTTCATCTTCGTGCGGACCGGCGGAATGCGCCACTCGCCCGCAGCCGGGTCGAGCTCGGCCCAGCGCATGCCGCGCAGCTCGCCCGGCCGCACGAAGGTGTAGGCCAGCAGCTGAAGCGCAGCCCGCACAACCGGCGAGCCCTCGTAGCCCCAGATGGCCCGCAGAAGCTGGCCGAAGCGGCGCGGCTCCAAGATCGCGGCTCGCGGCGTTTCCACCTTCGGCGGCAGCGCGTCCACCACGTCGGCGGCGGGGTTGCGCCGTGCCAGCCCGTGCGCCACCGCCCAGCGCATCACCTGCGAGATGTACTGATGCACCCGCCTCGCGGTCTCCGGCCGGTCGGCCAGCCGACGGACAAGCGCGAGCACATCCACCGGCTCGATGCTCTCCACCGGTCGCTCGCCGAGTGCCGGCAACACGTGCGCATCGAGGCGCTGGCGCACTGCCGCGGCCGTCCGTGGGCGCCACACCCTTGCGCGCTCAGCATACCAACGCTCTGCCAAGACGCGAAAGGTCCGTTCGGCCACGAGTCTGCGCGCCCGGCGTTCCGCCGAGGGATCGCGGCCCCGGGCGAGCAGTTCACGCGCATCGAGGGCGCGGCGGCGGGCCTCGGCGAGGCCCACCTCGGGATAGCGGCCGAGGGCGAGCAGCTTCTGTCGACCGGCAAAGCGGTAGGCGAGGCGCCAGAGACGCGAACCGTTGGGATTGACCAGCAGATACAGACCTAGGCCGTCCGTCACCTTGTAGGGCCGGTCCTTCGGCTTGAGGGCGCGGATGGCAGTGTCGGTGAGGCGTCCCGGGATTCCCATGTGATGGTACCGTGCGTCGCCCAGCGTGCCCGTACCAGCGAACATACCATCGTCAGGCGGAGATCCAAGGGCACCCACGACGATCCACAGAAACGCCGGATGCCCTGTCTCGCAAGGCTTTCTACCGGCAACGGCGACCCATGGTTACCAACGGGAAGGGAAATTTGGTGCCCAGGGACGGATTCGAACCGCCGACACAGGGATTTTCAGTCCCTTGCTCTACCAACTGAGCTACCTGGGCACGGCGGGCAAGCGGGTTATAGGGAGGCCCCCGGCCGCTGTCCAGATGGCCCCGGAGCCCTTCCGTGCGAAGCCGACACCGCGGCCCACACACCATCTCGTGCCGCCCCGGAGGTTGGCAGCCGGATTCCGCCCACGCCGAAAGCTCTCCGCAGGCGCACATCTGGCGGCCCGGCGCGGTCGCCCGTTCGGCTCAGCCCAGCCGCACGCATCCGCCTCGAAGCGCGCCGGAGACAACCCGGTTCCGCTCACCTTCCTCGCCTCGCCCGTCGGCGCCCTTCCTACGCCAATTATGCAATCCTTTCGTTCTGATTGAAAGATTTGCCTATTTCTGCCAGACTGGTGCGCGAGCGCGGGAGGGAAGCCGGTGGACGAGATCGCACGCGCCTTCGCCCTCGCCCTCGAGCTGATGCTCTCGGGCGATCGCGAACTCTATGCCATCGTCGCCCTCTCCCTCCAGGTCAGCCTCAGCGCCACTGGCATCGCCTGTCTGCTCGGCATGCCGCTGGGGATGCTGCTGGCAGCGGTGCGCTTTCCCGGAAGGCGGCTTTTGGTGGTGGTCACCACCGCGCTCATGGGCCTGCCACCGGTGGTGGTGGGACTGTTCGTCTATCTGTTGCTCTCGCGCGCCGGCCCTCTGGGCGATCTTGGCCTGCTCTATACCCCCACGGCCATGGTGATCGCCCAGACGGTGCTGGTGCTGCCCATCATCACCGCCCTGACCCGCGAGCTCGGCGAAGCGCTGATCGAGGAGTATGGCGAGTTCCTCGCAGCCATGGGGCTGCGGGGTGCGCGCCGGATCCCCACGCTGCTGATGGAGGGGCGCCATGCGCTGGTGACGGTGGCGCTGGCCGGCTTCGGCCGGGCGATTGCCGAGGTCGGGGCGGTGATGATGGTGGGCGGCAACATCCGCCACGTCACCCGGGTGATGACCACCGCCATCGCCCTCGAGACCGGCAAGGGCGAGATCGCCCTGGCGCTTGCCTTGGGGCTGGTGCTGCTGGCGGTGGCGCTGGCGGTCAATGCCCTGGCCCATCTCGGCCGCCGCCGCCAGCGGGAGCTGGCCCATGCCGGCGGCTGAGCTGCGGCTGGTGACCGCCGGACCGCGCCCGCTGCTGCGGGCCGAAGGGCTCGGAGTTACCCTGGCCGGCCGCCGGGTGCTGACCGCCCTCGATTTCGAACTGCCGCCAAGGGGCCTTGTGGTGCTGCTGGGGCCCAATGGTGCCGGCAAGAGCGTGCTGCTGCGCACCCTTCAGGGGCTGATGGCACCGAGCGAGGGTCGCCTCATCTGGCGTGAGCCGCCGCCGCGGCCGGCTCTGGTGTTCCAGCGGCCGGTGCTGCTGCGCCGGCGGGTGCGGGGCCAGCTCGCCTTTGCCCTCGCCCGCGGCGGCACCCCCCGCAGGGCCCGCCGGGCGCGGCTTCAGGAACTCGCCGAACTGTGCGACCTTACGAATCTCCTGGAGCGGCCGGCGCGCGCGCTTTCCGGCGGCGAACAGCAGCGGCTTGCGATCGCCACCGCGCTCGCGCTCGATCCCGGCTTCCTCATGCTGGATGAGCCCACCGCCAACCTCGACCCGGCCGCCACCCTGGCGGTGGAGCGGCTACTGACGCGCATTCGCGCGCGCGGCATTCCCATCCTGCTGGTGACCCACGATGTCCACCAGGCCCGGCGTCTGGCCGAGTGGGTGCTGTTCCTCCACGGCGGCCGCCTGCGGGAATCCACACCCGCCCAGCGCTTCTTCACCGCACCCGCAAGCCCCGAGGCCCGGGCCTATCTTGCGGGGAGGATCGTGCCATGAGATGGTGGTGGTTCGCGCTCGCTCTCCTGCCAGCCCTGCTGTTCGGGCCGTCGTCCGGCCTTGCCGGCGAGCGCTTCATCATCCTCCAGAGCACCACCTCCACCCAGAATTCCGGCCTGTTCGACCACATCCTGCCGCGCTTTCGCGCGGCCACCGGTATCGAGGTGCGGGTGGTGGCGGTGGGCACCGGCCAGGCGCTCAGGAATGCCGCCCGCGGCGACGGTGATGCGGTGCTGGTCCACAGTCCTGAGGATGAGGCCCGCTTTGTCGCCGCCGGCCACGGCATCCTCCGCTGCCGGGTGTTCTTCAACGACTTCGTGCTCGTGGGACCGGCGGAGGATCCGGCAGGAATCCGCGGCCTTAGCGATGTGGCTGCGGCGCTTCGACGCATCGCCCGGGCTGGGGCCGCCGGGCGCGCCTTGTTCCTCTCCCGCGGCGACGATTCCGGCACCCACAAGAAGGAGCGGCGGCTGTGGCGGGCTGCCGGGCTCGACCCCACCGCCGCCAGCGGCAGCTGGTATCGCGAGGCGGGGGCCGGCATGGGCGCCACCCTCAACATGGCCCAGGCCCTTGGCGCCTACACGCTGAGCGACCGCGCCACCTGGCTTGCCTTCGCCAACCGCCGCGGGCTCGCGCTCCTGCTGGAGGGCGATGAGCGCCTGTTCAATCCCTATGGCATCATGGTGGTGAACCCGGCACGCCATCCCGGGGTGCGCTTCCAGCTGGCCAAGGCCTTCCGCGACTGGCTGATCTCGCCGGCGGGCCAGGAAGCGGTGGCCTCCTTCCGGGTCCGGGGCCAGCAGCTGTTCTTTCCGGATGTGCGCTGTGATGAGCGCAGCGGATCTTGAAGCCGCCAGCCGGCGGGCGCAGCTCAGCCGGGGGTGCAGGAGTGGTGCCATGGAGCTGGTCACCTGCTATGTCACCTGTGGTGCGATGGAGGAGGCGGAGCGCATCGGCCGCGCGCTGGTGGAACGCCATCAGGCGGCCTGCGTGAACATCATCCCCCGCATCGTCTCCCTCTACCGCTGGGAAGGGGCGGTGCAGCGGGATCAGGAGGTGCTGTTGCTGGCCAAGACCCGCCGCGAACTGGTGGAGGCGGTGGTGCGCACCGTGCGCGAACTCCACAGCTACGAGCTGCCCTGTGTGACGGTGCTGCCCATCCAGGGAGGCTTTGCCGACTATCTCGCCTGGGTGGCGGAGGAGACCGCCGCCGCGCTCCACCCCACCGACGGCGGCTGAGCTCAGCCGGCGACATCCCGGTGGTAGGGATGATGGTGGAGGATCGCCCAGGCGCGATAGAGCTGTTCCGCCAGCATCACCCGCACGAGTTCGTGCGGCCAGGTCATGGGCCCCAGGGAGAGGCGGTGATCAGCCGCCGCCAGCACCACTTCATCAAGCCCCTCGGCACCCCCCACCAGCAGCGCCGGCGGCCGCCCGCCGCGGGCCAGAAGCCGGGCGAAGCCGGGGCTGTCCAGCAGGTCTCCCCGGGCATCGAGGACGATGCGCCGGCGCCCGCGGCTTCGCGCCAGCAGGCGCTCGCCCTCGAGCTGACGCCGTTGTGCCGCCCGGCCGGATGCCGGCTCCACCTCGATCTCCCGCACCTGCCAGGGAATCCGGCGCAGATAGCGGTCCACCAAGGCGCGCAGCAGCGGATCCCGCAGCCGCCCGACGGCGACGATCTCGAGCCGCACCGCCGCGTCAGCCGGCGGCGCGCACGGCTGCGTCGGTAGGCGCCACCGACCACAGCCGCTCCAGATCATAGAGGGCGCGGGTCTCGGCGCGGAAGATGTGGACGATCACATCTCCCGCATCCACCAGCACCCACTGGGCCTCCCGCAGCCCCTCCACCGACAGCACCTCGAAGCCGGCGGCCTCGAGCCGCGCCTCCAGCTTCTCCGCCAGCGTGGCGATATGCCGCTCGCTGGTGCCGGTGACCACCACCATCCAGTCGGCGATGGTGGTCTTGCCGCGCAGGTCGATGATGGCGGGATCGAGCGCCTTGTCCGCTTCGAGGCTCTCGGTGACGAGGGCAAGGAGCTGGGAGCTGTCCACGGGTCGGGACGACGGCCGTCCGGCCTCGGTCTCGATGGTGGTCACGCCTTGCTCCAATCGTACCCCTGCCGCCGCCAGGCGGCGCGCAGCGCCGTCCCCGAGGCGGGATGGGGCCTGAGCCTCACGAACACCCATCGCGGTGGAGCGAGTTCGGCCAGTCTCCGAGCCTCCTTCTCTCCGATCCGCACACCCGCGAACCGGCGCGCCGCCGGACTCGCGAGGGCACGGTAAGAATAGGGCGCGCGTTCAAAGACCGCAACCGCAACGGTGCGGAAGATCTCCTCCCACCGGCGCCAGCGGTGGAACTGGGCGAGATTGTCGGCACCGATGAGCCAGACGAAGCGAAAGCGCCGATCGCGCACGAGCCGCCGCAGGGTATCGATGGTGTAATGGGTTCCCCAGCGCGCCTCCAGGTCCAAAACGCGCAGATGCGGCTCGTGGGCCACGAGTGCCAGCGCCCGCTCGAGCCGGCGGGCGAAGGGGGCGAGCTCGGCCGGGGACTTGAGGGGATTGCGCGGGCTTATGAGCCACCAGACCTCATCCAGCGCGAGCCGCCGCAGCGCCTCGCGCGAGATGTAGAGATGGCCCTCATGGGCCGGGTTGAAGGAGCCGCCGAGCAGCCCCACCCGCCGCGGGCGCGCTGTCGGCTCGGCCACCGGCTCGGGGTCGGCGAGCCACAGCCGGCCGCGCGGGCGCCGACGCGGGCAGGAGAGTGCCGACACCGCCCACACCCTCAGGCGGGGCGCACCTGGCCGTCGCCGCGCACCACATATTTGAAGGTGGTGAGCTGCTCCACACCCACCGGCCCGCGGGCATGGAGCCTGCCGGTGGCGATGCCGATCTCCGCCCCCATGCCGAACTCGCCGCCGTCGGCGAACTGGGTGGAGGCATTGTGGATGACGATGGCGGAGTCCACTTCCCGCAGGAAGCGTTCGGCCGCCTCCCGGTCCTCGGTGACAATCGCGTCGGTGTGGTGGGAGCCATAGGTGTTGATGTGGGCAATCGCCTCCTCGAGCCCGTCCACCACCCGCACCGCGAGGATGGTATCGAGATATTCGGTGCGCCAGTCCTCTTCGGTGGCGGCCCTGGCCCGCGGTTCGATCCGCCGCACCGTCTCATCGCCGCGGATCTCGCAGCCCGCTTCCAGCAGCCGCGCCAAAACCGGCGGCAGCAGCGTTTCCGCCACGCTGCGGTCCACCAGCAGCGTCTCGGTGGCGCCGCAGATGCCGGGCCGGCGCATCTTGGCGTTGAAGGTGATGGCCACCGCCTTGGCGGGATCGGCCCGCTCATGGAGGTAAGTGTGGCAGATGCCCTCGAGGTGGGCGAGGACGGGGATTCGGCTTTCGGCATAGACCCGCTCGATCAGCGAACGGCCGCCGCGCGGGACGATCACGTCCACCGTCTCATGCATCTGCAAAAGCAGCCCCACCGCCACCCGGTCGGTCACCGGCACCATCTGCACCGCCGCCTCCGGCAGGCCGGCCACGCGCAGCCCCTCCACCAGACAGGCGTGGATGGCGCGGGAGGAGTGGAAGCTCTCGGACCCGCCCCGCAGGATCGCGGCATTGCCGGCCTTGAGGCAGAGGCCGCCGGCATCGGCGGTGACATTGGGGCGGCTTTCATAGATGATGCCCACCACCCCGAGGGGCACCCGCACCCGCGCGATCTCGAGCCCGTTGGGACGGCGCCAGCGGGCGAGCTCATCACCCACGGGATCGGGCAGTTCGGCGATCTCCTCGAGCCCCCGGGCCATGGCCTCGATGCGGCGCTCGTTGAGCATCAGCCGGTCCAGCATGGCCTTGGAGAGCCCGCGGCCGCGGGCGGCATCCATATCGAGGGCATTGGCCGCCAGCAGCTCGGATGTGTGCTCCCGCAGCCGCCGGGCGGCTTCCCGGAGCGCCCGGTCCTTGGCCGCGCGCGGGGCGGTGGCGAGAATCCGCGCCGCCTCGCGCGCACGCCGTCCGATGGCCGCCATCTGCGCCTTGAGCTCAAGATCGTCTGCCAGCGCTGCCTCGCCGCCCATGGCCGGTGCCTCCAGCGGTTGGTGGTGGCCACATCCGCCGCCGCATATAGCGGCTGCCGGTGGCGCCGGCGAGGGCTCAGGGCCAGGCCACCAGCGGCGGCAGCGACATCAGGATGGCCTCGGGATTGCCGCCGGTCATGAGGCCGAAGCGGGTGCCGCGGTCATAGAGCAGATTGAACTCCACATAGCGACCCCGGCGGATCAGCTGGGTGCGGCGCTCCTCCTCGGTCCAGGGCTGGTTCATGCGGCGGGCGACGATGCGTGGATAGATGTCGAGGAAGGCCTCGCCGACAGCACGGGTGAAGGCGAAGTCGCGCTCGAAGTCATCCTCGAGATAGTCGTAGAAGATGCCCCCCACACCCCGCGGCTCATTGCGGTGCGGAATCCAGAAGTATTCATCGCACCAGGCCTTGAAGCGCGGATAGAACTCCGGGTCGAAGGCATCGCAGGCCTCTTTCAGCCGCTGGTGAAAGTCGCGGGTGTCCTCCTCCATCGGAAAGATGGGGTTGAGGTCGGCGCCGCCGCCGAACCAGGCGCGGGTGGTGCGGATGTGGCGGGTGTTCATGTGGGCCGGCGGCACATGGGGGTTGCGCGGATGGGCCACCAGCGAGATGCCGCTCGCCCAGAAGCGCGGATCCTCCTCAGCACCGGGGATCTGTTTGGCGAAGTCGGGGGAGAACTCGCCGAAGACGGTGGAGACATTGACCCCCACCTTTTCGAATACGCGCCCGCGCATAAGCGCCATCACGCCGCCACCGCCGCCCGGGCGCTGCCAGGCGCGGCGCTCAAACCGTCCCGGTGGCAGGCGCTCGGCCTCGGGGCCGGCATAGGCCTCCTCGAGCGCCTCGAAGGCGGCGCACAGGCGATCGCGCAGCGATTCAAACCAGGCGCGCACCCGCGCCTTGCGGCTTTCCACCGCCTCAGTCGTGGGCTGACCAGACATCGAACACCCCGAGCTGTCTAAGGGCCTCCGCCAGCACGATGGCGGCGGCGGTCACCAGGTTCAAGGAACGCAGACCGGGCCGCAGGGGAATCGCCAGCGCCACGTCCGCCCGTGCCTGGATGGCCGCCGGCAGACCACGGCTTTCCGCCCCCAGCAGCAGCACGTCGGTGGGGGCGAAGGTGAAGCGGTGGTAAGGCCTCTGGGCATGGCGGCTGAGGGCGATGATGCGGCGGCCGGCCATCCGACAGGCGCGTTCGAAGGTGGCGAAATCCGGATGTCGATGCCAGCGCACATGGCGCAGATAGTCCATGCCACTGCGGCGGATGCGGCGGTCATCCAGGGGAAAGCCGCAGGGCTCGATCACCTCCACCTCCGCCCCGAGACAGGCGGCAAGCCGCAGCATGGCCCCGAAATTGGGCGCCAGATCAGGTTCGTGCAGGGCGATGCGGAGTGCGTGTGGCCTTGGGGTCACGCCTCGATTGCCCGTGTGTGCGATGCACAATGCGGCACAAGGCGCTCTTGTCGGGGGGAAACGCGGGTCATAGAGTGCGCGCGCCGCATGATGCGGGCGCTGGGCATGTGGGAGCAGCAACCGAAGGGTGGCATGATGACCGCGACTCCCTCCCACGGTGATGCCGATCGGGGCACGCGCCGGGACTTCCTCGAACTGGTCTCCTGGTCAACGCTTGCGGTCGGAACCGCGGTGGCGCTGTGGCCGTTCATCGACAGCCTCAATCCCTCCAAGGAGGTGCTGGCGCTGGCCTCGACCGAGGTGGATCTGGAGCCCATCGAGGTGGGCCAGCGGGTCACCGTGATGTGGCGTGGCAAGCCGGTGTTCGTCGCCCACCGCAGCCAGGAGGAGATCGAGGCGGCCCGCGCCACGCCGGTCGACGAGCTGCGCGATCCCGAGCCCGACGAACAGCGGGTGCAGCGGCCCGAATGGCTCATCGTCATCGGCATCTGCACCCATCTCGGCTGCGTGCCCGTAGGCCAGCGCTCGGGCGAGCCCCGCGGCGACTGGGGTGGCTGGTTCTGTCCGTGCCACGGGTCGCACTACGACACCGCCGGCCGCATCCGCAAGGGGCCGGCGCCGCGCAATCTCGATCTGCCGCCGTACACCTTCGTAACGGACACGCTCGTGCGGATCGGCTGATCTCCCTCCCACGGCACCGAATCTGGAGCGAGAGACCATGCAGCGCGAATTCGTCGAGGCGCCGGTGCGCGGCGTGCTGAAGTGGATCGATCAGCGGCTGCCGGTGATCACCTGGGCCTACAACGAACTGGTGGTCTATCCCGCACCGAGGAACCTCAATTACTGGTGGAACTTCGGCTCGCTCGCGGGGATCATGCTGACCATCCAGATCGTCACCGGCATTGTGCTGGTTATGCACTATACACCGCATGTAAACATGGCCTTCGACTCGGTCGAGGGCTACATCATGCGTGATGTCAACTGGGGTTGGCTGATCCGCTATCTCCATGCCAATGGCGCGTCGATGTTCTTTGCGCTGGTCTACATCCACATATTCCGCGGACTTTACTATGGCTCCTACAAGGCTCCTCGGGAGCTGCTCTGGATGATCGGCGTGGTGATTCTGATTTTGATGATGGCCACCGCCTTCATGGGCTATGTGCTGCCCTGGGGCAACATGAGTTACTGGGCGGCGACGGTCATCACCAATCTGTTCTCGGCCATCCCGCTGGTGGGGGATACGCTGGTCACCTGGCTGTGGGGCGGCTTTACTGTTGATAACCCCACCCTGCAGCGGTTCTTCTCGCTCCACTATTTGCTGCCGTTCGTAATCTTCGCGCTGGTGTTTCTGCATATCCTCGCCCTGCATCAGGTCGGGTCCAACAACCCTCTCGGCATCGATCTGAGCAAGAAGGATAAGATCCCCTTCCATCCCTACTACACCATCAAGGATCTCTTCGGTCTGGGTGTGTTCTTGTTGGTGTATGGCTACTTTGTGTTCTATGCGCCGACGGCCTTCATCGAGCCGGTTAATTTCGAGCCCGCTGATCCGCTCAAGACTCCGCCCCACATCGTGCCGGAATGGTACTTCCTGCCCTTCTACGCGATCCTGCGGGCGATCACCTTCGATATCTTCTTCATCCCCGCCAAGCTGGGCGGCGTGATCGCTATGTTTGGCGCAATCTTCGTCCTGTTCCTGTTGCCTTGGCTCGACACCTCGCCGGTGCGTAGCGCCCGCTTTCGGCCGATCTACAAGCAGTTTTTCTGGATCTTGGTATTGGACGTGCTGGTGCTGGGTTATATCGGTGGCCAGCCGCCCGAAGGCTGGTACGTGACCATCGGCCAGATCGCCACGGCTTACTACTTTCTCCACTTTCTCGTGATCCTGCCGATCCTCGGCAAGATCGAACGACCGCTACCGCTCCCCAAGAGCCTCGATGAGCCGGTCCTCGGCACCGCCGGCGCTCAGGCCGCCAAATGAGGAGACCGACCATGAACCGTCGCCTGTTTCGCGTGCTGCTGCTGGCCGTCGCGATGGTGCTCGGGTCGGCCGCCACCCTTCTCGCGGCGGAGGTGGAGGAACCGCCGGCACGTGACTGGCCCCATGAGGGCATCTTCGGCCGCTACGACAAGGCGGCACTGCAGCGAGGTTTCCAGGTGTTCAAGGAGGTCTGCGCCAGCTGTCATTCGGCCCGCTATCTGCGCTTTCGCGATCTCGCAGGCATCGGCCTCGATCAGGCCACCATCAAAGCGCTCGCGGCTGAATTCACGGTCGAGGACTGCTGTGACGAGAATGGCGAACCGTTCGAGCGCCCGGCACGGCCGGCGGACCGCTTCCCGCCACCCTATCCCAACGACCAGGCGGCACGGGCGGCCAATGGTGGCGCACTGCCGCCCGATCTCTCCCTCATCGTCAAGGCGAGAGATCGCGGGGAGGATTACATCTATGCCCTGCTGACGGGCTACGAGGAGCCGCCCGCGGACGCCGAACCCCCGGGCGAGGGGGTGAGCTGGAACCCGTATTTCCCCGGGGGCTGGATCGCCATGCCGCCGCCGCTGATGGAAGATCTGGTGGAGTATCCCGACGGCACACCGGCGACGGTGGAACAGATGGCGAGCGACGTCACCCAGTTCCTCGCGTGGCTGTCGGAACCCACCATGGAGGAGCGCAAGCGCACCGGCCTCAAATATATGCTCTTCGTGCTGGTGCTCACGGGACTGTTCTACGCCTACAAGCGCAAGATCTGGTCCAGGCTGCACTGATGGACGGGAGGGCGCCCACAGGGCGCCCTCTTTCCTCGGGAGGCGTGCGATGACGGAGGGTGCCATCGCCCGCGAGATCCGCCGCCGCCTGGAGGACGCCTTCGCCCCCCAGCGGCTCGAGATCGTGGACGAATCCGAGCGCCACCGGGGCCATGCGGGCTGGCGCGAGGGCGGCGAGACCCATTTTCGCATCCTGCTGGTGAGCGCCGCCTTCGAGGGGGTCGCGCGGCTCGAGCGCGAGCGGCGCATCCACGCCCTGCTGGATGATCTGCTGCGGGATCGGATCCACGCCCTGTCGGTGCGCGCTCTCACGCCCGAGGAAGCCGCCCGCGCCTGAGGTACCGGCCGGAGTCGGCGGCCTGTGCGCTACTCCCACCCCAATCTTGCCACGGTGAATTCGCTATCTTTTGTTGGCAGCGACGGCGGATGTCCTATCGGTCGGCACGACTGGAGTTCGGTTCCCAGAAATGAACGGGGCGCCGGTGGGGCGCCCCGTCCTCGGGAGGGATGTTGATGGGCCTCAGGGCGAGGCCTCGAGCAGGGCCAGTTCGGCCGGATCCTTCACGCGCTTCAAAAGCGCCTGGCGCAGCTTCTGCAGCGCGCGGGCCTCGATCTGGCGCACCCGTTCCTTGCTGATGCCGAACCGGCGGCCCAGCTCTTCGAGGGTCTTGCCGTCCTCGCGCAGGCGCCGCTCGCGGATGATGATCTGTTCGCGCTCGTTGAGCTCGGCGAGGCACTCGTGCAGCCACTGGGAGCGGATCTTGGAGTCGCGCTCCTCCTCGACGATCTTGTCGGGCGTGGGCCGATCGTCGGCGAGGAAGTCCTGCCAGGTGTCCTCACCATCGGGGGTGAGGGTGGCGTTGAGCGACTGATCGCTGCCCGACAGCCGCCCCTCCATGGCCTCCACGTCGGCCACATTGACGTGCAGCTGTTCGGCGATCTTGCGCTTGCCCTCCTCCGACAGCCGGCCGCTGGAGCCGCCCTCGATCTGGGCGCGCAGCCGCCGCAGATTGAAGAACAGCGACTTCTGCGCCGCGGTGGTGCCGGTGCGCACCACCGACCAGTTGCGCAGGATATAATCCTGCATGGCCGAGCGGATCCACCAGGCCGCGTAGGTGGAAAAGCGCACCTCGCGCTCCGGCTCGAAGCGGGCGGCCGCCTGCATCAGGCCGACCATGCCCTCCTGCACGAGATCGTTCATCGGCAGGCCGTAGTTGCGGAACTTGTGGGCCATGCTGACCACCAGCCGCACATAGGCGCCGACGAGCTCATGCAGGGCCTTTTCATCCCCCTGGTCGCGCCAGCGCCGCGCGAGCTCGAGCTCATGCTCGCGCGAGAGCAGCGGCGCGTTCATGGACTCGCTGATGAAGCGCCGATCGAGGCTCTGCCGCTCCGGCGTCTCCTTGCTCATCTCGCCTCCGACACTCCTCATGGGCCGGCAGCAGGAGCACCCTGCCCGCCCGGCACTCTGATATACGCCACCGCCGCGGCGACGGATCACCCCGCGACGATCCCGTCCCGCCGTGACACGCCGATCTTGTGCCGCTTCCGGGTTAAGCGGTTCCGGCCGTGCAGGTGAAATTTCGGCAATCTACCCGCTGGCGGCCCCGCCGCGACCCGCATGCTCGGGGAACAGGCGTAAAAGCCCGCTCTCCGAGGCCTCGCATACCCCGCGTTCCGTGACAAACCCGGTGATATACCGGGCCGGTGTCACGTCGAAAGCCCAATTGGCGGCTGGACTGCCCTCCGGTACGATGCGGACCTCATGGATCCGCCCGTCCGCCCCCACCCCACGGATATGGGTGAGCTCGGCGCCGTCCCGCCGCTCGATCGGGATCTCCCTTACACCATCTTCCAGGGTCCAGTCCACCGTCGTCGACGGCAGTGCGACATAGAATGGCACACCGTTGTCGAAGGCGGCCAGCGCCTTGAGGTAGGTGCCGATCTTGTTGGCCACATCGCCCCGGCGGGTGACGCGATCGGCGCCCACGAGACAGAGGTCCACCTCGCCGTGCTGCATGAGATGGCCGCCCACATTGTCGGCAATCACCGTATGGGGCACGCCCGCATGGCCGAGCTCGAAGGCGGTGATGGCCGCGCCCTGGTTGCGCGGGCGGGTCTCGTCCACCCACACATGCAGCGGGATGCCGCGGGCATGGGCGAGATAGATGGGGGCGGTGGCGGTCCCCCAGTCGATGCAGGCGAGCCGGCCGGCATTGCAATGGGTGAGGATCTGGACGGGCGCGCCCGCGCGACGCCGGGCGGCCGCTTCGATGAGGCCGAGTCCGTGTTCGCCGATGCGGCGGCAGATGGCCACATCCTCCTCACACAGCCGTCCGGCCTCGGCCATGGCGGCATCAAAGCGCGCCGACGGCGCCAGCGGTGCCAGCACCCGCACCATGCGGTCCAGGGCCCCCTGGAGATTGACAGCGGTGGGGCGGGTCTGGGCGAGGCACGCGCGCGCCCGTTGGAGCCCGGCATCGGAGGAGTCCTCGCGCATGGCCAGCGCCACGCCATAGGCGGCGGTGGCCCCGATCAAAGGCGCGCCCCGCACGCGCATGGTGACGATGGCCTCGGCCGCCTGCTCGAGGGTGCGCAGCACCCGCCGCACCAGCCGGAAGGGCAGTTCCGTCTGGTCGATGATCTCCACCGCGAGGCCGCCTTCGGTGGGGCGGATGGTGCGCCAGGCGGGATCAGCAAGGGTCACCGCGACTCCTCCGGCTTCAAGGCGCCAAAGCGCAGCCGCACATAATCCGCATACCACGTCCCATCCTCGGCGCGAAGCGCCGGCGCGAGCAGCTCGAGGATCTCCGCCACCAGCGCCGGGCGCTCATCCGCCGGCACCAGCGCCAGCAGATCGGCGGCGAACAGTTCGAACCAGGCGGCCATGCCGGTCTCGAGCCGGGTGGGACGCGGGATCAGCTCGCAGGATTCGACCCGAAAGCCCTGACGCTCGAGCCGGGCGCGCCAGGCGGCGGCGGTGGGAAAGGTCCAGGGCAGCCGCGTCCGCGCGTCGATGCCGCGACGGGCGAGAGTGGCCAGAAGGGCGGTGGTGATGGCGGCGATGTTGCCGAAGCCGCCCATCTCGCCGACGAAGCGGCCCCCCGGCCGCAAGGCCCGGAACACGCCGGCCAGCACCGCCTCCATCACCGGACCCATCCAGTGGAGCGCGGCGTTGGAGAAGACCGCATCGAAGGTCTCCACAAACGGCAGGGCGGCGGCATCGAGCTCATGCGCCTCGATCCCGCGTTCGCGGGCCGCCGCCACCATGGCGGGGCTGCGGTCGATTCCCACCACCCGCGCACCGCGGGCGGCGATGGCGGCACTTAGACGCCCGTCGCCGCAGCCGAGATCGAGGACGCGCTCGCCCGGCCGGGGGCCAAGCAGGTCCACAAGCGGTGCCGCCAGATGGGCGACAAAACCAGCGTCGCGGGCATAACGCGCGGCGTCCGAAAAGGCCTTCATGGTCCGATCCTCGGGTTGGGCCCCAGGATCGGTGTTTGGCGGGCTAGGCGCAAGGCGTCCTTGTATCGCCGTCATTCCATTGAAATTCCAGCATTTTTCGAAGGATCCGGAGGGCAGCCTCTTGCCATGACTCCGTCGCCGGCGCTAGCCTTCCGGCGGCTCCGCGGAGCCCTGAACGACCATCCCCAAGGAACCGTCAGCCGGGAGAGGAGGAGTCGGCATGAAACGGAGTCTCTTTGCGGCGGCCGCGACGGCCCTGGCGCTCGTCGTCGGCACGCCCGCCATCCCCCAGGCTCAGGAGCAGGTGCGGGAGGTGGTGGTCAAACTGTGGTCGCGGGCCGACCGTTCGGGCCCGCTGCGGGCCGGCAACATCGTCGCCGCGGCGGACGTGCTCAACCGCATGCTGGCGGCCAGCGGCAGCGACACCCGCGTCAAGGTCGAGGTGTTCGAGAACAACGCCAAGGGTTATGATGCCGACGCCCTCGACCTGCTGAAGGCGTTTGCCGTGGGCAAGGGACCCGATCTCTATGTGGCAGCCCATGAGTGGATCGGGGCGTTCGTCGAGGCGGGCTATGCCTGGAACCTCGAGGACCACATCAAGAACAATCCCGAATTCTACAGCGATATCATCGAGACTCTGTGGAAGTCGGTCGAGTACAAGGGTCAGCGCTACGGTGTACCGCAGGATACCGAAGTGCGGATGTTTTTCTACAACAAGGACATGCTCCGCAAGATCGGCAAGTCCGAGGAGTTCATCGAGGACCTGCCGGGCATGGTCGAGCGGGGCGAGTTCACCATCTATGACCTGACCGATCTCGCCAAGGAAGTGGTGGACAAGGGTGCGGCCAAATATGGCCTCGTCCACCGGCCGAATGTCGGCCCCGACTTCCAGATGGTGATGGGCAGCTTCGGCTTCGATCCCTATGACGAGGCCAATGCCAAGCTGCAGGCGAGCCGCAAGGCGCTGCGGGCCTTCTACGACTGGCTCAAGTACAGCGTCGATGCCGGCGTCATTCCCGCCAACATGACCTCCTGGTCGTGGGATTCGGTCCACGCCTCCTTCCGCAGCGAACAGACGGCCTTCCTCAAGCTCCATGGCATCTGGAACGTGCCGCCGCAGATGAAGGCCCGCGGTTTCAAGACGCCGGAGGAGTACTTCCGCGCCATCGGCTGGATTCACAGCCCGCCGGCGGAGAAGGGCGGCAAGCCGTCCAACCTGTCCCATCCGATCATCTATGTGGTCAATCCCAAGTCCGAGGTGCGTGAGCTCGCGGCCATGCTGGTGGCCATCGCCAGCCAGCCCTATTTCAACACCGAACATGCCGTGACCACGGGCCATCTGCCCATCAATTACGGCCAGGTGGCGATGAAGCGCTTCGTCGAGGAAGGCTGGGCGCTCCGGGCCGCCACGCCGATGCTCAAATACACCAGCTTCATGCCCAACCACGCCAAGGTGGGCCAGTTCAACGCCATCATCTACAAGGGCATCCAGGCGGTGGAGACCGGCCGGCTCACGCCCGAGGATGCTACCGCCTTCGTGCTCGACGAGCTCCAGAACGAGCTCGGCGACGAGGTGGTGATCATCGAGTGAGGCCGGAGGGGGCGGTCGGCAGGACCGCCCCTTCCCCCTCCACCCTCATGCCCACGGAATCGCTCCCATGACGGTGCTGGCCGCACGCTCCATGGCGATGCGACGTCGCCTCAATGCGCTGATCTTCCTCGGGCCGGCCACGGTTCTGCTGGTATTCTTCTTCCTGCTGCCGGTGGTGGTGGATCTGTTCGTGGCCTTCACCGACATGGACCGCACCCTCAGGATCAGCGAGTTCACCACCGCCAATTTCGAGCGCATGGCGACGCGTGATCGGCTGCTGTCGCAGACGCTGGCCATTACCTTCATGTATGTCCTCGGCACCTTGGCGGTGTTCAATGTGGGCATGGCGCTGCTGCTGGCGCTCACCACCACCGCCGTGCCCGAGAAGCTGGGCGGCTTCTTCCGCGCCGTGTGGCTGCTGCCGCGGATGAGCCCGTCGGTGGTCTATGCCCTGCTGTGGGCCTGGGTGGTGGATCCCACCGAGCGGGGGCTGCTCAATCAGATCCTGCTGGCGACGGTGGGAGTCGGCCCGCTCGATATGATGAACGACCATCCGCTGTTGCTGATCATCATCGCCAACGGCTTCATCGGCGCGTCCATGGGGATGATCATCTTTACCAGCGCCATCCGCTCCATTCCGGAACATCTGTTCCATGCCGCCCGGGTCGACGGGGCGGGCGAGCTCGCCATCATCCGCCACATCACCCTGCCGGCGATCCGCTGGCCGCTGTCCTTCATCACCGTCTACCAGACCCTCTCGCTGCTGGTGAGCTTCGAATACATCTGGCTGATCACCGACGGTGGCCCGTTCTATGATACTACCGTCTACGCCCTCTACGTCTACAAGCGCGCCTTCGAGAACGGCCAGTATGCCTATGGCGCGGCGCTGGCGCTGGTGCTGGTGGTCATCGGCATCGCCGCCGCCATGCTCATGTGGCGTTTCTTCGACATGCAGCGCCTCCTGCAGCAACCGCGCATCGAGGTGCACTGATGGCCGTGGTCTCGCTCGACTCCTCCGCCACTGCCCCCGACTGGGACGCCCTCGCCCGCCGCGGCCGCCGCCGGCGCCTGTGGTGGAACTCCGTGCTGGTGGGCTTTCTGATCACCGTCTCGGTGCCGATCCTGCTGCCCTACTTCTGGATGTTCACCATCTCCGTCTCCGCTCGCACCGGCGGTGTCGAGAGCGCGGTGCTGTGGCGCGCGGTGGCGGTGCTGGTGCCGGCGGTGGTGGTCTATGGCCTCCTGCGGCTGCTGCTGGAAGAGCGCCGCCAGCGGATCCTGCTGGCGCTGGCCGTGGCCCTCGCGGCGGCGCTGGCGCTGTGGCTGGCCGTCGGCGACCAGCTTCATCTCGCCAACTACCGCTTTCTCTGGAACCCCAATCTGGTGGAGGAACTGCGTGGTCCCGCCACCGCCCGCGGCCAGTTCCCCTGGGTGTGGGACGCCTTTGCCAATTCGCTGATGCTGGCCACGGTCCAGACGGTGCTGGTGCTCACCGTCTCCACCCTGGCCGGCTACTATCTCTCACGCTTCCAGTTCCCCGGCCGCGCCGGCTTCCTCCAGGGGTTGCTGGTGCTCCACGCCTTTCCGGCGATGACGCTGGTGATTCCCATCTTCCTGCTGATGTATTGGAGCGGGCTGCTCGATACCCTCACCGGCGTCATCCTCGTGATCGCCACCCTGGAGCTGCCGTTTTCCATCTTCGTCATGAAGGGCTTCTTCGATGCGGTGCCATGGGACATCGAGATGAGCGCCATGACCGACGGCGCCACTCGTCGTCAGGCTTTCATCCAGGTGGTATTGCCGCAGGTGAAGGTCGGGATGTTGGCGGTGGGTGTGTTTGCGTTTATCAAGGGGTGGGAGGAATATGTTTTTGTGCGCACGCTGCTTTTTGAGAAATCCAACTGGGTGATGAGCTTGTACATTTTCTACGTTTCTGAAGACATCATGGGGGTGGATTATGGGATCGTGGCGGCAGTGGCGGTGTTCTACATCCTTCCCAGCCTGCTGCTGTACCTGTTCTGTCAGAAGTTCCTCGTCCAGATGACCCTGGGCGGCATCAAGGGGTAAGGCCATGGCCCGCGTGGAGCTGCGTCAGGTCACCAAGCGCTGGGGCCGGGTGGTGGCGGTGGACCGCATGGATCTGGTGATCGAGGACGGCGAGTTCCTCGCTCTCCTGGGCCCCTCCGGCTGCGGCAAGAGCACCACCCTGTTCATGCTCGCCGGCATCTATCTGCCCAGCGAGGGCGAGATCCTGTTCGACGGCCGGCGGGTGAATGAGGTGGAGGCGCGCGACCGCAATGTGGGGATCGTGTTCCAGTCCTATGCCCTCTACCCGCACATGACGGTCGAGCGCAACATCATGTTTCCGCTCAAGTTCAAGCGCGTGCCCAGGGAGGAGGCGCGCCGGCGGGCCCATGAAGCGGCGCGGATGGTGCGGGTGGAGGAGCTTCTGGACCGGCTTCCGGCCCAGCTCTCGGGCGGTCAGCAGCAGCGGGTGGCGCTGGCGCGGGCGCTGGTGAAACAGCCGCAGCTGCTGCTTCTGGACGAGCCCCTGTCCAATCTCGATGCCGCGCTGCGGCTTACCATGCGCAGCGAGATCAAGCGGCTGCAGCGGGAGACAGGGGTGACCACGGTGCTGGTGACGCACGATCAGATCGAGGCCACCACCATGGCCGATCGGATCGTGGTGATGCGCGCCGGGCGCATCGAACAGATCGGCAC
>WFXL01000056.1 GCA_015490605.1 Rhodospirillales bacterium
GGAGGCAGTTCTCGAGTTCCCGGACATTGCCCGGCCAGGTGTGGGCCCTGAGGCGGGCGAGCGCGGCCTCGTCCGGCAGCCGTTCCGGCAGGCCGTTGAGGCGGGCGAAACGGCGGGCGAAGTGGCGAGCGAGGGCGGCGATGTCGGCGGGCCGCTCGCGCAGCGGCGGCAGCGGCAGGTGCAGTACCGCCAGCCGGAAATAGAGGTCCTGGCGGAAACGGCCGGCCTCCACCTCGCGCCGGAGGTCGCGGTTGGTGGTGGCGATCACCCGGATGTCCACCGCCACCGGCCGGCTGCCGCCAAGCCGGTCGATCTCCCGCTCCTGCAGCGCCCGCAGGAGCTTGGCCTGGAGCCGCGGCTCCATCTCGCCGATCTCGTCCAGCAGCAGGGTGCCGCCGTGGGCCTCCTCGAACTTGCCGATGCGGCGGGCGACGGCGCCGGTGAAGGCCCCCTTCTCGTGGCCGAAGAGCTCTGATTCCAGCAAGTTGTCGGGGATGGCGGCGCAGTTGACGCTGACGAAGGGGCCGTGGGCGCGCGGGCTGTGGCGGTGGAGAAAGCGCGCCAGCACCTCCTTGCCGGTGCCACTCTCGCCGGTGATCAGCACGCTCGCCTCGGCCCGGGCATAGGTCCGGGCGAGGTCGATGCAGCGGCGCATGGCGGGATCCTCGGCCACCAGCTCCTCCTCGCCGCCACCCAGGGAGTCGAGGATGGCGGCGATGAGCTCGGCATCCGGCGGGAAGGCGAGGAAATCGGCGGCACCTTCGCGGATCGCCCGGGCCGCCTCGCGCGGTCCGGCATCGATGCCGAAGGCCACCACCGGCACCAACATGCGTTCGGCCCGCAGCGCCCGCACCAGCGCCCCCACACCCACGGCCAGGTCGCACAGCACGAGATCGGCGCCATGGGCGCGCAGGTGGTGGAGGGCGGCCTCGCCGTCGGCCGCGCGCTCGATGCGCACGCCCCGGCGGCTTGCGAGTTCCACCGCCTCGGCCACGTGATCGGCACCGCGTCCCACCACCAGGATTCGCATCCTTGTCCGTCCTCGTCCCTGCGACCGCGGTCCATGCTGGCACGGCGCGGTTGACATCCGGTTAACGGGCCGCGCCCAGGACCGCTTCGAGCCGGCCCTGCAGGAACGCGGGCGGATCGCGGCGGGCGATGGCCAGCACTGTAAGGCGTTCGAGTTCGGCCAGGAGCCGGCTGCGCGCGGCCCAGCCCTCGGCGCGCCGGGCCAGCGGCAGAAGCAGCGCGTGGGCCAGCACCACGCCATAAAGGGTGGTGAGAAGGGCGACTGCCATGGCCGGACCGATGTCCTCGGGGCGGTCGAGCCGGGCGAGCATGGCTACCAGCCCCACCACCGTGCCCACCAGCCCCATGGCGGGGGCGGTCTCGCCGGCGCGGCGGAGAAGGGCAGCGGCGGTGGTGAAGGGCCGGCCGGCATGGGCCAGTTCGCGTGCCAGGAGCGCTTCGAGATCGTCATCGGCGCGGCCCTCGAGCAGCCGCGCGAGACCGCGGTGGAGCAGGGAATCCGGCGGCAGGCGCGTGAGTTCGCTCTCAAGCGTACGCGGTTCCTCGCGGCGCGCCCGCTCGGCGAAGTGGACGAGTTCGCGCATGCGTGCGCCGGGATCGCACCGCGCCAGCCGGCGCAGCTGTTGGGGCAGCGCACGCAGCCCTTTGAGCTCGCTCAGATCGCTGCCGCTGAGCACCACGGTGAAGGTGCCCGCCACCACCAGCAGAAGCGCCCTCGGCTCAAGATAGAGGCTGGGGTCGCCGCCGGCAGTGAGGGCTGCCGCAAAGACCGCGAGGGTCGCCAGCAGCCCCAGGAGCGCCAACGGAAAGTTGCGGGCGGTGCGCCGGGCCTTCATCGCTCGCTCTTGACGATCTCGGTCATGGTGATGCCGAGATGATCGTCCACCACCAGCACCTCGCCGCGCGCCACCAGGCGGTTGTTCACGTAGATTTCCACCGGCTCGCCCACCTTGCGGTCGAGCTCCACCACCGCGCCGCGCCCAAGCCGCAGCAGCTGGCCGATGGGCATCACCGCCTTGCCCAGCACCGCCGTCACCTGTACCGGAATGTCATAGACCGCCGTCAGCCCCTGGTCGCTGCCGGGCGGTGGTTGCGGCGGGGCGGCGGCGGATGGCTCCTGCTGGGTCGAGGCTTCGCCCTCGCCGGTGGCGGGGCCGGTCTCCTCAAAGGTCTCGTCCTCGCGTCCGCTCATGACGCATCACTCCCATGCTGATCCCGCGGGGATGCGGCTGAAGCCTCGAGCAGACGAAGGAGGCCTGCCACCAGTTCCTCCGCCAGCTGCTCGGGCCGGTGGTGGATGGCGCCCTCGGCCCGCTCCACCGTGACGCCACCTACCGGCATGGCGGGGTCGGCCACGATCTCGAGCCGCGCCCGCCCCTCCTCGGGCCCGCTGCCGAGGGCGGCAGCCAGCGCCTCGCGCACGGCTGGCCGCACCCGCACCCGCACCGTCTCTTCCGGCAAAAGCCGCTGGCTCCAGGCCCCAAGCAGGCGCCGCAAATGGTCGAGCTCGACCCGCGTCAGCAGTGTCGGCACCAGCCTGCGGATGGCGGTTGCGAGAATGTCGGCCAGCGCACGGCGGGTCTCCGCATGCGCTGTCGCTACGCTGTCGGCCATGGCCTCGAGATGGGCGCGCACCTGGGCCATCTCACACGACAGGCGCCGTTTCTCCTCGGCCTGCCAGGCCTGCTCCAGGGCGCGCCGGCAGGCGAGAGCGGCGGCCGCCATGGCACGGGCAAGCTCGGCCTCATCGAAGCGGAGCGCGGGCGGCTGCGGTGGTGCCGTCTCTGTCGGTGAGGATGGTTGCGAATCCGGTTCATCGAGCCCGGGCAGTGACCACAGCCGCGGTTCGGTGGATGACGAGAACGGGCGGAGCCGGTCGATTCCGGGCTCGAAAGGCGCGTCCATGGCAGGGCCTCACACCACCAGTTCCTCTTCCTTGCCGTCGAGGATGACGATTTCGCCCTTGGCAGCGAGCTCCTTGGCGAGATTGACGAGATACTGCTGCGCCTCCTCGACGTCGCGCAGCCGCACCGGCCCCATGGCCTCCATCTCCTCCCGCAGGATCTTGGCAGCCCGCTCGGACATGTTGCGGAAGAACAGCTCCCGCAGTTCCTCGCTGGCGCCCTTGAGGGCCAGTGCCAGGCGATCGTTGCCGGCATTGCGGATGAGGGTCTGGATGCCGCTGGCATCGAGGCGCTGGAGATCCTCGAAGGTGAACATGAGGGACTTGATACGATCGGCTGCCTCGCGGTTGCGCTCTTCCAGCATGGCCATGAAACGGGCCTCGGTGGTGGAGTCGAGATTGTTAAAGATCTCCGCCAGCACCTCGAAATTGTCCTTCTGGACCGTACGGGAGAGATTCATGACGAATTCCGTCCGAAGTGTGGCCTCGATCTCCTTGAGGACATCTTTCTGGATGACGTCCATGTTGATCATCCGCATGATCACTTCGATAGCAAAATCATCGTTGAACTGGGCCAGCACCCGGGCGGCATGGGCCGGATCGATCCGCGAGAGAATGGCCGCCACCGTCTGCGGATATTCATTCTTGAGGTAGGAGGCCAGCACCGACTCATTGATGGTGGAGAGTTTCTCCCAGATGGTCCGCCCGCGCGGGCCGCGGATCTCGGCCAGCACGATCTCGAGGGTTTCGGGATCCAGCACCTTACGCAGCAGCTTCTCCGTGGCCTCGATGCCGCCCAGCACGCCGCTAGTGTTGCCCATCTGGGCAACGAACTCATCGATTACCGACTCCACCGTCTCGCTGGGAACCCGCCCGAGCATGGCCATGGTCTGGGAAAGCTCCTTCACCTCCGACAGATCCAACAGGCGCACGATCTTGGCGGCATGCTCATCATCCAGGGCGAGCATCAGGATCGAGGCCTTCTCGGGCCCCGAGAGGGAGGCCTGCGGCTTGTCGAAGGTGGCACGGCGGACTTGCTGGCTCATGATTGATCCTCAAGTCACTCGTACAACCAGTTGCGGATCACCCGGACCGCCTCGTCCGGATACTGATCCACCAGGCGGGCCACGTCGTTCACCAGCTTGGCCTTGACCTTGCCCTCCACCTGGTCGAGGCTGATAAGCTGATGGCGTTCCTCTTCCTCCTCGGAATCTGCGCCCTCGGCCCGATCGCCGGCCTCGGCCGTGCTGTCCTCGCGCCGGTCCTCGATCATCACGGTGGTCTCGCCGCCCTCGCGCACCACCACTGGCCGCCCGTCACCATCCACCGCGATGGCGGTGCCGCTGGGCTCGTGCACCAGGAGTGGCCGGCCGTTGTCGGCCACCACCACCCGGGTCTCTCCGGCCTCCAGCACGGTTCCCTCGGGCGGCGGCAAGAGCCGCCGCAACAGCGGCCGCAGGCCGAACAGCACCACCAGCAGCGCCACCAGCGCCCACAGCAGGTTGCGCAGCAAATCGCCATAGTCGGCCAGCAGCGTGGTGATGAGCCCGGGCTCCTCCGCTGGCGCGTCCTCGGGCTGGGCGAAGGGACGGCTGACCACCTCCAGGCGGTCGCCACGCTCCTCATCGAGCCCGACGGCGCTGCGCACCAGCGCCTCGATCTGCTGAAGCTCCTCCGCCGGCAGCGGCCGAAAGACCTGCTGACCCTGTGCATTCGTCTCCCAGCGGCCGTCCACCTGAACCGCTACCGAAAGTCGCACCACCCGCGGCGTGCGCGCCCGCACCGCCCGCACCGTGCGCGAGATCTCATAATTTACCACCTCCTCGGTGCGGCCGAGCTTCTCATTACGGGTAGTGCCGGCGCCGGCCGGCGGATTGCCGGGAAGATTGGCGGCGGCGCTGACTCCCTCCTCCTGGCTGACTTCGTTGCGGTCGGTGGCCTCCTCGACGGTGCGGGTGCTGCGGGCCACCTGCCCTTCCGGGTCGTAGACCTCTTCCGTCACCTCGCGCTCGTCGAAGTCCACCTCGGCACTCACCTGGGCATCCACCCGCCCGGGGCCGAGGCTGCGCTCGAGGAGTTCGACGATCTTGGCACGCAGGCGCTCCTCATAAGCGCGCCGCCACGCTTCGGCATCCTCCAGCACCAGCGCGCCCTCATCCTCGGCGAGCCGCGCCAGCAGCCGCCCGCGACTGTCGCTCACGGTCACCCGCGCGGGGTCGAGTCCGGGCACCGTCGCCGCCACCAGCTCGCGAATGGCCCGCACCTGCCGCGGGCTAAGGGTGCGCCCGCCCACCAGCTCCACCATCACCGCCGCCGACGGTTCCGGCTGGTCCCGCACGAACAGCCGCCGTTCCGGCAGATTGAGGTGCACCCGCGCCCGCCGCACCGCCTCGAGCGCGGCGATGGTGCGGGCGAGCTCGCCTTCGAGAGCGCGGCGGAGATTGACCCGAGCGGTGAAGTCGGTGGTGGTGAGGCCGCTTGACGCGTCGAACAGTTCCCAGCCCACCACCTCACCCGTGGGCAGCCCCTCCTGGGCCAGGCTCATGCGCAGCCGCGCCACCTCATCCGCCGGCACCAGCACGGCATCGCCCGAATCGGTGAGGCGATAGGGCACGCCCATGGCCTCCAGGCGCTCGACGATGCGGGCCACATCCCCGCTCGCGAGACCGCCGAAGAGGAGCGCATAGCGCGGCGCCGTCGCCTGCAGAACGGCAAAGGCAAGGAAGGCGAGCAGCGCCAGCAGCACCGTACCGATGGCGAGGATGCGGCCGGGGCCGAGCTCGCGCAGGCGGGCGAGGACGGCCTCAAGCGGCCGCGTCGGGGAGGTCTCCTCGCGCGCGGGCGCCGGTGGCGTATCGGCGGTGGCCTCGACGTCCTGGGCCATGGGAACCGTCGGTGCTGGTCTCCAGCCCCATCCCACCACGTCTTCCTGAAGGAGAGGTTAACGCGGTGCCCCTTGGCGCCCGACCAGCGGAGGCGCTAGCTTCACGGCGGGTGAGGGAGCGGGGGTGGTGAACGGACTGGAGCATCTCAGGGCGGAAATCGACCGCATCGACGATCGGCTGCTGGAGCTCCTGCGCCAGCGTATCCGGCTTGCCGGCGAGATCGCCCGCCACAAGGGTGGGGCCGACAGCGGGCCGGTGGTGCGCCCCGCCCGCGAGGCCCGCATCCTGCGGCGGCTGGTGAAGGCGGCGGGCGGCGAATTCCCGGCGGATGCGCTGGTGCGCATCTGGCGCGAGCTGTTTGCTGCCACCGGCCGTGCCCAGCGGCCCTATGCGGTGGCGGTCCATGCCCGACGCTGCGAGGAATGGGAGGCGGTGCGCGACCACCTGGGCTCGGCGGTGCCGATCCTGCGGGCCGACTCGTGCGGTCATGCCCTGCGCCTCGTGCGCGATGGGCGGGCGGAACTGGCGGTGGTGCCGCTGGACGAGGCCACCGCCGGCTGGTGGTGGGCATTCGCCCAGGGCGGCGGACATGGTGTTCGGGCAGCCGCGCGGCTGCCCTTTCTCATCACCACACCGGGGCTTGTCCCCCTGCTGCTGCTGGGCGCGCTGCCGCCGGAGCCGAGCGGGGCCGATCGCAGCCTCGTGGCGCTACTGGTGGACCACGGGCTCAGCCGCGCGCGCCTGGCCGAACTGCTGGCGCAGGCGGGGGCACCGCCGGAGCTGCCCGCAAGCCTTACCTGTGCGGAAGGGACGGTACATTTCGCCGAGATCGAGGGCTTTCACAGCTCCGACGGCGCCACGCTCGCGCAGCTGCTGGCGCCGGTGCAGCGCCACATCTTGCGGCTGGAGCTGCTGGGTGCATATCCCCGGCCGATGGTCGCGACTGAAACCACCGCATCCGCCGAACCCCAGCCGTAGGGAGTGATGATGGCGCTTCCGCGTCCGCGCCCCGGCATCCTCGAGATCGAGCCCTATGTGGGCGGCAAGGCCGAGGTCGAGGGAGGCCGCCCGGCGGTCAAGCTCTCGGCCAATGAAAATCCGCTGGGTCCAAGCCCGCGGGCACGCGCCGCCTATGCCGAGGCGGCGGCCGCGCTCCATCGCTATCCCGATGGGGGCGCCGAGGCGCTGCGGCGGGCGCTCGGGCGCCGCTTCAATCTGGATCCGGCGCGGGTGGTGTGCGGTGCCGGCTCGGACGAGCTCATCACCCTGCTGGTGCGGGCCTATGCCGGGCCGGGGGATGAGGTGCTGATGAGCGCCCACGGCTTTCTCATGTACCGGCTCGCCGCACTGGCAGCCGGCTGTCATGTGGTGACAGCACCGGAGCGGGATCTGCGGGCGGATGTGGATGCGCTGCTGGCGCGGGTGAGCTCTCGCACGCGCATCCTGTTCTTGGCCAATCCCAACAATCCCACCGGCTCCTACCTCACCGGCGAGGAGCTCGCGCGGCTGCGGCGGGAGCTGCCGGAGGATGTGCTGCTGGTGATCGATGCCGCCTATGCCGAATATGTGGAGGCGCCGGATTATGCCAGCGGCTTCGAGCTCGCGCGCGACCACGACAATGTGGTGATGACCCGCACCTTCTCCAAACTCTTCGGGCTGGCCGCGCTGCGCCTGGGGTGGATGTACGCCCACCCCGGGATCGTCGAGGTGATGCACCGCATCCGCGGCCCCTTCAATGTCTCCACCCCGGCCCAGGTGGCCGGCATCGCCGCGCTCGAGGACCTGGACCATCAGGCGCGCTCGCGCCGCCACAATGCCCACTGGCGCGCATGGCTCGCCCGCGAACTCACCGCCCTGGGGCTCACCGTCCATCCCAGCGTGGCCAACTTCCTGCTGGTGAGCTTTCCCCAGGAGCCCGGCCGTGATGCCGCGGCGGCCGAGGCCTTCCTCGAGGGTGAGGGGCTGATCCCACGGCGGATGGATGCCTATGGCCTACCCCAGGCGCTGCGCTTCAGCATCGGCCTCGAGGAGGACAACCGGCGGCTGGTGGCCGCCCTTGCGCGCTTTCTTGACGGGAGGGCCGTGCGGTGACGCCCTTTCGCCGGGTGGCGCTTTTGGGCATCGGCCTGATCAACGGTTCGCTCGCGCTGGTGCTGCGGCAACACCAGGCGGCGGGCGAGATCGTTGCCTGCGCGCGGCGTGAGGCGACCCGCGCGCGGGCGCTGGCGCGGGGTCTGTGCGATCGGGCGGTGGCGGATCCGGCTGAAGCGGTGGAGGGGGCCGATCTGGTGGTGCTGGGCGTGCCCCCGGGGGCCATGGGCCCGGTGGCGCGGGCGATGGCACCGGCGCTCGACCCCGCCGCCATCGTCACCGACGTGGGCTCGGTCAAGGCCCAGGTGATCCACGATGTGGTGCCGCATCTGCCGGATCCGACCCGCTTCGTGCCCGGCCATCCGGTGGCGGGCACCGAACATTCGGGGCCGGATGCCGCCTTCGCCACCCTGTTCGAGCGCCGGCGGGTGATCCTCACCCCGATCGAGGACACGGATCCGGCGGCGGTGCGGCGGGTGCGGGAGCTGTGGGAGCTCACCGGCGCCGAAGTCGACCTGATGACACCGGAACATCACGACCGGGTACTGGCCATCACCTCCCATCTGCCGCATCTCATCGCCTTTACCATCGTCGGCACGGTGGCCGATCTCGAGCGCCAGACCCAGAGCGAGGTGTTCAAATACGCCGCCGGCGGCTTTACCGACTTCACCCGCATCGCCGCCTCCGATCCCACCATGTGGCGCGACGTCTTCCTCAACAACCGCGAGGCGGTGCTGGAGATGCTGGGGCGCTTCACCGAGGATCTGGTGCGGCTGCAGCGGGCGATCCGCTGGGGGGATGGCGACACGCTGTTCGAACTGTTCTCCCGCACCCGTGCCATCCGCCGGGCGGTGATCAAGGCGGGCCAGGCCTATGAGCGCCTGCCGGTACCGCCGGAGGCCGCCGGTGACAATGGCGACAATGACGAGGGTGAAGCGGGTAGCACCTGAGGGGCGTCAGCCCGTACGCGAGGCATCGAGGGCCTGAAGCTCGGCCGCCAGTTCGCCCGGATTCGTATGCGGCAGGCCGCAGCGCCGGCCGGTGCAGACCACCGCCCGCGTGCTGCCGCCGGCAAGAGCGCGGGCAGGATGATCGGGCGGCAGCCCGGCTTCCTGTTTCACGTGAAACAGCCAGTGGCCGGCGGGCGCCTGGCGGTCCGCCGCCGCCCGCAGGGCCGATACAGCCGCCGGACTTTCACCCTCCCACAGCACCACCGCCACCGGCCGCTCGGCCAGAAGCCGCGCGGTGAGGAGGGCCGCGTGGGCCAGCGGCAGTCGCAGCGCATCGCCGCCATGGCTGCGGAAGATCTCAAGAGCCACCTGCTCGAAGCTCTCGTCGCCGGTGCGCGCCGCCAGCTCCAGCGCCACTTCGGCGAGAGTCCCCAAGGCGGAAGGCGTGGCGCCGTCGCGGGCATTGCGCGGCACCACCGGCAACCCCTCCCGATCCACCGGCACCAGCCGCCAGCCCTCGCCGTCGCGAAAGCGTGCACGCGCCACCTGGAACCAGCGCCGCGCCCGCTCCAGCGGTTCCAGCTCGCCGGTGGCGGCATGAAGGGCCAGCGCCGCGCGAATCATCTGGGCATAGTCGTCCAGGAGGTCGTGGGGCATGCGCCGGCCGGCACGGATGCCGTGGTGCAGTCGCCCATCCGCGTCCAGATGGGCCACCAGCCGCTGGAACAGTTCGCGGGCGAAGGCGATCCAATCGGGCCGTTGCAGCCGCCGGCCGGCCAGCGCCAGCGCCGCCACCGCAAGGCCGTTCCAGTCGGCCAGCACCTTATCGTCCCGGCGCGGCGGCACCCGCCGGGCGCGCGCCGCCAGAAGCCGCCGGCGCAGCGCCAGCAGCCGCGCCTCCTCGGCCTCATCGCGCAGATCGGCCTCGTGCAGCCGGTGGAGCACCGCCCGCCCGTCCAGCTGGCCGCGGGGATCGACCCCATAGGCCTCAAGGAAGACCCGCGCATCCTCGGGCCCGAGGATCTGGCGGATCTCGTCGGCCGTCCACAGATAGAAGCGGCCCTCCTCGCCCTCGCTGTCGGCATCGAGGCTCGCCGCCAGCCCCTCCGCCACCAGGAGTTCGCGCTGAAGGAAGGCCACCAGCTCCTCTGCGCGTATGGCCAACAGCCGCCGGCCCTCGAGCGCGGCTGCCTCGGCCAGAAGCTCCAGCAGCTGGGCGTTGTCGTAGAGTATCTTCTCAAAGTGTGGCACCAGCCAGTAGGCGTCCACCGCATAACGGTGGAAGCCGCCGCCCAGATGGTCCCAGATGCCGCCCTGGCACATGCGCGCGAGCGTGTGGAGCAGGCGCCGGCGCAGCGGCCGCAGCGGCCACAGCATGCTCGCCTGCCAGAGAAAGCGCAGCGCCGGCGCCTGGGGGAATTTGGGGGCACCGCCGAGGCCGCCATGGACCGGGTCGAACTCGTCGAAGGCCGCTTCCGCCGCCGCCCGCACCTGCTCGATGGCAAGCTCGCCCGGCTGCGGACGCTCGAGCCCCGCCAGCGCCGCGCCCAGACGCTGGCGGTGGGCCAGCAGCGTCGCCCGGTCCTCGCGCCAGAGGGTGGCGATGCGCTCCAGCAGCTGGCGGAACCCGGGGCGCTGCCAGCGCGGCTCCGGCGGAAAATAGGTGCCGCCCCAGATGGGCTCGCCCTCAGGCGTGAGGAACAGGGTCAGCGGCCAGCCGCCGGGTTCGCCCATGAGCGCCAGCGCCTGCTGGTAGAGCCCGTCCACCTCGGGATGTTCCTCCCGGTCCAGCTTGATGGCGACGAAGTGGCGGTTGAGAAAGTCGGCCACCGCCGGATCGGCGAAGCTCTCTCGCTGCATCACGTGGCACCAGTGACAGGCGGCATAGCCCGAGGACAGCAGCACCGGCACATCGCGCCGGCGCGCCTCGGCGAAGGCCTCGGGCCCCCAGGGCCACCAGTCCACCGGGTCGTCCGCATGGTCCTGCAGATAGGGGCTGGTCGCATGCCGCAGCCGTTCGGCCACCGTCCCTCTCCCGTCTTGCCGCACCCGCCGCCGGGGCCCATCCTCCCCGGGGATGCGGGAGTATGGCACCGGTGCGGATCCATATCGAGATCGACTGCACGCCCGAGGAGGCGCGGCGCTTTTTCGGGCTGCCGGACGTGGGGCCGGTCCAGGCGAAGGTGATGGAGGCGCTGGAACAGCGCCTGACGGAGGCGGTGCGCACGGCCGATGCGACCACGCTCATGGACCAGTGGCTGCCGCTCACCCTCAAGGGGCTGGAACAGTGGCAGGCGTTCTGGACGGAATTCGCGCGGGCAGCGGGCAGCGGGGCGGAGGCGACGGCCAAGGGCCAGGGCTCGGCGGTGAGCCGCGAGCGCGGCAGCCGGCGCTGAGTCCTGCGCCACCCGGCGTCCGTCCCGCCACCATCTTCGCGCCGGCGACGGCAGCTGCACTGGCGGCGGTGGGGGTGATCCGCCTGTCCGGCCCCGCCACTGCCGATGCCCTTGAGGCGCTTGCCGGCGCGCCGCTGCCGCCGCCGCGCCAGGCGGCCTTGCGCACCCTGCGGGATCCCGCAAGCGGCGAGGTCCTGGATCGCGGCCTGGTGCTGTGGTTCCCGGGCCCGCGCAGCTACACCGGCGAGGACATGGCCGAGCTCCACCACCACGGCGGGCTTGCGGTGCGCGAGGCGCTGCTGGCGGCGCTGGGCCGTCTGCCGGGGCTGCGGCCGGCCGATCCCGGCGAGTTCACCCGCCGCGCCTTTCTCGCCGGCAAGCTCGACCTCACCATGGCCGAGGCGGTGGCGGATCTGGTGGCGGCCACCACCGAAGCCCAGCGGCGGCTGGCACTGCGCGGGCTTACGGGAGATGTGGGCCGCCGGCTTGAGGCCTGGCGGGAGGAGCTGCTGGAGCTGCTGGCGCTGGTGGAGGCGGTGATCGACTTCGGCGCCGAGGAGGCGGACGTGCCGGCGGATCTGCCGCAGCGCCTGTTGGCGCGGGCGGCCGAGCTGGAAGCGGCCATGCGGCGGATGGTGGGTGGGGCGGCAGCGGCCGAGCGGCTTGCCCGCGGCATTCAGGTGGCGGTCACCGGCCCGCCCAATGTGGGCAAGTCGAGCCTGGTGAACCGGCTGGCCCAGCGGGATGTGGCCATCGTCACGCCGATTCCCGGCACCACCCGCGATGTCTTGGAGGTGCAGCTGGACCTTCGTGGCCTGCCGGTGACGCTGCTGGATACCGCCGGTCTTTGGGCGACCAATGATCCCGTCGAGGCGGAGGGGGTGCGGCGGGCACAGGCGCGGGCCGCGGCGGCGGATCTGGAGCTGCGGCTGGTGGAGGCGCCGGCTGCCGGTGCGGAACCCCGGGAGGATCCGCGGGTGATCCCGGTGGTGACCAAGATCGATCTGGCGCCGCCGCCCCGCTGGCGGGTGCCGTTCGTGGCGGTGTCGGCC
>WFXL01000057.1 GCA_015490605.1 Rhodospirillales bacterium
CCAGCATGGCCTTGATCAGAACCACCAGCGGACAGCTCGGCCGCCCCACCGGCGCCGCCTGCACCTCCCCGCACACCCTCTCCAGTACCGCCCAGTCCACCAGCCCGTCCACCCGCGCCAGGACTTCGTCGCGTCCCACCTCCTCCGGCAGGAACAGCTGCGAAAAGTCCCGCTGATGATCAAGCCGCCGGCGCATCCTCGACTTCCCTCGGCACTCTCCAACCCCCGCCCCTTCGAATTACACCCGAGCGGCCGAAACAAGAAGGCTTGGGGAAGGTCTCAGACTCTCTTCGCGCGCGGATCGACCACAGTCCGACCATGCCCGCCGCCCGGCGGCCGGGGGCACATCGGCGCCGGCGGATCTTACCTGAACCGGATCTCGCCTTCGCTTGTCCCGGCAGGACGCGCTGAAAGCCCTTTCTCGGTCCTCACGCGAGGATACGCCTTGGCGAAGACGTATCCGGTATTTCCGATTTTGTAATTTTCTCGGCCGTCATGTGAGGATACGCCTGTCATTCTCGCTTCCGATGGCCATTCCTGCGTGAGACTTGGCTCGCCTCGGAACGACACGCTGCTCCTCGGTCCTCATGCGGCGGGGCCCTCATGCGACGAGCGGTCATGGTCACGCCTGCAATTCTCGCGCGCTGATGAACTCCAGAGACCTCCATTAACAGCGGGCCCCCATCAACTTTTTTCAATCGGAGATTTACATGTTGGAATATAAGTTCCAATTTTTAACCTCATAATATAAGTTATTACTATCAGTTTTGGCATGATTGTCTTGACCATTTGCCTCAATATCTCCATTAAAACTTTCTAATATATAAAATATCTCCAAGATGTATAGCTAATATAATCCACTATAATCTTAAATTCGGGAATGGAAATTCGTAAGATTTTATTGAAATTGCAATTAAATTACTTCCCAAATAATACATAGATAATCAATTTAGTATTATGTAAATTTATTTCTAAAGTACGAATTAATGTATGGCAGACCACTAAATTACTGATCCTACGTGACAAACCGACATCGGCAGAGTTTGTCGGAGAACCCGTATTCGGCTTGAGATATCAACCCCTTTTTCATCAGGGCGAGTGGCTAGAGCCACTCATCGTCGATGATGGCCATGCTGCGGTCGATGTCGTCTTAATCCCTTTTTCATCAGGGCGAGTGGCTAGAGCGTCGGGACAACAGTAATGGAGGGAAAACAGATGAAGGTCTTAATCCCTTTTTCATCAGGGCGAGTGGCTAGAGGGACCCCACCCGAAAAAGGCCCTCGTGTCAAGGGGTTGGAAGAAGGGTTCGCCAGGAAAAATTCCACAGCAAAAGTTTGGCAAAATTCGCGTGCCGCGCGAGCCCCAGGACGTCCACCTCGCGCATCCATCGGTGAGCTCCACCATGTCACAGAGCCAAGCCGGAGGCCCCTATCAGGCCACCGTCTCCCTTCTACGCCAAGTGAGCGTGGGTGTCGAGGCGGGCGTGCGCCCGGAGGGTGGACGGTGGCGGCACTGTCGTGGCGCCATCGGCCAGCCATGGCGGCGACAGGCTCGAGGGTCGCGCGGCCGTGGGCAGGGTATTGAAGCTCTCCCGGTGCGGCGCTGTCCGGTGGTGACGAGCTGCACGCGGCATTTGTCCCTCAAGCAAGTCGCATGGATGCACTGGTGCCTCCGGGGCTGAGGCGTGTCGCACCTTGGCGGAGGTGAGCGCCACGGGGACGGAGCCCCAACGCCGTCGATGGGCTGTGCAGGGCATGCCGCCACGCTGGTGAGGCGCGTGCTGCGGTGCTAGGGAGCGGCAGGTGATGTGAGGGAAGCCCATGCGCCGGGCGAGTGTCTGTCCCCATGACTGTCCGTCGGTCTGCGCGCTTGAGGTGGAGCTCGTGGGTGATCGGCTCGGGCGGATTCATGGCAGCCGTCGCGATCCCTACACCGCCGGTGTGGTGTGCGCCAAGGTGGCGCGCTATGCCGAGCGGCTCCACCATCCCGACCGGCTGCGGCATCCGCTGTTGCGCACCGGCCCCAAGGGCTCGGGCCAGTTTCGCCGGATCTCCTGGGAGGAGGCGCTGGACCGGGTGGCCGAGGCGTTCCTGGAGGCCGAGCGGCGCCATGGCCCCGAATCCGTCTGGCCCTACTACTATGCCGGCACCATGGGGCTGGTGCAGCGCGACGGCATCAACCGCCTCACCCATGTGAAGCGCTATTCGCGCTTTCTCGGCACCATCTGCGTGCAGCTCGCCGATGTCGGTTGGCTTGCCGGCTGCGGCGCCATCCGTGGTGTGCCGCCGGAGGAGATGGGCGAGCACAGCGAGCTCGTGGTGGTGTGGGGCGCCAATCCGGTCCACACCCATGTCAATCTCATGACCCACATCGCCCGCGCCCGCCGCCGCGGCGCGCCGCTGGTGGTGGTGGACCCTTATCGCACCGCCACCGCCGAGAAGGCCGATCTGCATCTGCCGCTGCGCCCGGGCACCGATGCCGCACTCGCCTGTGCGGTGATGCACGTGCTGTTCGCCGAGGGCTACGCCGATCGCGACTATCTCGCCCGCTACACCGAGGGAGCGGAGCGGCTCGAGGCGCATGTGTGTGCGCGCACGCCCGAATGGGCGGCGGCCATCACCGGCCTTCCTCCTGAGCTCATCCGCGATTTTGCCCGGCTTTATGGGCGCACCCGCCGGAGCTATCTGCGGCTGGGCTATGGCTTTACCCGCCACCGCAACGGGGCTGTGGCCATGCATGCGGTGAGCTGCCTTCCGGCCATCACCGGTGCCTGGCGCCATCGCGGCGGCGGTGCCTGCTATCGGCTGGGTGATGTCTTTCGGCTGGACCGCACCCTGATCGAGGGGCGCGATGCGGTGGATCCGGCGGTGCGCCGGCTCGACCAGTCGCGCATCGGCCCGATCCTGTGCGGCGATCCCGAAGCCCTCCAGGGCGGGCCGCCGGTCAAGGCGATGCTGATCCAGAACACCAACCCCATGTGTGTGGCGCCGGAGCTGGGCCTGGTCCACCGCGGCTTCGCCCGCGAGGATCTGTTCGTGTGCGTCCACGAACAGTTCCTTACCGAGACCGCGCGCATGGCCGATGTGGTGCTGCCGGCCACCATGTTCCTGGAACACGACGACATCTACACCGCCGGCGCCCACACCCGGCTGCGGGTGGCGCGCCGGCTGCTGCCGCCGCCTGGCGAGGCCCGCGAGAACCACTGGGTGATCAGCCAACTCGCCAAACGGCTGGGGGCCGAGCATCCGGGCTTCGGCATGAGCGCCTGGGAGATCATCGAGGCGACCCTGCAGCGCTCCGGCCTGCCGGATGCCGAGACCATCTGGCGCGAGGGCGGGCTCGACATGGCCCCCGGCTTCGAAACACTGCACTTCCTGGACGGTTTCGCCACGCCCTCGGGACGCTTCCGCTTCGCCCCGCCGTGGGCTGAGCTCGGCTCCGATGCCGCAGGCTTGCCTCCGCTTCCCGACCATCTGCCGAGCCCCGAAGAGGCCACCCGCGCCCATCCCTTTCGGCTGGTGGCGGCACCCGCGCGTGAGTTCCTCAACACCACCTTCGCCAATCTCCCCACATCGCGCCGCAAGGAGCGCCACCCGCGGGCCTTCCTCCACCCCCGCGCCATGGCCGAATTGGGGCTTGCCGACGGCGATCCGGTCCGCCTTCGCAACCGCCGCGGGGCGGTGACGGTGCGCGCCTTCGCCCGTGAGGGCCAGCATCCCGCCACGGTGGTGGTGGAGAGCATCTGGCCCAACCGCGATTTCCCCGAGGGCATCGGCATCAATGTGCTGGTGGGCGCGGACCCCGGCCGGCCCGCCGGGGGTGCCGCCTTCCACGATACCGCGGTGGCCGTCGAGCCCGTCCGCACCGGCCAGGCCGCATCGCAAGCCGCCGCCGCCTCCGCCTGAAGTGGCAGCTCGAGACCGCCCGCCAGTGCCTGGATGGGGTGCACCCGTCCGGCCCGGAACGCCGAAGGGAAGCCTGGCCGTGGGGTGAGGGGCAGCCGGCACACACCCCGGGACGGGCAGGCGCCTTTCGGGGGTGCAGCGCACTTTCGCGACAGCGCGGGCGGGCCGGAGCCTTGATGACCGGTGCCGCTGCGCCGGTCGCCATCCGCGGCGAAGGGGATGTGGGCAGGGGGCGGCGCAGTGGCCGCGTGGTGAATGCCGCCAACGGTCTGTGACGGTGACCGGCGCATCCAGTGGACGCCAGTCCCGCAACCATGCTGGCAGAAGTATCATCGCGGCAGCACGGCTTGTAGCCGGCCGCGAGCGCGTAAGCGCACTTGGCGGTGCCGGTCCTGGGCACGCGGTCCCGGTGCACGGCGCGTGGGCCATCCGCCGAGATCGAGGCCCACAGGCGTGCCCATGTCCGGCGCGCGTCCATACCCGCGAGGGCAATAGTGCCGGCCTCGGGCCGGAACGCCGGGCTCTCTGCGCCATGCCGTCCGCTGAGCCGGCGGCCATGAGGTCGAGGGATCGGCGGGGTGGCTTGTGCGTCCACCGAGGTGCAGGATCGTACGCACCCGGGGCCCGGCCGGGCCTGAGGTCGGGCGCCCACGTCTGTGGGGGGACATGCGTGTTCCGCCCTCGGCGCGCCGATTCCGACCTGCGCGGCCCGCTCCTTTGCAGAGATGCCATCGCCCCGTCCATGCCAGGGCCCGCGGCGTACAGCCGTGCCGGTGGAAGACGCCTCGGCATTGGCGCGTCATGCACTTCCTTGCTCCGGAGCGGCCCGTGGAGGAAGGGAGACGGTGCTGGCGGGCACGGGTGGACGCGCCCGCAGGCCGTAGCGGCATGGGCGACGGGCCAGCTCCGGCATGGGCTCAGTGGCGCCCGGCCAGGGTTTCGAACATCACCACATAGCCGCCGGCGGAGAGCGCTACCGCCACCGCGTGCGAGGTCCGCACCCGCCCGGGCGACACATAGGTGGCACTCAGGCTTGCCCGTGCGAGACGCCCGTCGCTCAGCGCCCGCCACAGTTCCCTGAGCCCAGGAGCGCGCAGGATCATGATGTTGGGCAGCTTCTGCCCCACCGTGGCGGCCGGGTCCAGGTTGAGCCAGGCAACGAAGGCGCGGTTGAGCTGGCGGATGGTGAGTTCGCCGTCCAGCACCAGACAGGGCAGCGGGCAGGCCTCCAGCACCCGCAGCAGGTCCTCGGCGCCGCCGGCGAGGGCCAGCTTGTCCAGCTCCCGCTGCAGCGCCTCGCAGCGCATGCGCGCGTGGGTGATGCAGAAGGTCCTAAGCCGCGAGGCGAGGTTGGTCTTGCCCTCGCGCGTGGCGGCGATCTCGTTCACCAGCGCCGCCAGGCGGATGCCGCGGCCGTTCGCCACTTCCTTGAGATAGTCCCAGAACTCCGGCTCCAGCTTGATGGAGGTGCGGACCTCGCCGATCCGCATGGTCTTTCGGATCATCGCACCGTCTCCCGGGCAGCACCGCGGCAACAGGTGGCGCCACCGGGTATCCGGGGCTCACCTTTGCCGTTGAGCCGGAGTATGAGGGGGGATAGTTTGCCATCCGGTTAACGGACGGTAAGCGACCCGTAAACGGGTACGGTTTCGCGACCGCCCGGAGGGAGCGAGATGGCCCGAGACGCCCAGATGGTGGATGCCAACGCCGAGGCGCGGCCGCAGCCGGAGGACGCGGCCCGCACCGCGGCGACTCCTGCGGATCAGGCGCCGACCACCGCACCCCCAGCACCCACGGCCACCGCCGGTGGCCCGCCTGCGGAGATCCGCATCGAGCCGCCGCCGCCCAATGCCGTACGGGTGGTGCCCGTACCTGCGGGCGCCCTGGTGGTGCTGGATGCGCCCTTCTTCCACCCGGACGTGGCCCGCTATGTGGTGGACGGCGAGGACCTGGTGGTGGTGCTGCAGAACGGCGCCATCGTCCGGCTCGACGGCTTCTTCGGCCATCCGGAGATGCCACCGTCCCTGAGCGTCGTGGGCGGTCCGGCCCAGACGGCCAACGATCTTCTGGCCCAAGCTCAGGAGGCGGGACAGGTGGAGCCTGGCGCCGGTCCCGATGCCGCGCCCACGCCCGAGCACGGAGGCGGTGCCGGCTTTGCCGGCTTCGAGCCGGGCACCATCGGCACCGGCTTTGCCAAGGCCGGGGCGCTCGCGGGTGAGGCTGGCGCGGGCGGCGAGGGCCTCGGCGGCGGCGTCGAGCCGGGCATGGAGGGGGGCATTCCGCCCGAACTCAGCGTCACCGGCGACAGCGAGGCGACCCTCGCCTTCCTCGGCCTGGGCTACCGGCCGCCGGCTGCCGGGCCGACCCCGCGGCTGGTGCCGGGCACGCCGCCCTGGCCCGCCACCGCCATCGGCGATGGCGCGCAGCATCCGGTGATGGATGCCGACCGGCCGGTGACGGTAGTGTTCCGCTCCGAATCCTCGGCCATGCACAACACCTTCGGCGTCTATCTGGTGGCGCCGGATGGAACGGTGGAGGAGGCGCGGGTCCTCTTTCCCGACGTCAATGGCAGCCGCTTCGATCCCGCCGCGCCCTGGCTGTGGGATGGTCGCGGGCCGCTGGTGGAGGGGGTGAGCCAGGTGGACCTGGGCACCATCCCCGCCGGCTATGAGCTGGGCTTCTTCCTCATCGCCGACGGCGCCCGGCTCAATCCCGAACTCGCCGGCTGGGCCGGTGTCGGCCACTTCGAACTGCGTGATGCCCGCACCGGGCTCGCCCTCGACCCGTCCGATCCCCTGGCGGTGCCGCAGCTGGTCCACATCGCTCCGACGGGTGCCGAACATGTGGTGAATACCGGCAACCGCCTGTTCGTCTCGCACGACCCCACGCCCGACACACCGCTCGAGAACCCTCTCAACCCCGATGGCGCGGCCCATGCGCTGTTCGGCTTCGATCCGCTCCGCGGCACCGTGGTGGTGGGATTCGAGGACGTGGACAAGGATGGGACCATCGGCGGCGGCCTGTTCCACTTCGACGGCGACTATGACGATGTGGTGGTGGATGTGCGTGTGGGGCCGATGGAAGGGCGCGTCGTCTACTACGGCACCGAGGTCCGCGGGCTGTTCGACGTCAATGTGAGCGATGTCGACAGCACCGAACTGTCGGCCGCCCGGGTCGCCCTCGGCGATGATGCGCGCCCCGGCGACTTCCTCACACTCATGGGCGTGACCGATGCCGACGGCGACGGCGTCATCGACGGCACCAACATCGCCTATAGTTTCCCCACGCCGGGTGAGCTGGTGCTCTCCGGCCGCGACAGCCTCGCCAACTACACCACCGTGCTGGAGGCGGTGCGCCTCGGCGTTGATCCCATGAGCGGCAGCGCCGGCAACCGCACCGTGGTGTTCCAGGTGTGGGATGCCGACGGTCTGCCCTCGGACCCCGCCAGCGCCACCGTCCGCATCGAGAATCGGCTGGTGCAGGGCGGCGATGGCGACGACTTTCTGGTCGGCCCCGATGCCTTCGCCGCACTCTTCGGCGGGGCCGGCAACGACACCCTGTGGGCCGGCAATGGTGATGATCTGCTCTATGGCGGGCGCGGCAACGACCGGCTTCGGGGTCATGGCGGTGACGACATCCTGATCGGCGGTCCCGGCAACGACAGCCTCATCGGCGGCGCCGGTGCTGACCGCTATGTGGTGACTGGTCTTGCCGATGGGTTCGACAGTGTCCGCGGCTTCGACCCGGCCGAGGGCGACCGGATCGACCTCAGCCTGCTGTTCGCCGGCACGGCCTTCCCCGGCGTGGGCGCACCCGGCGCGGACGACTGGCTGCGCACCCGCCCCACCGACTGGGATGGCGATGGACCCGACGATCTACGCATCGAGGTGGATCTGGACGGCCCCGGCGATGCCTATGTGTTCATGCCTGTGCTGACGCTGCTGAACACTGCCAGTGTGCCGGACAGCGCCTTTGCCACCGATACCACCGCCACGGTGGTCTGAGTCGGGGGACGAGGGAGATCGCGGGGGGCGGCTTCGGCCGCCCCTTTTCGCATCTGCGAAAAAATCTGCGACCACCCGTCCGCGCCACCTTGCCGCCGCCACGGCCCGGGTGTAGTCCAAGCGCGACCCCTCACTCCCCGGATCCGCAAGGAAGAGGCCGATCATGGCGCGCAGCAAGATCGCCCTCGTGGGCGCCGGACAGATCGGCGGCACCCTCGCCCATCTGATCGCCCTCGAGCGGCTCGGCGATGTGGTGCTGTTCGACATCGTCGAAGGTATGCCCCAGGGCAAGGCGCTCGATCTCGCCGAGAGCACGCCGGTGGCCGGCGTCGATGTGCGGCTTGCCGGCACCAACGACTATGCCGAGCTGGCCGGCGCGGATGTGGTGATCGTTACCGCCGGCCTGCCGCGCAAGCCGGGCATGAGCCGGGATGATCTCCTCAACACCAACGCCGGCATCATCCGCACCGTCGCCGAGAATATCGCCCGCTACTGTCCCGAGGCCTTCGTCATCGTCATCACCAACCCGCTGGATGCCATGGTGTGGGTCATGCAGCGGGTCTCGGGCCTGCCCACCCGCAAGGTGGTGGGCATGGCGGGTGTGCTCGACTCGGCCCGTTTCCGCTACTTCCTCGCCGAGGAATTCGGCGTCTCGGTGCAGGACGTGACCGCCTTCGTCCTGGGCGGCCACGGGGATTCCATGGTGCCGCTGGTGCGCTACTCCCATGTGGCCGGCATTCCGGTACCGGATCTCGTGCGCATGGGCTGGACCAGCCAGGAGCGCATTGAGGCCATCGTCCAGCGGGTGCGTGACGGCGGCGCCGAGATCGTGCGGCTGCTCAAGACCGGCTCCGCCTTCTACGCTCCCGCCCATGCCGCCATCGCCATGGCCCGCGCTTACTTGCGCGACGAGAAGCGGGTGCTGCCCTGTGCCGCCTGGCTGGATGGCGAATATGGCGTGCATGGCCTCTATGTGGGCGTGCCGGTGGTGATCGGCGCAGGCGGCGTCGAGCGGGTCATCGAGATCGAGCTCACGCCCGAGGAGCGTGCGGCCTTCGAGCGCTCGGTGGCGCATGTGCGCGAGCTCTGCGAGGCGGTGCAGCTGTGAGCCCGCGAACAGGGAGTCCTCGATGAACATTCACGAATACCAGGCAAAGGCGCTGTTGCGCGATTATGGCGTCGCCGTGCCGCGCGGGCAGGTGGCCTGGACTCCGGAAGAGGCCGAGGCGGCGGCGCGCGAGATCGGCGGCCAGCTGTGGGTGGTCAAGGCCCAGATCCACGCTGGCGGGCGCGGCAAGGCGGGCGGCGTGCGGCTTGCCCGCTCGCCCGAGGAGGTGCGGCAGATCGCAGCCGACCTCATCGGCCGGCGGCTGGTGACCCACCAGACCGGGCCCGAGGGGCGGCTGGTGAAACGGGTGCTGGTGGAGGAAGGCACCCGCATCGCCCGCGAACTCTACCTCGGCTGCGTGGTCGACCGTACAAGCGGCCGGGTGACCTTCATGGGCTCGCGCGAGGGCGGGGTGGAGATCGAGGAGGTGGCCGCTCGCAATCCCGACGCCATCGTCCGCGTCGCTGTCGATCCCGCCAGCGGCTACATGCCCTACATCGGCCGGCGGCTCGCCTTCGCCTTCGGCCTCGAGGGCACGCAGGTGCGCGAGGCGGTGGCCTTCTGTGAGGGGGTCTATCGCTGCTTTCTCGAGCGCGATGCCAGCCTCGTGGAGATCAATCCGCTGGTGGTGACGGAAGACGGCCGGCTGCTCGCCCTCGATGCCAAGATGAATTTCGACGACAACGGCCTCTTCCGCCAGCCGCAGATCGTCGAGATGCGTGATGTGGACGAGGAGGACCCGCTCGAGGTCAGGGCCTCGGAACACGGCCTCAGCTATGTCCGCCTCGATGGCAACATCGGTTGCATGGTCAATGGTGCCGGCCTCGCCATGGCCACCATGGACATCATCAAGCTCTACGGTGGCGAGCCGGCCAACTTCCTCGATGTGGGCGGCGGCACCAACAAGGAGCGGGTGGCGGCGGCCTTCCGCCTGCTGCTGTCGGACCCGCGGGTGGAGGCGGTGCTGGTCAACATCTTCGGCGGCATCGTCCGCTGTGATGTGATCGCCGAGGGGATCGTCGCCGCCGCCCGCGAGGTCTCCCTGGATGTGCCGCTGGTGGTGCGGCTCGAGGGCACCAATGTGGAGCTGGGCCGGCGAATTCTGGCTGAATCGGGCCTGCCCATCACCGCCGCCGAGGACCTGGAGGACGCCGCCCGCAAGGTGGTCGAACGCGCAGGGAAGACGGCCTGATGTCCATTCTCGTCGACGCTTCCACCCGGGTCATCTGCCAGGGTTTCACCGGCGCCCAGGGGACCTTCCATTCCGAGCAGATGATCGCCTATGGCACCCGCATGGTGGGCGGGGTCACCCCCGGCAAGGGCGGGAGCACCCATCTGGGGCTTCCGGTATTCGACACGGTTGCCGAGGCGGTAGCCGCCACCGGTGCCGATGCCAGCGTCATCTTCGTGCCCGCGCCCTTTGCCGCCGATGCCATCCTCGAGGCGGTGGACGCCGGCGTGCCGCTCGTGGTGTGCATCACCGAGGGGATTCCGGTCACGGACATGGTGCGGGTGCGGCGGGCGCTCGCCGGCTCGCGCACCCGCCTGATCGGCCCCAACTGCCCCGGCGTCATCACCCCGGGCCAGTGCAAGATCGGCATCATGCCGGGCCACATCCACATGCCCGGGCGCATCGGCATCGTCTCGCGCTCGGGCACCCTCACCTATGAGGCGGTGTGGCAGACCACCAAGCTGGGGCTCGGCCAGAGCAGCTGCGTCGGCATCGGCGGCGATCCCGTCAAGGGCACCGAATTCGTCGAGGTGATGGAGATGTTCCTTGAGGATCCCCAGACCGAGGGCATCATCCTCATCGGCGAGATCGGCGGCACCGCCGAGGAGGAGGCGGCCGAGTTCCTCGCCCGCCATCCCAAACGCAAGCCGGCAGCAGCCTTCATCGCCGGCCGCACCGCCCCGCCCGGGCGGCGCATGGGGCATGCCGGCGCCATCATCGCCGGCGGTAAGGGTGGTGCCGAAGACAAGATCCGTGCGCTGCGCGAGGCCGGCTTCGTGGTGGCGGAGAATCCCGCCCGCATCGGCGAGGCCATGGTGACGGCCCTGGAGCGCGGCTAGGGCGATGGTGGACGGCGGGTGCCGGCACGTTAACTGGTTGGGAAGAAAAATCGGTTAGTCGGGTTCCCGCTGCGCCCCGGAGGTGAGCCATGTCCAACCGGCTCGAGCTCCTCGAGACGTCGTTCCTGTATGGCGGGAACGCGCCCTTCATCGAGGAGATGTTCGCCCGCTATCTCGACAACCCTGAGAGCATCGACCCCAGCTGGCGGGCCTTCTTCGACCAGCTCGACGGCGAGAACCGCGAGCTCTTCCGCCGCATGCGCGAGGCCGTCACCCACAGGCCCACAAGGGCGGGCGGTGGCGCCATCGCCATCGAGAACGACACGGTGCGCCAGCTGATTCGCGATCACCTGCGCGTGATCATGCTGATCCGCGCCTATCGCGTGCGCGGCCATCTGATCGCCGACCTCGACCCCCTCGGCCTCACCCGCCGCACCTACCATCCCGAGCTCGACCCGCGCACCTACGGCTTCACCGAGGCCGACTGGGAGCGCGAGTTCTATCTGGACTACGTCCTCGGTCTCGAGAAGGCGACGCTGCGGCAGATCATGGAGGTGCTGCACCGCACCTACTGCAGCACCGTCGGCGTCGAATTCATGCACATCCAGCAGCCCGAGGAGAAGGCCTGGATCCAGCAGACCATCGAGGGCACCGGCGGCATCTTCGACACCACAGCCGAGGAGAAGCGCGAGATCCTTCTCCAGCTCACCCGGGCCGAGGCCTTCGAGACCTTCCTCCACCGCAAGTTCCCCGGCACCAAGCGCTTCGGCATCGACGGCGGCGAGTCCACGGTGGCGGCCATGGAGGCGGTGATCCGCCGGGCCAGCGAGCTCGGGGCGGAAGAAGTGGTGATCGGCATGGCCCACCGCGGCCGCCTCAACGTGCTGGCCAATGTCATGGGCAAGCCCTATGCCGCTATCCTCTCCGAGTTCCAGGGCGAGGCGGTGGTGGACCAGGTGCTGGGCTCGGGCGATGTGAAATATCACCTCGGCACCTCCACCGACCGCACCATGCCCAGCGGGCGGCGCATGCACCTCTCCCTCACGCCCAATCCCTCCCACCTGGAGGCGGTGGACCCGGTGGTGATGGGCAAGACCCGCGCGAAGCAGCGCCTTGCCGGCGACGGCGAGCGCACCCGGGTCTGGTCGCTTCTGATCCACGGCGATGCCGCCTTCATCGGCCAGGGGGTGGTGCACGAATGTTTCGAGATGTCCCAGCTGCGCGGCTATCGCGTGGGCGGCACCATCCACATCATCGTCAACAATCAGATCGGTTTTACCACCAGCCCCGCCTATGCCCGCAGCTCGCCCTACCCCTCGGACGTGGCCCGCGGCGTGCAGGCGCCGGTGTTCCACGTCAATGGCGACGATCCGGTGGCGGTGGTGCAGGTGGCCAAGCTGGCAGCGGACTATCGCCGGCGCTTCAAGAAGGACGTGGTGATCGACCTGTGGTGCTACCGGCGCCACGGCCACAATGAGAGCGACGAGCCCAGCTTCACCCAGCCGCTCATGTACAAGAAGATCGCCCAGCACCCCACGGTGCGGCAGATCTTCGCCCGGCGGCTGGAGCAGGAGGGGGTGATCCGCCCGGGCGAGGCCCAGGCGATGCTGGATGCCTGCTTCCGCGAGCTCGAACAGGCCCACGAGGCCTCGAAGGGCTATCGCGCCAATGAGGCCGACTGGCTCGGTGGCGCGTGGAAGGGACTGCGGGCGGCGCCTCTGGGCTATGTGCGCGGCAGCACCGCGGTGGCAGTGGAGCGGCTGCGCGAGCTCGGCCTCAAGATGACCGCCCTGCCCGAGGGGCTCGATGTCCATCCGCGCCTGCGGCGCATTCTCGGCCAGCGCCGGCGCGCCATCGAAGCGGGCGAGGGAATCGACTGGGCCACCGCGGAACAGCTGGCCTTCGCCACCCTCCTGGTGGAGGGCTTCGCCGTCCGGCTCTCGGGCGAGGATGTGGGGCGCGGCACCTTCTCCCAGCGCCATGCGGTGATCGTCGATCAGACCACCGAGGAGCGCTATGTGCCGCTGGCCCATCTGGCGCCCGACCAGGCCCCCATCGAGATCGTCGACAGCATGCTCTCAGAAGAAGGGGTGCTGGGTTTCGAATACGGCCACAGCCTCGCCGACCCCAACTGCCTCACCATCTGGGAGGCCCAGTTCGGCGACTTCGCCAATGGTGCGCAGGTCTATTTCGACCAGTTCATCAGCTCGGGCGAGAGCAAATGGCTGCGCATGTCGGGGCTGGTGTGCTTCCTCCCCCACGGCTATGAGGGCCAGGGGCCGGAACACAGTTCCGCGCGGATCGAGCGCTTTCTCCAGCTCTATGCCGAGCACAACATGCAGCTGGTCAACTGTACCACGCCGGCAAACTTCTTCCATGTGCTGCGGCGTCAGCTCCACCGCGACTTCCGCAAGCCGCTGATCTGCTTCACCCCCAAATCCCTGCTGCGCCACCGCCGCTGCGTCTCCACCCTGGCCGAGATGGGCCCGGGCACGAGCTTCCATCGCATCCTCTACGACCGCCCGCCCTCGCCGGCGGACGCACGGGTCGAGCGGGTGATCCTCTGCTCCGGCAAGGTCTACTATGAGCTACTCGAAGAGCGCGAGCGCCGCGGGCTTGAGGAGCGGGTGGCGCTGGTGCGGATCGAGCAGCTTGCCCCCTTCCCGGAGGAGCCGCTGCTGGAGGAGCTTGCCCGCTATCCGGCGGATGCGGTCCACGTCTGGTGCCAGGAGGAGCCGCGCAATATGGGCGCTTGGTTCTTCATGGCGCCCAGGATCGAGAATCTGCTGGCGGCGCTGGGGCGCACCCACCGCCGCCTCGCCTATGCCGGCCGGCCGCCCTCGGCGGCCACCGCCACCGGCTATCTCGCCAAGCATGAGCGCGAACAGCGCCAGCTGCTGGAGGACGCCTTCACGCTCGGCCCGGGTGAACGTTCCCTCGGAGAGGAGAGATGACCGTCGAGATCCGGGTGCCCAGCCTCGGCGAGTCGGTGACCGAGGCCACCATCGCGCGCTGGCTGAAGAAGCCCGGCGAATTTGTGCGCGCCGATGAGCCGGTGGTGGAGGTGGAGACCGACAAGGTCAATCTCGAGATCCCCGCGCCCACCAGCGGCCGGCTGGTGGAGGTGCTGGCACCCGAGGGCACCGATGTGGCGGTGGGGGCCGTCATCGGTCACATCGACGAGACGGCGGAGGTGCCAGCGAGCGAGGCCGCTGGTGAAACATCCGCGACCACCGCGGCACCGGCCGCGGAAGCACCGGCTGCGGAAGCCCCACCGGCGCCGGCGCCCACGACGGCCCAGGCGCAGACGGCGGCCCCGCAGCCGGCCGCGCAGCAAGAGACCGCGGCACCCAAGCCCGAGCCGGCGGAAGCCGCGGCGGTGCGCGCCGGGCCGGCAGCGCGGCGACTTGCCGCCGAAGCGGGGATCGATCTCGCCGGCGTGCCGCCGACCGGCCCGCGTGGGGTGGTGACCAAGGCGGATGTGCAGCGGGCGGTGGAGGCCCGGCGCCAGGAGGCCGCGCCGGCCGCACCCGCGGCAGAGGCCCCTGCGGGCGAACGGCGGGAAGTGCGGGTGCGCATGACCCGGCTGCGCCGGCGCATCGCCGAGCGCCTTAAGGAAGCCCAGAACACCGCCGCCATGCTCACCACCTTCAATGAGTGCGACATGACGGCGGTGATGGAGCTGCGCGCCCGCTACCGCGAGGCCTTCGAGAAGAAATACGGCATCCGCCTCGGGCTGATGTCCTTCTTCGTCAAGGCCTGCATCGAGGCGCTGCGGGCCTTTCCCGCCGTCAATGCCGAGATCGACGGTGATGAGATCGTCTACAAATATTACTACGACATCGGTGTCGCCGTCTCCACAGACCAGGGACTGGTGGTGCCGGTGATCCGCGATGCCGACCGGCTGAGCTTCGCCGAGATCGAAAAGGCCATCGCCGACTACGCCCGCCGCGCCCGCGAGGGGCGGCTTTCGATCCAGGAGCTCCAGGGTGGCACCTTCACCATCACCAATGGCGGCGTCTTCGGCTCGCTCATGAGCACCCCCATCCTCAACCCGCCGCAGGTGGGCATCCTCGGCATGCACAAGGTGCAGCAGCGCCCCATGGTGATGCCCGACGGCTCCATCCAGGCCCGGCCGATGATGTACTTGGCTCTCTCCTACGACCATCGGCTGATCGACGGGCGCGAAGCGGTCTCCTTCCTGGTCCGGGTCAAGGAGTGCATCGAGGACCCGGCGCGCATGATGCTCGACATCTGACGGCGGAAACGGATCATGGACGACCAGCGCTTCGATCTGGTGGTGGTGGGCGGTGGCCCCGGCGGCTATGTCTGCGCTCTCAAGGCGGCCCAGCTGGGGCTCAGGGTCGCCTGTGTCGACCGGCGCGAGGGCCTGGGCGGCACCTGCCTGCATGTGGGCTGCATCCCCTCCAAGGCGCTGCTGCACGCCTCCCACCTCTATGAACAGGCCCGCCAAGACCTTGGCGCCTTCGGCGTGCGGGTGGAGGGCGTGGGACTCGATCTCGCCGCCACCATGGCCTACAAGCGCAAGGTGGTGGAGGAGCTGACCCGCGGTATCGCCTTTCTCTTCCGCAAGAACGGGGTGGAACATGTGCGCGGCCACGGCCGTCTGCTGGCGCCCGATCGGGTGGAGGTGACGGCGCCGGATGGCAGCGTGCGCGAGCTGGCCGCCCGCCATGTGGTGCTGGCCACCGGCTCGGTGCCGGCTACCCTGCCGGGGATCGCGGTGGATGAAGAGCGGATCGTCACCAGCACCGGCGCTCTCGCTTTCGAACAGGTACCCCCGCGGTTGCTGGTGATCGGCGGCGGCTACATCGGCCTCGAGCTCGGCACCGTCTGGCGCCGCTTCGGCAGCCGGGTGACGGTGGTGGAGTACCTCGACCGGCTGCTTCCTGGGCTCGATGGCGAGGTCGCCGCCACCATGCAGCGGCTGCTGGCGCGTCAGGGGCTCGAATTCCTGCTGGGCCACCGGGTGCTGGCGGTGGAAGAGAAGGAGGGCGCCCTCGAGGCGGTGGTGGCGCCGCGCGAGGGCGAGGGTGAGCGGCGGATCGCCTGCGATGCGGTGCTGGTAGCGGTGGGCCGCCGTCCCCATACCGAGGGGCTGGGGCTCGAGC
>WFXL01000058.1 GCA_015490605.1 Rhodospirillales bacterium
AGTGTCGGCTTCGCCACTGCCGAGGAGGTGCCGGTCGGCCGCCGCCAGCAGCCGTTCGAGCCCGCCCGGCACCTCCGCGGCGGTGGCGAAGCCGACACTGATGGTGGGGGTGATGGTCCGCCCCGGCGCCACCTCCACCCGCAACCCGGCCACCGCCCGCCGCAACCGCTCCGCCACCCGCAGCGCCGGCAGCCGCGGGGTCTCCGGCAGCAGTACGGCGAACTCCTCACCCCCCAGCCGCGCCAGCAGGTCGCCCGGTCGCAGCACCTCGCGGCAGCGCTGCGCCACCGCCGCCAGCACCCGATCGCCCGCCTCGTGACCGAAGGTATCGTTGATCCGCTTGAAGTGGTCGAGATCGAACAGCAGCAGCGCCACCGGCCGGCCGTCGCAGCGCAGCCGCTCCAGCAGGCGCGCGCCGGTGGCAAAGAAATGGCGGCGGTTGTAGAGGCCGGTGAGGTCGTCGACGGTCGCAAGCCGCCGCAGCTCCTCCTGGGTTCGCTTGAGGTGGGTGATGTCACTCACCAGCACCACCCGGTGGCCGTCGGCCATGGCGTGGTGGCGGATCACATACCATCGCGATCCGATGCGCATCTCCCGCGGCGTCCCATCGCCGCGGCGATGGTCCTCGAGACAGAGTTCCACCGCCGCCTCCAGCTCCTCGCGGCCGAGCGCGCACGCCTGCTCCCCACCGGCGCAGGCGGCGAGACAGCGCCGTGCCAGGGTGGCGAAGGGCTGGCCCACGAGCGCCTCGGGGGTGCTGTCGAAGCGGCGGGCGTAGGCCTCGTTGCACAGCACCAGACAGCCCGAGGGGTCGAACAGGGCGAAGCCGTCGGCAAGGGCGGCGGTGGCGCCCCGCAGCAGGTCCCGCGCCGTCTCCGCCTCGCTCTTGGCACGGGCGAGCTCGCGGGCGAGTTCGGTGAGCGCCCGTTGCTTGCGCTTGAGATCGCTGATGTCGGTGCGGCAGAGGACGATGGAGCCGTCGGGCAGGCGCCGCTCCTGCACCAGGATCCAGGTGTCGCCGGCATGGATCTCGCGCACCCGGCCATCCGCGCGCCGGTGGAGGTCCAGCCGCCCCTGCAGCCACACCTCGAAGGCATCGCCCTCGAGCCCCAGCCGCCGGCGAAAGCCGGGCAGCCGCTGGGTCTGCTCGAAGGTCATCCCGACCATCTCCTCCGGCTGGCAATCGTAGAGCCGGGCGTAGTCGGCGTTGCACAGCACCAGCCGGTCGTCGGGATCGAACAGAGCGAAGCCGCCGAACAGCACCCGGGTGGCCTCGCGCAGCAGTTCCGCCTGGTGTTCGGCCTCGGCCCGTGCCGCCTCGAGCTTGCGCTCGGCCTCCACCCGCTCGCCGATGTCCTGCACCACGCCGAAACAGCGCACCACCCGCCCGGCGGCATCCCGCTGGGGGATGCCGCGGGTGAGGGTGTGGATCACCGTGCCGTCGGGACGGAGCATCCGCGCCCGGTGCTCGAAGCCGATGCCCCGGGCCATCACCCGTTGCCAGAGGCGTCGCCGCTCCGCCCGGTCCTCGGGATGGTAGACGCTGATGCGGGCTTCGGGATCGGTCAGGTCGAGGGAGCCGGGTGCCCGCCCCGCCATGCGCCAGATCTCCTCCGACCATTCGAAGCGGCCGGCGATGAAGTCGTAGTCCCAGAAGCCCAGCCGCGCCGTGCGCGCCACCAGCCGCAGATGATCCCGCAGCCGCTGGGCCTCGGGCGTGCAGGAATTCCCCGCCCCCTCCTGACACAGACCCACCAGCAGCAGACCCGACGGCAGCCGGCGAACGGTGAACATCAGCCGGCGGCAGTGTTCCCCGTTGGCGATGCAGTGTTCAAATCGCTCCCCGTCCTGGGGCAGGGCCTGCAGCAGAGCCGCCACCGCCTGGCTCCCCACCTCGCCGGCCAGGGCCTCCTGCCAGGCGGCATTGGCCCGCACCACCCGAGGACCCTGCGGATCGAGCAGGGCGAGGGGGGCGGGCACGAGGTCGAGCGGGACCGTGTCTCCGGGTTCTCCCGCAGTACGCGAGTGTGTCGACGGCACGGGGAGCCTCCGGCCGGACGAACCTCAGGTAGCACCACCGATGGGAGAATGAACCCGAGGTGTAAAGGAGCGGTTAAGGGGTTCCCGTGTTTGTAAGCAAGCTCCTGAAAATACGAGATTTATCCTCCGGGTCCCGGGACTTGGGCGGGATCCGGCAGCGCCCGGTCGCCCAGCAACTCGCGGTAGAGGGCCACCAGCCGCTCGGCCTGGCTTTCCCAATTGTAGCGAGTGCGCACCAGTTCGCGGCCGCGCGCGCCCATGGCACGGGCGAGCTCGGGGTTTCGGTGGAGCCGGTGGACGGCGGCGGCGGCCGCCTCCGGATTCTCGGGATCCACCACCAGGCCCACCCCCTGGTCCGCCACCAGCGCCTTCCAGGTGGGGAAGTGGGAGCACAGGATGGGGATGCCGGCGGCCATGCTCTCGAAGAATTTGGTGGGCTCGGTCTCGCGATAGTGGTCGGAGTCGGGGAACAGCGCCACCGTCGCGGTCCAGGGCTCAGCATAGGCGGCGAGGATGGCATCCCGCGGCACCCAGCGCTCGTCGTCGATGACGAGCTGCAGGCGTGGGTCGCGGGCGGCGCGCGCGCGCAGCGTGCGGGCGAGCTCGCGCGAGGGGCAGTAGCCGACAAAGCGCAGTTCCGCATCCGCCGGCAGCCGGTCCAGCAGCCGCAGGGCGTGAAGCGCACCGCGCTCGCGGCCGATGCTGCCGGTATAGAGCAGGCGGATGCGGGCAGGCGGGTCGAGCGGGCGCGCCATCAGCGGTGCGAGTTCCTCGAGGCGCGCATAATTGAGCACCTCCACCGCCCCCGGGAAGAGGCGGGCATAGTAGCGCTCGGCGATCACCACGGGATAGAGCCGGCGGGCGAGCGCCGCGAGCGCCCGCATCGCCCAGGATGCCAGCGGCCGCAGCGGCCGCGGCAGCCAGAAGCGCACTGCCATGGCGGCGGCATAGTCCTCGTGGACGTCGTAGACGGTGGGGATGCCGCGGGCCCGGAACACCAGCCCCCAGAGGACGAATTCGGGATCGTGGAAGGTGACGAGATCGGGGCGGCAGGCGAGGGTCCGGCGCACCACCCGCAAGGCGGTGCGGGTGATGCGATCGAGCCGGTTGCGCGGTGGCGGCACCGCCAGCAGCCGTACGCCTGCGGCCTCCTCGTCGCGCTCGGCCGGCGCCACGAGCGCCACCTCGAACCCGGCCTTGGCGGCGCTCTCGCACTGGAAGCGGGTGCGTGGCTCGAACGGCGGACGAATGGGGGTGAGGTGGACGATACGCGGGGCCATGGCGGGGCCTCCCGGGTGGCGGACGGCACGGCTCCGCGCGTCTCTGTACCGGTGACGGCTAGGGCTGGCGAGGGTCCGGGGGCGTGGCTGTGGCATTTTCGTATCATCGTGCGAACATCGAGCATCCGGGAGGACTCGGCAGGCCCCCGTGCTTGCTGCCCGCCGGGGGCTCGGGCATGCTCCGGCCCGTGGATCGACCATCTGGGATGGCACGGGGCGCGTCATGGATCGTCGAGGGAGGCGGGGTGGAGGCGCGGAGGCGGGCGAGGGCCTGCGACCGCGGTCGGTGATCGAGCGCCTGCCCCTGGCGGTCCGCCGTCTTGGCATTTTGGCGTGCGACTTCGGCTGGGCTGCGGCCTCGCTGCCGCTGGCCTTCTGGCTGCGCTACGGCGACTGGGCGCCGGCGCTGGCGGCGATGCCGCCGGGGGCCCCTTGGCTGTTTCTGCTGGTGTTCGCTGTCGCCTACCGGATCTTCGGCCTCCATCGGGGCATCTGGCGCTACACCAGCCTCGCCGATCTGGTGGTAATCCTGGAAGTGGTGACGGTGAGCGTGGTGGGCTTTGCCCTCCTCGCCTTCCTCCTCTACCGCCTCGAAGGGGTGCCGCGCTCGTTGCCCTTCCTCCAGTGGGGCGTGCTGCTGCTGGGACTGGCGGGACCGCGCATCCTCTATCGCGCCCTGCGGGAGGGCGAGCTCGGCGGTCTCTTCCGGGAGATGCTCCAGGAGAAGCCGGGCTGTCCGGTGCTGCTGGTGGGGATCGACTCCTCCACCCCCTATCTGCTGCGCCGGCTGCGCGAGGGGCCGGAGCCGGTCACGGTGGTGGGGCTGCTCTCGGCCGATGGCCGCGAGCGCCGGGGCCAGCATCTGGCGGGCGTGCCGGTCCTGGGGCGTCTCGAGGAGCTCGAGACGGTGGTGGCGCGGCTGGAGCGGCGGGGCCTGCGGCCGGTGCGGGTGATCCTCGGCGTCCGGCTGCTGCCCGCACGGCTCGAGGACCTGCTGGCGCGCTGCCGGGCGCTGGGGCTCGAGCTGCTGCGCTCGCCCGATCCGCGCGAACTCGAGGCGGCCGAGCGGGCGCCGCGCCTGCGGCTGCGTCCCATCGCCCTGGAGGATCTGCTGGAGCGCCCGGAGATCCGCTTCGACGATGCCGCCATCCGCCGGCTGCTGGCGGGTCGGCGGGTGCTGGTGACCGGTGCGGGCAGCATTGGCCGCGAGCTGGTGCGCCAGATTCTGCGCTATGAGCCGGCCGAGCTGGTGGTGCTCGACTGCAGCGAGCTGGCTCTGTTCGAACTCGAACAGGAGATCGCCACAAGCCGGCCCAAGGCGCCGCTGCGCACCATCCTCGCCGATGTGCGCGACCGCCGCCGCATCCATGATCTGTTCACCGCCTGCCGGCCCGAGCTGGTGTTCCACACCGCCGCCCTCAAGCATGTGCCGATGGTGGAGGCCCATCCGCGCGAGGGCGTGCTCACCAATGTCCTCGGCACCCGCCATGTGGCCGATGCGGCGATGGCCTGCGGTGCTCTCGGCATGGTGCTGATTTCCACCGACAAGGCGGTCAATCCCACCAGCGTCATGGGAGCCACCAAGCGACTGGCGGAGTTCTACTGCCAGATGCGCGATCTCGAGGCCCGCCGGAGCGGCCGGGGGACCCGCTTCGTCACCGTCCGCTTCGGCAATGTGCTGGGCTCCAGCGGTTCGGTGCTCACCATCTTCCGCCGTCAGCTGGAACGGGGTGGGCCGCTCACCGTCACCCATCCCGAGATCACCCGCTACTTCATGACCATTCCCGAGGCGGTTCAGCTGGTGCTCCACGCCTCGGCCTGGGGCATCGAGGGCGATGCCGAAGCGGGCTACATCTTCGTACTCGACATGGGCCGGCCGGTGCGGATCCTCGATCTTGCCCGCAAACTTATTCGCCTTGCCGGGTTCGAGCCCGAGCGGGACATCCCCATCGAGATCACCCGCCCGCGTCCCGGCGAAAAGCTCTATGAGGAACTGTTCGACCACCAGGAGACCCGCGCGCCCGCACCGATCCCGGGGGTGCGTCTGGCGCGTCCGCGGCCTCTCGACCGGCTGCGGCTGGAGCGGGCGCTGGACATGCTGGAGACGGCGGCCCGGGATGGCGTTGGTGAGGCCGAGCTGCGGGCGATGCTGGCCCGGATCGTACCGGGCTACCGGCCGATGGCCACATCGGACGAGGGCGGGCCCCCGGCCCTCGAAGGCGGCCTCGAGCGGTCCGAATCGGCTCCGGGATCCGCCTGATGCGCCTGTGGATCGTCAAGACGCTGGAGCCGCTGCCGCAACCCGGGGGCCCCACGCGGTTGATGCGGGCTGGTCTCATTGCCCGTCTCGCAGCCGCCCGGGGCCATCAGGTCACTTGGTGGAATTCGCGGTTCGATCGGCTTACCGGCTCCGTTCGCACTCCCGGGGAGCTGGCAGCCGCTCGCGATCTGGGAATCGAGGTCGAGCTCCTGTGCGGTCCCGCCTATCGGCAGGCCATCTCGCCCCGACGCTTCCTCCACGATCTCGCCACCGCTCTCGACTTCGCCTATCGGGCACCCCGACACAGGCCGCCGGATGCCATCCTCGTCTGCATGCCGCCGATCGAACTCACGGCGGTGGTGGTGGCCTATGCCCGGCGCCGGGAAATCCCGGTGGCGGTGGACGTGCGCGACATCTGGCCGGATGTGTGGCTCGATGCCGCCCCGCCGGTTCTGCGCCCCCTGGTCCGTCTGGCCCATCCGCCCTATCGTCGGCTTTTGCGTTGGGCGCTGAGGCGGGCCGATGCCCTCTTCGCCTGTGGTCCCGGGGCCCTGAGATGGACCCTCGAGCTCGCCGCCCGTCCAGCCCGGGAGATGGACGGCATGTTTCCCCACGCGGTCGAGGTGCGGGAGCTGCCGGCCGATGTTCGCCGGGAGGCGGAGACCTTCTGGGATCAAGCCGGTCTCACGCGGGTCCGCCGTCCGGAGGAGAGGCTGCGCCTCGTCTTCGCCGGCAGTTTCACCGCCCGCACCGATTGCGTGGGATTCATCCGCAACTTCCGGGCTCTGCCGGCCGCGGTCCGTCAGGGCGTGAGCGTGTGGATCGCCGGTGGGGGGCCGCTTGAAGAGGAGATACGGCAGGCTGTCGCTGGTGACGCGGCGATTCGATTGCTGGGATGGCTCGACCTGCCGCGACTGCGGATCCTCTATGAGCGCTGCGATGTGGGCGTGCTGCCCCATCGTCGTACCTTCGAGACCGGATGGACCCTGGTCAACAAGTTCGGCGACTATCTGGCCCATGGGCTACCGGTGCTCACCACCCTCGAGGATGATGTGGGCGCCTTCGTGCGCCGACACGGCTGTGGCCTCGTCTGGGATCCGGCCCATCCCCGACAACTCGGCGACCATCTACTGCGATTGAAAGATCCTGCTTTCCGTGAGCGCCTGCGTCGCCAAGCGGCCGTGGTGGGGGAGGGCTTCCGCGCGGAGCGGGTCTATGGCGAGATGATCGCCCGTCTCGAAGGTCTGGCCCACCGCATGGAATGCGGCGGGCCAGGTCCGAGAGGGGAGGATCAGCCTTCGATGCCGACCCAGGGCGCATCGTGTCCGACCTCGGCCGAGGTCAGGGTTACCGCACCGGAAGCGGGATAGGGGCTCGAAGCTACCACCGTCACTTGGGCGGCGTGGACCTGCTGCACGGTTCCCGTGTGGCCGGCCACAAGGATCTGTTCGGCCGGATAGGCCCAGTTGCCTTCATGGCCGATGTTGAGGGTCCCGCGGCAGTTGTGCAGTTCGATGTCGTGGGCGTTGCGCCAGCCATTGACCGAGGCCGAGGTCACCGGATCGTCCCAGCGGAAGGTTCCTGAGCCCAGACGGATATAGGACGATACATCGTATAACCGGTGGCCGTGGGACTGGATTTCCAGGGCAGTATTTTCGAAACGGCAACGGCGAATCTCGTGACGCCAGCCCTCACGGATCTGGATCGAACCGCCCCGGGACTTGATATGGCAACGATCCAGCAGACAATGGCTTCCCTTGATATCGATCACGGTCCGGTCCCGGGGGACATCCCCCCAGATGAGACGCAGTGTCCAGTTCATGGGATAGCGGTCGGAATTGGTATCTCCGGGCCATCCACCGGGTTCGATGAACTGGCAGTTGGGCGCGCCATAGGGAACGTTCGAGGGTCCGCCTTCCAGCCGGATACGTTCGAAGATGAGGCGGCGCGGATAGCGGCCCGCGGCGAAGTCCGCCCCCGTGATATAGGTCCACACACAGCCATAATTGGCCCCATCGTCCCAGGGGTTGGTTCCTGCACCGAAGAGATTTCTCACCTCATCGGTCGTGTAGAGCCGGAATGTACAGTAATCAAATCGAATATCTGAACAATCTCTCGGCGTAATGGCAATGGCGCCATTGGGTTTATATCGGGGCCAGATCCGGCACCGGCGGAAGGTGATCCGGGATCCATTGAGCGGCATCCACAAACAATCGCGGAAGTCTATTCCCCAGATCATCACATCGTGTACGGCCGCATCGGGGAAGGTGATGCCACGGGTCCCGATACGCGCCCCCAGGAGACGGCGCGCCCGGATCACGATGGGGTCGTCGGGCGTACCCGAGGCTCGCATCTCATAGAGCCCCGAATAGTCCCCATCTTCCAGGATGATATGATCGCCGGGACGGGCACCAGCGAGGGCCGTGGCAAGCTCGGCCCCGGTTCGCACTACCACCTCGCGGCGCGGGAGCGGATATTCGGGGCTGGCGGGGTCGGCACCGGTGCGGGCGGTGACGGTCATGTGAACCCGTCCCTGGGCCTGGCCTCCGGCCGGATCGGCCACCGTATAGCTGAAACTGTCGTTCCCCACATAGCCGGCTGCCGGCGTGTAGCGGATGCGCCCTTGCACCACGCTGGCGCTGCCGTGGAGGGGATTGCCGACCGCCACCGGGCTCACGCTCTGGCCTTCGGGATCGAAGACATGCTCGTCGAGTGGGAGATCCACCCATGTGCCGGCCGGGGTGGAGACCACGAGGTCGCTTGCCACCGGCGGAAAGTCATCCATATCGGCCCGCTCTTCCGGTCCCACGCCATAGACCCGCCAGGGTTCATAGAGATTGCGGGCCTCCAGCAGCATCTCGGTTGCGGTGGGAACGCGGGCGGCAAAGCGGACCAATCCCAGCCGGCCGACGAAAGCATCGGCAGCCGAGAGACTGCCGATGCCGATGGACAGGGCATGCCCCGGAACCATGGCGGTGAGACCCGAGGCCGGCTGGGTATCGAAGCCGCCATCAGCACGCCGCCGGCCCGTCCAGGCCGGTGGTACCCGGCGTCCGTCGAGAAAGAGGCCGGGATGCTGGCCGCTCTGCCAGAAAAGATGGACCAGCCGGGGCACATCGGCCTCGTGGATATGGGCCGAGCTCTGATACCAGGCGTCCTCGCCGGCATCGGTCTTGACCACGAAGAACCAGGTATCGTCGGCATCGGCACCGCCACCGAAATCATCAAAGCGGAAGACGAGGCCGTCGGCCTGAGCGGTGGCATCGATGGGGCCCTGGAGCAGCACATGGCGATCGCTGCCTACCATGGCGGCTTCCGGGATCATGAGGAGACTCAGGCTCAGGGCCGGATGGCCCGAAAGAAAGCCGGGATCGGCCAGGGTGGCAGCGCTCGTACTGCCATCGAAGGTGGCAAGTGGTAACTTTTCGAACAATTGCGTGCCAAGACCGCTGGTGGTGAGGTCACGGCCCTGGCCGGTGCGATCGCTGCCATCGGGAAGGTGCCAGACGGCCAGATTCCCCTGCCAGGTGGCAGCGGGATCGGCTTCGCTGGTCGCAAGCCCGGGCTTGCCATAGTAGAGGTGGAGGCGGGTCTGGATGCCGGTGCGCCAGCTTGGCAGCCGCACGAAGGCCACGAGGCGGCCGGCGGCGGGATCATAGGTGAGGAGATCGTGAGCGAGGGGGGTGCCGTCCTCCGCCTCGAAGCGGATATCATACCCCTGATCGCTTTCCACCATCCCGCCCTGGGCGACGCTGCGCAGCGACGGATCCTCGAAGCGCACCAGCAGGCGGAAGTCGGTGAGGGTCTCGTCCACTTCCTGCGGTGGCAGCAGAATGCGGCGCCGGCGGGCGTAGCCGTTGGCAAAGCGCGGCTCGAGGGCGCTTGAGGGCTGAACGGTGATGGTGACGGTGGCGGTGGCATGGCCGCCGCGCCCGTCCGCGACGGTGTAGGTGAAGGAATCCTGGCCGGTGAAACCGGGATCGGGGGTGTAGGTGAGGGTGCCGTCGGCCGCGAGCGCCAGCTGACCATGGGCGGGGAGCTCGAGGCCGGCGAGCCTGAGGGGATCGCCGTCGGGGTCGGCGTCATTGGCCAGCAGATCGAGCACCACCGGGGTATCCTCGGTGGTGGTGATCACATCCGCCTGGGCGGTGGGCGGAAGATTGGGACGCACCACCGTCAGCCGCACGCGGGCCGTGGCCGTCCCGCCGCGACCGTCGGCCACCGTATAGTCGAAACCATCCTCACCCTCGAAGCCGGGATCGGGGGTGTAGTGGATGCGCCCACCCACCACCGCGATGCGGCCATGAGCGGGGATCTCGAGGCCCACGAGCCGCAGCACATCACCGTCGGGGTCGACGTCATTGGCGAGCGGGTCCAGCACCGCGGTGGTGCCGCTCTCGACGGTGTAGGCATCGTCGCGCGCCTCGGGGGGCGCATCGGCCCGTCCCACCTGCACGGTGACGGTGGCCTGGGCGATGCCACCGCGTCCATCCTCGATCGTATAGACGAAGCGATCGATCCCGGTGAAACCGGGCTGGGGAACATAGCGGATGGCCTGTCCGGGTCGCAGGGCGACACTGCCGTGGGCGGGCACGCCGATGCCGCTGATGGTGAGGGGATCGCCATCGGGATCGGCGTCGTTGGCCAGCACCGGGATGTCCACCGGAGTTCCGGCGGTGGTGGTGGCAACATCATCGGCTGCCACCGGATCCTGGTTGGGGGCCAGCACTGAGATGGTGACGGTGCCGGTGGCGGTGGCCCCCTGGGAATCGCGCACCGTGTAGGTGAAGCCGTCGACCCCGGCAAAGGCGGCGTTGGCGGTGTAAGTGAAGCGGCCGCCACCGTCATGGACCAGGCTGCCGTGGGCAGGCTGGGTCCAGGAGTCGAGGACGAGACCGGTCCCGCTGTCGTTGGCAAGCACGTCGAAACTCGTGGGGGTGCCAGCGAGGGCGACGACCACATCGGGTGCGGCGGTGGGCACGGCGGATGGTCCTCCGGTTGATAGGCTGAATGTCTTATCTCCCGGGGAGGGTAATCTGTCAATAATCCTATTAATCGGATTTTATGCTAATTCTCTGCCTTCCTCCGGCCTCACCTGAATATGGCCCCCGCCCCCCGAGCATTGCCGAGGCGGCGGCGACGTGCCATGAGAGGAATGCCCGTGGCAGCCTCCGGAACACCGTGACCGCAAAGGGGAAGGGTGGCCGGAGAGGGAGGCCATGCCCAGGTCGGGGACTGATACTCCATGGCACGCTTCCAGACCTCGTCCGTAGCGGTTGCCGACCGCAGTCCGGCCGGCAGTGATACTGTCGATCTCGTCGGCATCTTCGCGATCCTCCGCCGGCGCCGGTGGCTCGTGGCCCTGCTCACGCTCGTGGGCACGCTGGCCTTTACCCTTTTCGCCCTGATGCTGGAGCCGCGCTACACCGCCCGCGCCCAGCTGGTGGTGGATCCCAAGCAGAACGACCTCCTCGAGGAACTCCAGGCGATGCTGCCCGGCCTCGAGGTGCGTGGCAGTGCCGTGCCCACCACCATGAGGCTGCTGCAATCACCCGCCCTTCATGCGCGGGTGATGGAGGATCTCGGTCTGTTCCACGATCCCGAGTTCAACCCCTACGCCGATCTGCCGGAAGGGGCAGTGCCCCGGGCCCCGCGCGAGGGTTGGGAACGCCTCCTCACCTTCCTGCCCGAGTCCTGGCTGGTAAGGGTGGGGCTTCTGGAGGAGCGGCGACCGCTGCGCGAGGATGAAGCCGCGCGACTCGCCCGCGAGATCGCGCTTGCGCGTTTCCGCGCCGGCCTTGAGGTGTTGGGAGACGAGTCCTCGGTCATTACCGTGGCCTATACGGCCAAGGATCCCGAGAAGGCGGCGGCCATCGCCAATCGCATCGTCGAACTGTTCGTCGACGAGCAGCTCAAGGCCAAGCTCCTCTCCACCAGTCGGGTCTCACGCTGGCTCGAGGAGCGCCTCGCCACGCTCCGGGAGGAGGTGCAGCGGGCCGAAGCGGCGGTGGAGCGCTATCGTGCCGAGAACAATCTCGTCACGGCCCAGCGCGAAGGGCCCACCCTGTCGGATCAGGAACTGGCCGACCTCAACAAGGAGCTCATCCTCGCCAAGGCGGAGCTCGCCGAGAAGCGCTCCAAGCTCGCCCTCATCCGCCAGCTGCGGGCTGCCGGCCGCGGGCTCGACTCGGTGCCGGAGGTGGCCGCCTCGCCGGTGATGATCAATCTGCGCCAGCAGGAGACGGAGGTGCTGCGGCGCGAGGCCGAGCTCTCCACCCTCTACGGCGAGAAGCATCCGCGTATGCAGCAGCTGCGCCGCGAGAAGGCCGAGCTGGCCGACAAGATCGAGGCCGAGATCAATCGCATCATCAAGACCATTGAGAATGAGGCCAACAGCGTCGCCGCCCGGGTGGCAGTGCTGGAACGCCAGCTCGCGGCCGCCAAGGCCCGCACCACCGTCAACCGTGAGGTCGAGGTCAAACTGCGGGAGCTCGAACGCCAGGCCGAGACCAGCCGTCAGCTCTACGAGGCCCTGCTGGAACGCTACAAGGAGCTGCAGCGGCGCGAGCAGATCGCCGAACCCGATGTGCGCATCGTCTCCAAGGCCACGCCACCGGCCTCGCCCAGCTCGCCGGGACCGCGCCTGTTCGCCGCCGTCGGCTTCGGCGTCTCCTTCCTCGGGGCTTTCTTCCTGGCCCTGCTGCTGGAGCGGTTCGACCGAACCTTCAAGACGGGCCGGGAAGTCGAGGCCACCCTCGGTCTGATGGTCCTGGCACGGGTGCCTCTGCTGAAACTCCCCCGACGTCAAAGCCCGGCCCGTTATCTCTTGGACAAGCCGCTCTCGCTCTATGCCGAGTCCATTCGCAGCGTCTACACCGGTCTCAAGCTCGGCAGTGCCGACCGGCCACCACGGGTGGTATGCGTCACCTCCTCCCTGCCGGAGGAGGGCAAGACCACCCTCGCCGTCTCCCTGGCCCTGTTCGCCGCCCGCTCGGGCAAGCGGGTGTTGCTGGTGGACCTGGATCTGCGGCATCCCAGCGTCCATCGCGAACTGGGATGGCAGGTCCGCAGTGGCGTGGTGGAATATGTGCTGGGTGAGAGCGAGCTCGAGGAGGTGATCCACCACGATCCCGAGACCGGCCTCCACTTCGTCCCGGTGCGGGCGCAGACCAGCAACCCCACAGATGTGCTGGAAAGCCGGGCGCTCCAGGAACTGTTCACCTTTGCCCGCGAGCGCTTCGACCTGGTGGTGGTGGATACCGCGCCGGTGGCCGCCGTGACCGACGGCAAGCTTGCCGCCCTTCATGCCGACCGGGTGGTTTTCACCATTCGCTGGGCGCGGACCGAGCAGGATGCGGCCGAGGAAGCGGTGTGCAGCCTGCGGGAGATTGGGATCGAACCGGCCGGGGCGGTCCTCACCCTGGTGGATCTCAAGCGTCTCGCCAGCTACGGTTACGCCTATGGTGACAGTGCGGCACGCTACTACACCAAGGCGAGCAAGTACTACATCGACTGAACCCAACGCCGCACGTCAATGCCGGATACGGAGATAGTCCGTGTCCAGGGTGGGCCCTGCGGGTCTGACCGTTCTTTCCGGCACCGGCGGTGGCAGGGCGGCAAGAGCGACGAAGGCATAGAGTTTCCACAGAGTGCCGATGCTCTCACTGAACATGGCGATGGCCCAGGGAACCGCCGAGACGGCGAGGACCATCACCAGGAGCGGATCCTGGTGGAGACGCCGCAGCGACAGGTGCCGGTAGGCACTCCAGAGGAACAGAATGAACAGGCCAAAACCCACAAGGCCGGTTTCCGCCAGAAGCTGTGCGATGAGATTGTGGGGAAAGCCACCGGGCCCCTCGCTCTGGAAACCAAGCGGAGCGAACCCCATCAGCCCCACCCCTAACAGGGGAGCTGAGAACCACAGCTGCAACGCCACCTGGAGATAGTGCAGGCGGTCATAGCGTCCGAGGATGCCTGGTTCCTCTTCGAGCGCCCGGATCAGACTGCGGAGACGATCGAGGGCGGTGAGCCGGATGTCGGTCATGCTCACATAGGTGAGCAGGGCCACGCCGGCGATCAGACCGACCAGGGCGACGAGATGGGCAGTGGAGATCTCCAGCCGACCGCGCCCTCCCCGAATCGGCATGCCTACCAGCAGGACGAGGAAGCCGGCAAACATACCCACCATGGCCAGGCGTGAGCCGGCCACGAAGGTGAAGGCGAAGCAGACGAGCGCTCCCGCAAGCTGCATCAGCTGGCGTCGAGACCCAAGGGGGGCGAAGGCCGCCGAAGTCATGAGGGCGGTGGCCCCGATGGCGCTCATCTGGCCGGCGAGCTGATAGAAGGATCGAAAGCCGATCTTGCTCCACTCGGCTGAATAGAGGAAATCGCCCAGCCGGATGCGCAAATACCATCCATAGAGGGCTATGATCAGTCCCAATGTCCCCGAAAAGAACAGAAACCGCTGCACCCGCTCGCGTTCGGGAGCGATCGCCAGGGATGCGCAGAGAAGTGACCAAAGCCCTCCGGTAAGGAGCAAAAAGATCTCACGTCTTGCCATGAACAGGGAAGGAGACCACAGACTCGATGCAGCCGCAAAGGCAAAAAATACCAATCCTGCCATCAATACAGTAAATCCTTCTACATAGATTCCACGGTGGAACATCACCCATCCACCGGCTATGACTGAAACAGCCAGAAAGATGATCGTCTCGTCCAGAGGAAGACTCCAGGGAAGAAGGCTGTTGATAAGGATCTTGATGTGATTGGAATAGAGAAACAAGGCAAAGGCAAACTCCGCTGACAGGAGTGCCGCCGCCAGCCGTGACAGGGGTCGAAGCGGTGTAGCGAGGCCCTCGAGAACGGCGGAAGCGAAGCGCATGGTCGGCTCCCTCACATGCTCACGGCCTCCGGGAAGGCGGCGGCAGATCATCACATGGAGTCGGATCTGCCGACGTCTGCCGTTCCCACACATAGGCTACAAGCCCGCTGCCTGCAGGAAGCGGCAGGGGGCGAGCCTCCCGTTCCAGCACCGCCCGAGCAGCCGACGGGACGAAGGCCGGATTGTCCATATCACCTTCGTGGGCGATGAACAGTCCCGAAGGATAGCACTTCAGGATTTGCGCGAGGGCTGCGGGATCGCCGGCGAGAGGACGCCCGATGCGGGGATCCCAACGGAGAGGGGCGGGAGGCTGGCCGGCGAGTTCCCGATACTTGGTGACGGAAAAACCGATGTCGTGACGTCCGAGATAATAGAGGGCGTAGACATCCTCGCTGGTGACCACGACCGCCACCCGCTGCGCCCACGGGCGCAGCACGGCAAGCGCCTGTGACCAGTCCGGATCCTGCGCTTCCAGGGGAAGACGGATGTTGAGAGTGAGGGCGGCGGTTCGCAGCCAGAAGGGCTGGAGCAGGAGGAAGGCAGTCACCGCGAGGACCCCCAGAGCTTTTCCCGGAATCTGCCAGGGCCCGAAAGGGATCCGGGTGGGCCACAGACGCGGGAGGAAGGGGGCAAGACGGTTTCGGAGTTCCATCAGACCCAGCCCCCAGAGGAGGAAGAGGAAGGGCTGGATGAAGGCGACATAGCGCAGTCCCTTGGCGGCGGCGAAGGATGCCAGGGCCAGGACAGTGGCCACGAGAGCGAGGGCGAGCAGGGCCACCCGAGGTGCCCGAGCGAAGGCCAGCACGGCCAGCAGCGGGGTGAGCGACCAGAAACCCGGATAGTAGAGCTGATACCAGGCGTGGTAGAACCATACGGCGTTCGCGAAACGGGCGTTGAACTCGGGTGTGGTGCGGTAGCGGCGCCACAGATCCTGCCACAGTTCCGTGGTCTGCATGATCAGAAGTCCCACGACCGCAATTCCCAGGACCACCACCATCGCTCGCGGCGACAGGAAACGGAGCCCTCCCCAGAGGAGGAGACCGGCCACCCCTAGCAGGGTGACCGGCTGGAGCCAGGTGGCGAAGCCCAGCAGCAGCAATCCCGCACCCAGCCACGGGAGACGATCCCACCGAAATTGCGACCGCTCCAATCCCTCCACCACCGCGATCGTGCCCAGCAGGAAGCTCAGTGCCTGGAGGGTGTAGAAACGTCCGAAGATGGCGATTTCTAACAGGAAGGGGGAGACCGCCAGGAGCCCGGTCGCCGTCAGGGCCGTGGGGGTATCAACGCGCCGGCGGATCCACAGGAACAGGGTGGGTGGAATGAGGGCGCCCGCCAGCAGCGCGGGCAAACGGACCGCGATGAGCCCTTCACCTCCAAGGCCCAGCATGGCCGCCACCAGATAGGTGTAGGGGAGACCCCGGGTGTAGAGCCCCTCGGCGATCCGGGGGGCGCCGCTTTCCAAGAGCCCACGCGCCGCTAGGAGGTGGTAGAGCTCATCGTGCACCGGTGGCCGGTAGGCCAGGGTGGGCAGGCCCAGTGCCAGCACCAGGGCGAACAGGAGGAGTGCGAGCAGAAGCGGCGATTTGGACTCGAGGATGGCGGTGCGATCCCCATGGGGTGACACGCGTTCGTCCCACAGCTGATTCGACGACCAAGTCGCCCATCTGGAGGACGGCGAAGACCCCTTCAACCATAACCTTCAGCTCGAGACTGCCGATACGAGGTCGCCTCACCCCATGGTCCGCCTGCGTTGCCCTGTCCGCCTCGCCCGGCTTCTCCAAAGCGGTTTCCTGCGCCGCGTGACCACCCTGGGTGGGGGGACCGCCATCGCCCAGGGGACTCTCCTGCTGCTGACGCCACTGCTGACCCGCATCTACGGTCCCGAGGAGTTCGGGATTTTCGCGATCTTCGCAGCCCTGGTGGCCCTCCTGGGCGGAGCCCTGTTTCTCCGCCTGGAGATCACCCTGCCTGTCTGTCGCGAGCGGGAACTGGCCACGGCGATCGCCGCCATCGCCACAGTCGGCCTCGGCATGCTGCTGCTGATCACGCTCGCGAGCTTTGCCATCCGGCAGACTCTGCCCCTTGATCCCGCCCTCGAGACACTGCTGGCGATTCTGCCGGCAGCTCTCCTGTTGCTGGGGCTGCCGAGGATCTTCCTTTATCTCGCGATCCGGCGCGACCGTTTCCGATCTTATGCGCTGATCCAGGCCACGCAGACCGTCGGCCAGGGCTGCGGTCAACTCCTCCTGGGGCTCCTCACCGGCGGGAGCTGGATGGGACTGGTCTGGGGCTATGCCGGAGGCGTCCTGCCGGCGGCCCTCCTCGGGTGCCGGCTGCAACCGCTGCCGCGATGGTGGCAGGCCCTGCGCCGTCGTCGCATCCACGCCTATCTCCGGCGCTATCGGCGCTATCCCCTCTATCTGGCCCCCGGCCAGATGCTCTACAGCGCCACCCAGTTTCTTCCTCCGCTGCTGATCGCCCTCTTGTTCGATCCCCGCACGGCCGGCCTCTACGCCCTCGCTCAGCGGCTCCTGGGGCTTCCCATTCAGCTGGTGGGACAGGCGGTCTCGCAGGTGCTGCTGGGTGATCTCGCGCGCAGCCGGGATTTCCCATGGGGACCAAGGATCGACCGCCTGCTCATGGGGCTTGCGGGTGGCATGGGGGTTTTCGTCATGATCCTGCTGCTCCTGGGAACGGCAGGCTGGACGTTTGTTCTCGGTGAGGACTGGTCGGCTTTCTTCGACGTCCTTTTGCGGCTCGCGCCGCTCTTTGCCGTCCGCTTCCTGCTGGATGCTACCGTCAATGTGCTCGTGGTGGGCGAGGCCCAGAGCCGGATCCTCATGAGCGCTGCGGCCCAGCTCCTGGTGGTGGGGCTTGCCTACGGCGGCGGTCGGGCGATGGCGATCGCTCCCCTGACCGCCATCGCCCTCCACAGCAGCGGCGTGGTGCTGGTGATGCTGCTCCAGCTGGTCGCCGTCCGGCGGGTTGCCCTCAGTCTCGGGAGGGAACGCCCTCCTTCACGAAGCTCCTAGCCGCTTCCTTCAGGATCCCTTCCACAGCCGCCGATAGGTTTCGGATGACCGGGGGTTGTAGCGCACCGGGTAGAGCCGCCCCCGGGTTCCGTCACAGTTGAAGTAAACCTCATACCCAATAACATCCCGATTTCTCGAGAAGAAATCGAACATCTTTTCTATGAAAAGCGGGTTATCAAAGCCATCATCTCTGTGATACAATCCCCACTCACCGAAATTGAGCTTCTTGCCCTTGCTTCTTACAAACGAAGCCCACCAATCAAGCTCAGGCCCGAACCACACGTTCCATGTCTGCAGATTGCGGGCCGAAGGAGAGAAGTCATAGAAGGACAGGTTAACGGCATCGACATACTCGTCTCCGGGCCAGTATTTCTGCACGAGCCGTTGGGCCGTTTCGGCCTTGCCGGCCCGATTGGGGCTCCATTCGATGCGGAGCGAGGGGGCGACGGACCGCATCATCGTCACCGCCCGCCGGAAACAGCGGACGAAACCCGTGGGATTGGCCCGGACTTCAGCCTTCAGCTGGAATTCGGCCGCAAGGCGGATGTACGCCCGGGGCAGACCGCCCTGGGCCAGGCCACGGGCGAAGGCCCGGAAGTTCTCATCATAGCGTCCGGCCACGCAACCGGCGAAATCGCGTTTGACCGGATTGGGGAGCAACGGCGTGGTGATGGCGATGTCCATACGCCGGGCGAGGTTTCGGTGGCGCTCGGCCAATCGCCGGGCGGAAGCCTCGTCGAGCCAGCGGCGGTAGTCGAGGAAAATGAGGCTGACGCGCACGGGAACACCCCGCCAGCGCTCGATGGGGCGATAGCCGCCCTTGGGCCAGCAGTGCATGCCGGATGCCCAGGTCACGCTACCGCCTGAAGTCGGGGCCGGGGGAGGTGGAGACGGTGAGGTGGCAGTGGTGGTGGCGATATTGCCGGGCGACGAGGCGGTCTGGCCGGCGTTCTGGCCGTTGTCGTTGGCGGGGCTGCCGGTACACCAGCGGCGCTTCAGCTTCCAGAACTGTGAGGTGATGGTCCAGTCGATGCGCACCCCCACATAACCGCGCTCGCCCGAATACACCCCCACATAGTTGGGATCATTGGGGTTGCTCACCCGCGGAATCCGCCGGGGGGCCGAAAGGCTGC
>WFXL01000059.1 GCA_015490605.1 Rhodospirillales bacterium
CGAAGCGATCCTGTGGGCCTATCATCGGCTGCTGCGGCGGCCGGAGCAGCGCCGCATCCTGATGGTGATCTCGGATGGCGCGCCGGTGGATGACAGCACCCTCTCGGCCAATCCCGGCAACTATCTCGACCGCCACCTGCGCGAGGTGATCGGCTGGATCGAACGGCAGGCCCAGGTGGAGCTCCTGGCCATCGGCATCGGCCACGATGTCACCCGCTACTATCGCCGGGCGGTCACCATCTCCGACCCGGAACAGCTGGGCGGCACCCTGCTGGGCCAGCTCATGGAACTGTTCGCACCCCGCCGCCGCGGCCGCCCGCTGCGGGGAATACCGGGCAGGCCGCTTGCTGCCGCCGGCGCAACCGCGCGCCCCGGGCGCGGCTGAGGGCGATGCGGGAGGAAGGTGCCGGCGGGCGCAGGAGAGATCCCGTCATGCCGGAGATTTCGTCCGCCCCCCGAGCCGCGCGGAGCCGCGCCCGCCTCACCAAGCCTTCCCGGTGCGTGCCATTGACGCGCCGGCGCCCGATCCATAGATAGCGGGACGCGTGGAGACGTGGCCGAGTGGCTGAAGGCGACGGTTTGCTAAACCGTTGTACCGGGTCAACCGGTACCGAGGGTTCGAATCCCTCCGTCTCCGCCACCTCCTCCAACTTGGAACTGTGCCGGGCCATCGTGACGGTTTGGCCTCGGTGTTCCGGGGTTCGGGATCGCTCACACTGCCGCGCGGGCAACCACACTCCCTACCCGCACCCTATCCCGGGATCCTACCGGCCACCGTTGGGGATGTGTGGGTGTCGCTTCACTACGGTCATGACAATGACATCGTGACAACCATCCACGCCACGACGTGGAGTATGACTAACAGGACCACGAAGCCAACCGCGCCCGTGCGCTTGATTACAGCTGCCGCCGCATCGGGGAGCAACCGCAGCCAGCCCGGAACCAGCTGTTCCCGCTCGTCGCGCAGATAGATCCGGGCCACGCGGCGTGACTTGAGCATGTAAGCCACGATTGCCGACGACCACGCTGTCACGAGTACAGCTATGCTAACGGCTATTAGAGGATTGCCAGTCATTGAGCTGTTCGTGCGGGCTAGAGCGAGCGGCACGGTGATCGGCAACAGTAGGAGACCGACGGCGAATATGATGAGCTGCAGCGAGACGAGGGCATCCGGTGCCCAGGCACGGCGCCTTATCAAACCTAGGGCGATAATTAAGGTGATGATCCCGTTCGCTGCAGCCCATAACTGCCATGCTATAAGGAATAATCCAGGTATTGTACCTCTTGAGATCGCTCCTAATGTAAACAAAATTACACTGATGATTGTTAACACACCACCTATGAACCAGGTTATGATCACAACAAGTAGGAATCCTCTTATGCGGTTAAGCCGTTCTTCGGTGGCTTGATTCATGACTCGCCTCCGACTTTCTGTTAGGCACTGCAAACTCATTTATGATAAATAAAGTGTTCATGTAGGTTGCTTGATATGAATTTCGTAATATATCTCATATCCTTTGGAAAATATTTTTCAAATTATAGAACAACGCCATAATCAGCTTTAATCCAACCTGGAGGGGGTGAGAATATGGGGTACCCGCAGGGTGGAACATTCGGAAATTTCGAGCATGGGAACTAGGGAGACCAGAGCCGTCAATCCATTCTCCTCTCGGACCAGGGCCTCCTGCAAATTTCGAAGATACGCCCGTGGCATACCACCGGTACGAGCGTCCTCCATGGTCTGCTGCCGCGTACGCCGGGGGTCTTCCAGCTCTCCAGGGAATCCTCGCCGAACATCATGGTAGCCAAGTACCAGATGCGCCAACAAGGATCCTGCACGGCGAGCGTCACTTCAACGGCATGGCAAAGATCGGTCGGATTCTGCCTGGATCGTCCGTTCCCTTCTGTGACCGCGCGATCTCCAAGAGCGCTGCCTGACATGCGTCCGGATCCCCTATCCCGCGGACGAGGGCAGCATGATCTCCATATCTCCTGCCTTGGCTCGGACTGCTGCAGTCCATCGCGAAATCGCGCGATGCCAGGAGGGGGCCTCGGTGGTGCGGGTGTGCGCATGGACGCCGGCAAGGTGGCCCACCTCCATTCGCGCCTGCACGGGAGTGCCCCGGACCGCTATCGTGTCGCCGATCTTCGCCTGCAGTTCAGCAATCGCCGGGGAATGTTGATGTGGATTGAGGGAAGTTCGCTGCTGCGGGCAGCACCCAGGGCATCTTTGACCGTCGCCCAAGTGTGCCAGGGCTGATCGGCTGGTGGGTAGCCAACCGTAAGCCGCAGCCACCACCGCAAACCCCGTGGCGGATGAAAGCTCACGGTCGCAAGGGGTGCGCCGTTGGTTGATGCGGTTACGGGGGAATCCGGCCGGTGCCCGTGAACAAGGGACGTAAGCCGATCCTCGATCCGGCGAGAAATTTGCCGGAAATGGGCTGCCCGCAACGCCTGTGCCGGCTGCCAGCGCCTCGCCACTTCGACCAACCACACAGGGTCGTCCTCTCCCGGCGTGTGCCACGGCCAGCCCCAGCACAGGAGGACAAGCGTGGATCAGGGCGCTCGAAATCCACCACATTCCCCTTCCGATCCGTGGTGGTGTGCCGGTGTCCTGGTTCTCTCCCCATGCATCCTTTTACCAAGACCCTGTTGGAGGTATCAACCGTCCAGAAGGGCTGGTGCAAGCGTCGGAGCTGTCATGGGAGAGCTCACGGCTGGGTTGCCCATGGCTTGTGATTCGGGCGAAGATGGCGTAATGTGAGACTTGATGGTTGTCGGGCGGCATCGTTTTGACCATTGGCGTGAGTCTTCCGCTGAGCATACTCTCGCTCAGGTTGACATTTCGGGCCATCGATGAGGTGCGCCTGGCCGCCTTCGCCGGTTCCGCCTGGCGCGGGGCCTTCGGCCATGCCCTCAGGCGGCTGGTGTGCATCGCCCGCCACCGGGAACGCTGCGAAGGCTGTGCCGTCGAGGCCTCCTGTCTCTACACCACCGTGTTCGAGGCGCGGCCGCCGCCCGGGGCGGCCATGATGCGGCGCTACAACCGCGTGCCCCATCCCTATGTGCTGGATCCGCGCACGCCCACACCCTGCCGGCTCGCGCCCGGGGATCCGTTCGTGCTGGTGCTGCGGCTGGTGGGCCGGGTCGCGGCTCATGCGGTCTATGGCGTGCGAGCCCTGGAGGAGGCGGCAGGCCACGGAATCGGCGCCGGCCGCGGACGCCTTGCCCTCGAGGCGGTGATACCGGAAGGCGCAGGGGATGACCCCTGGCAGCCGCGCCCGCTGGAGGTCCCGCCGGCACCACCGCGGGTGCGGGTGCACCTGGAACGGCCGCTTAGGCTTGCGGTCGAGGGCCGCCTGTTGGGCCCCGAGCGCTTCGATCTTGGCGCCTTTCTGATGGCGCTGGTGCGGCGGGTTTCCATCTTCTGCAGCTTCTACGGCGAAGCGCCTTTGGCGCTGGACTTCCGGGCGCTGCGCGATCGCGCCCACAGCCTTCGGGCCGAGGCGATGACACTCGGCTGGCGCGAGCAGCGGCGACGTTCGGCGCGCCAGGGCGGGCTTGTGCCCATGGGCGGTGTGGTGGGGCATTTCGAGCTGGATCTGCGCGATGGGGCAAAAGTGTTCTGGCCGTTTCTCCATGCCGGCCAGTGGCTTCATCTGGGCAAGGGCGCCACCATGGGCATGGGCCGGCTACGGCTCGAGGCCCTCCCGGCAGACCTGCCGAGGCTCGACCAGCCACGCTCGACCGACGCATGGGATCTCCGCGAGCATGATGTGGATGGGCCATGACGCAGGACAATGACGCCACCCCGACGCTCCATGAGGTCGCCCTCGGCGCCTTTCGAGTCGCACGACTGGTGTGTCATGAGTTGGAACTTCTCTCCTATATGAGTATTCTAGATCCGCCAGGTATTTTACCATGATTCTGCCCCCATGACAAATTTAAGAAGAGATCGAAATGATCCATATGGTCCATAGGGAAGTTTTGCTATATGTATGTTCATTAAGTTTTTTTTTATCTTGTCCTGGTATTGGTGGACTGGAGGAGGTGAGGTATGGGTGAACAACGAGGCCAGGTCTCTCGAGTTGTCACGTTTCTCGGAATTCCCCAAAAACCTAGACAAGGTCAGAAGGCTCAAAACGGTCACGTTCGAGTCACTTACCGGCTCTACAGTCCGGATGGTAAACCCACCGACCGGGTCTGCAAGACTTCGTGGATTGCCGTAGCACTGACGAAATTCTTCCGTCCGCGCGAGATCCATATCCTCGCCACTAAGGAGGCATGGGAGGCGAAGCTGGAAGGCGCGAACCGTCGGAACGGTGAGGCTCTTGTATCAGAACTCGAATTGTTGGGTGTCCGTGTCGAGAGAGTCGAGATCAAGACAGGAATATCCTCTACGGAGTTATGGGATCAATTTGGCAAAATGAAATCCAGCTTGCGCGGTGCGACCGACGGCGGCATTGTTCTCGACATTACCCACGGACTGCGCAGCCAACCCTTCTTCGCGGGAGCGGTTCTCACCTTCGTTTCGATGGTGGACCGCGACCGGCCCGATATCCGGGTCGTCTACGGAGCTTACGACCTCATACGGACACTCGAGCTGGACCATGCCCCCGTCCTCGAGCTCACTCCCTTCGTCGAGCTTCTCGACTGGACACGGGACCTAGTGCTGTTCCTCGAGTCCGGGCGGCTGGGGAATCTGGTGGAGAGAACGGTGCGGCTCGGAGAGCGCGTGCGCACACAATGGGCCAAAGCAGGCCAGGAAGGCGAGCCGCCACGACTCGAAGAGCTCGGAAAGACCATCGGAGCATTTGCCCGCGACCTACAGACCATCCGCACCGGCGCACTTCTGCTAGGAAAACGGAAGGGTAACAGTGTGCAGGTCAAGCCTTCCTCCACGCAAGAGCTGCTTCAGGCCGTGGAACGTGCTCGGCGCGATGCGGAACGCTACATCCCACCCCTCGCCGACGTGCTGGACCGCATTGAGGCCATGGCCCGGCCCCTCGTGTTCGATAGAGATCACTTGGGCGGGGCCGATGGCCACGAGGTGCTGGCCGCCCTCGTGGATCTCTACCTCTCCATGGGCCGCTATGTGGAGGCCATAACCACCCTGCGGGAAGCCCGCATTTCGGCATATGCCTCCCCCGCGGCCGCCCGGCCCGGCCTGCCCGGCTTCGACGCCGGCGAGCGTGATTACACGGAGAAGGTCCTCTGGCCCAAAGCGGAAGAACAGAAGTTCAACAGCATAAGTCAGCTTCGCAACGATATCAACCATGCAGGATACCGCCGAAGTTCATGTGATTCAGACGGTCTGATCGATAATATTCATAAAAAATCGGACGAGTACAGCGCGTGGACGCCGCCCGAGATACCGCACGCGGACCGCATCTTAGTCAACATCACCAACCATCCGTCGGACCAATGGCCCGAAGAGCAACTGCGTGCTGCGCTCGAACTGACCGGGCGGATCGTAGACATTGACTTCCCACGGGTCGGACCCGACTGGTCGCTGCGTCGGATCGAAGACGAAGCAGGAAAGATTATCCAGAAACTCCCGCCCGGCACCACCCACGCGCTGGTGCAGGGCGAGTTCACCCTCACCATGGAACTGGTGCGGCGGTTGCAGAAGCGGGGTATTCGCTGTCTTGCCGCCACCACCGAGCGCCGGGTCGAACGCCGGCCCGACGGCCGCGAGGTGCGCGACTTCGAGTTCGTGCGCTTTCGCGACTACCCCAAGCTCGCCTGAGCCATGGAGGGGCCATGCCCGCGCGCAGGCTCTATGTGGTGGCCTATGACATCCGCGAGCCGCGACGGCTCGCCCGGGTGCTCGCCATCGTTAAGGGCTATGCCACCGGCGGCCAGAAGAGCGTGTGGGAGTGCTGGCTGGATGACGCCGGTCTCGAGGCTCTCCTGGGTGAACTCGAGGGGGTGATCGATCCCGAGGTGGACAGTCTCGTGGTGGTGCGCCCGACACCGCCCAGGGCCACCCGCACCCTCGGCATCGCCACCCCGCCGGTGGACCGCGACTGGTTCTTCTACTGATGGTTGGGGGACCCGGGCCATGACCAGCCTCTATGTGGATCGGCGCGAGGCCCGGCTGGCCCTGGAACGGGAGGGCGGTGGTGATCCGCATTCCCGGCGAGCGGCCGGCGAGCGTGCCGCTTCGGGGGCTCGAGCGGGTCGTGCTGCGTTCCGGCACCCATATCGCCACTTCACTTTTGGCCGAGCTCGAGGCCCTTATCCATCCGGCCCACGATGATGTGCGCGCCTATCGGCTGCCACCGGAGCTGTGGCATCGGGCCATCGGCGCCCCGGCGCTGCCCCGCGGCCTGCTGGCGGCGCTTGAGGGTCAGCAGGTCACGGTCGCGGGTGGCGACGAATAGCGGGGGTGGCCGCCAAGGCGCAGGCGTCTCCTCAGCCCGTGGGCTGGCGGCGGATCGGGCCTAGGCGCGGGCGCAGGGCAGCGATCGTGGCGGCGGTGGGATAGGCGCTGCGGGCGCCCACCGCGGTGGTGGCCAGTGCTCCGGCGATCGCCGCCTCGGCCAGGGCGTCCTCGAGCGCAAGCCCGAGGTCGAGGCCGGCCGCGAACACCCCGCAGAAGGCATCGCCCGCACCGGTCGAGTCCACCACCTCCACCGCCAGTGCCGGCACGCGATGGTGGCCGCCGGCGTGTACCGACACCGCCCCTTCGCCGCCGAGGGTGAGGATGGCGTGCACCCCGAAGCGCTCATGGAGCGCCCGCGCCGCCGCCACCGCATCCGCAAGCGGCCCGCCCAGCAGCACCTCGGCCTCCCGCCGGTTGACCATCAGCACGTCCACATGGCGCCAGACCTCGGCCGGCACCGGCATGGCCGGCGCCAGGTTCCACACGGTGCGCGCGCCCCGGGCCTTGGCGCGGGCGAGGGCCGCGTGGGTCTCCGCCGGCGTGAGTTCGTTCTGGCACAGGAGGGTGGTGGCCGGCCCCAGCCAGTCTTCGGGGATGTCCTCGGCGCGGGCGGCGAGATTGGCCCCGCCTGCGACCAGGATCTGATTGTCGCCGCGGGCATCCACCGCCACCACCGCAGTCCCCGAGGGCATGCCCGGTGTAACGCCGAGCCCGCCATCATCCACCCCGGCCGCCACCAGACTCCGGCGCAGCTCGGCGGCGAAGGGATCCTCCCCGAGCCGGCCGACGAAGCGCACCTCGGCCCCGGCCCGAGCCGCCGCCACCGCCTGATTGGCGCCCTTGCCGCCGGGCTCGAAGCGATAGGCGCTGGTCAAGACCGTCTCGCCCACCTGCGGCAGCGTGGGTACCGGGAATATCAGGTCGGCGTTGATGGAGCCGAAGACCACCAGCATCGCCCGCCCTCTGCGCGCACCCCTCCGCCCAGGGGAGATGAGGGAAGCCTACGGTGGGCACAAGTGTCCCGCCGCTTGCCAGCCCGGGGGCGGGGACCTATGTGGGCGGCCGACACCACACGCGGGCGGCGTGCGGCGAAGCGCACGTCCTGTTCCGGTGTCCGCCTGTGCGGACCTTGCCCGCGGAGGCCCAACCGGACGAGGGAATCCCGACCATGGCTCTGCCCACCTTCACGCTGCGCCAGCTGCTGGAGGCCGGCGTCCACTTCGGCCACCAGACCCGCCGCTGGAACCCCAAGATGGCGCCGTACATCTACGGCGTGCGCAACGGCGTCCACATCATCGACCTCACCCAGACGGTGCCGATGCTCTATCGGGCGCTCGAGGCGGTGCGCGAAGTGGTGGCCGGCGGCGGCCGGGTGCTGTTCGTCGGCACCAAGCGCCAGGCGCAGGAGCCCATCGCCCGCGCCGCCAAGAGCTGCGGCCAGTATTATGTCAACCACCGCTGGCTGGGCGGCACGCTGACCAACTGGCGCACCATCTCCCAGTCCATCCGCCGGCTGCGCGATCTCGAGGCGCGCCTTGCCGATCCGCGCCAGACCGAGGGGCTCACCAAGAAGGAGCTGCTCCATCTCGAGCGCCAGCGCCAGAAGCTCGAGCGCGCCCTGGGCGGCATCAAGGAGATGGGTGGCCTGCCGGATATGCTGTTCGTCATCGACGTGCCCAAGGAGGCCATCGCCGTCGCCGAGGCCAAGAAGATCGGCATTCCCATCGTCGCCATCTGCGACACCAACGCCGATCCCACCGGCATCCGCTATCCCGTCCCCGGCAACGACGACGCCACCCGCGCCATCGAGCTCTACTGCGACCTCATGGCCAAGGCGGTGCTGGACGGCATCCAGGCGGAGCTGGCCGCCGGCGGCGCCGACATCGGCGCGATGGAGGAGATCCCTGAGGTGCTGCCGCCCGAGGAGTTGCCGGCGGAGGAGGGATCGGCGGCGCCGGCCGAGGCGGCCGCGCCTGGAACGGATGGCGAATCCCGCAACGACGAGACGGCCGGCTGAACCGCACCCGGCCGAGGCCACATGGGGAGTCCGCAGAAAATGGCCCAGATCACGGCATCGCTGGTGAAGGAGCTGCGCGAGCGCACCGGCGCCGGCATGATGGACTGCAAGAAGGCGCTGCAGGAGACCGGCGGCGACATCGAGGCGGCGGTGGACTGGCTGCGCAAGAAGGGACTTGCCGCTGCTGCCAAGAAGGCCGGACGGGCCGCCACCGAGGGGCTGGTGGCGGTGGTCACCGAGGACGGCCGCGGCGCGGTGGTGGAGGTCAATTCCGAGACCGACTTCGTCGCCCGCAATGAGACCTTCCAGGAGCTGGTGGGGCGCATCGCCCGGCTGGCGCTGGCAGTGAAGGGCGACGAGGCGGCGCTGCGGCAGGCCACCGTTGCCGAGACCGGCCGCAGTGTGGAGGAGGAGATCACCCATGCCATCGCCACCATCGGCGAGAACATCCGCCTGCGACGCGCGGCCTATCTCGAGGTGAGCCCCGGGCTCGTGGCCGGTTATGTCCACGCCCAGTCGGCCCCGGGCATGGGTCGCATCGGCGTGCTGGTGGCGCTGCGCTCCGAGGCGCCGGCGGAGCGGCTGGCCGAGCTCGGCAAGCAGCTCGCCATGCAGGTGGCGGCGGCGAGCCCGCAGGCGGTGTCGGTGGAGCGGCTCGACCCCAAGGTGGTGGCGCGCGAGCGCGAGATCCTGACCGAACAGGCACGTGCCAGCGGCAAGCCCGAGAACATCATCCAGAAGATGGTCGAGGGCCGGCTGCGCAAGTTCTACGAGGAGGCGGTGCTGCTGGAGCAGCGCTTCGTCATGGACCCCGACCGCAAGGTGCGGGATGTGCTGGCCGCCTTCGCCAAGGAAACGGGCGCGCCGGTGGAGGTGGTGGACTTCGTGCGCATGGCCCTGGGCGAGGGGCTCGAGCGCCGCGAGGACGACTTCGCCGCCGAGGTGGCGCGCATGAGCGGCAGCTGAGGCGCCCGCCCCCGGCGATGATCGCCGGGGGCGAAGCCTGAGGCCGCAGCAGGAGGCCCGGGATGGGCGAAGGGGAAAGGGCGAGACCGCGCTATCGCCGGGTGCTGCTCAAAATGTCCGGCGAGGCGCTCATGGGCGCGCGCGAGTTCGGCCACGACGACCGGGTGCTGCGCCAGCTGGCCGCAGATGTGGCGGCGGTCCACGCCATGGGGGTGGAACTCTGCCTCGTGATCGGCGGCGGCAACATCGTCCGTGGCAGCACCCTCGCCGCCGCCGGGGTCGAGCGGGTGACCGCCGACCACATGGGCATGCTCGGCACCGTCATCAACGCGCTGGCGGTGCAGAGCGTGATCGAGAAGCAGGGCGTGCCGACCCGGGTGATGTCGGCCATTCCCATGTCGGCCGTGTGCGAGCCCTACATCCGCCGCCGTGCGCTGCGCCATCTCGAGAAGGGGCGGGTGGTGATCTTCGCCGCCGGCACCGGCAACCCCTTCTTCACCACCGACACCGCCGCGGCGCTTCGGGCGGCGGAGATGAACTGCGAGGTGCTGCTCAAGGGCACCCAGGTGGACGGGGTCTATTCCGCCGATCCCCGCACCCACCCCGAGGCGGTGCGCTATGAGCGGCTGAGCTATCTCGAGGTGCTCGCGCGCGACCTCCGGGTGATGGACGCCTCGGCCATCGCGCTTGCGCGGGAGAGCCGGATCCCCATTATCGTCTTCTCGGTAGGGGAACCCGGGAACTTCCCGCGGGTGCTGCAGGGCCGGGCACCGCACACCATCATCGAGGAGGCGGAGGGATGAGCGCCACGCTGGACCTCAAGGACATCAACAAGCGCATGGACGGGGCGGTGGAGGTGCTGCGCCGCGAACTCGCCGGCCTCAGAGCCGGGCGCGCCTCCACCAGCCTGCTGGAGCCGGTGGTGGTGGAGGCCTATGGGGCGGAGATGCCCCTCAATCAGCTGGCCACCATCTCGGCCCCGGAGCCGCGGCTGCTCACCGTGCAGGTGTGGGACCGCAGCCTCGTCAAGGCGGTGGAAAAGGCCATCCGCAACGCCGGCCTTGGCCTCAATCCCATGACCGACGGCGCCCTCATCCGCGTCCCGCTGCCCGAGCTCAGCGAGGAGCGGCGCCAGGAGCTGGTGAAGGTAGCCCACAAATATGCCGAGCAGGCGCGGGTGGCAGTGCGCAACGTCCGGCGCGATGCCATCGAGACGCTCCGGCGGATGCTCAAGGAGGGCGAGCTCTCCGAGGACGAGTTTCACCGGCTGCAGGAGAAGGTGCAGAAGCTCACCGACGAGCATGTGGCCGCCATCAACCGTCTGCTCGAGCAGAAAGAGAAGGACATTCTGACGGTATGAGGTGAGACCCTTGTCGGAACGGCTCCCGGCGGTTCTGGCCGCGACCCCGCTTCCGGCCCACGTCGCCATCATCATGGACGGCAACCGGCGCTGGGCGCGGGCCCGGGGACGCCCACCGGCCTGGGGTCACCGCAAGGGGGCGGAGGCGGTGCGCCGTACCGTCGAGGCGTGCGCCCGCCTGGGCATCCGCTACCTCACCCTCTATGCCTTCTCGTCTGAGAACTGGCGCCGGCCGCCCCAGGAGGTGGAGGAACTCATGGGTCTGCTGCGCCACTATCTGCAGCGGGAGATCCACCACCTCCACGACAAGGATGTCCGCATCCGGGTGATCGGCGATCGCCGCCGCCTCGCCCCCGACATCGTCGCCATGATCGAGGAGGCCGAGCGCCGCACCGCCGGCAACCGGCGCATCCAGGTGCTGGTGGCGCTCAACTATGGCGGCCGGCAGGAGATCGTGCGCGCCTGTCGTCGCATCGCCCGGGCGGTGGCGGCGGGCGAGCTCGATCCCGAGGCGGTGGATGAGGCGCGCTTTGCCCAGTTCCTGGATACCGCCGGCATCCCCGATCCCGACCTTCTGATCCGCACCAGCGGCGAGCAGCGCATCAGCAACTTCCTCCTCTGGCAGCTGGCCTACACCGAACTGGTGTTCCTGCCGGTGCTGTGGCCCGAGTTCGGCGAGGAGCATCTGATCGAGGCGCTGCTCGAATATGCGCGACGCGAGCGACGCTATGGGGCCTCGGCCGGGTGAAGCCTTCGGGGATCGCGACTTCGGCCGCCGGGTGGTCACCGGCCTCGCGCTGGCGCTGGCGGGTGGTACGGCGATCCTCGTGGGCGGCCACCTGTTCCTCGCGCTGCTGCTGGTGGCGGCGGTGGCCATGGCGTTCGAATATGCCCGCCTGCAGGAGCGCGCATGGACGCGCCAGCGGGCGCTGTTCGTGTTCCTGGTGGTGGTGCTGGTGGCGGCCCTGCCGACGGCAGCCCTCGCCGGCGTAAAGGCGGCGCTGGCGCTGCTGGGGCTGGCAGCGGCCGCAGGCGGGCTGCTACTGGCCCGCCGGCTGGGCGGCGTGGGCTGGGCGTGGGCGCTGGGGCCGCTCTATCTCGGCGGTCCGCTGGTGGCCCTGTGGTGGCTGCGCCATGAGGCCCCGGCCGGGGCTTGGCTCACCTTCTGGATCGTCGCGGTGGTGGCGGCCACCGACATGGGGGGCTATTTCGTCGGCCGCACCCTGCGCGGCCCCCGGCTGGCGCCGGCCCTCAGCCCCAACAAGACCTGGTCCGGCCTCTGGGGTGGCGTCGCCCTTGCCGCGCTCGTGGGCGGCGGGCTTGCGGCCGTAGCCCACGGCGGCCTCGATGGTCGTGCGGCACTGGCGGCGCTGCTGGCGGTGCTGCTGGCGGTGGTGGAACAGATGGGGGATCTGTTCGAGTCCTGGCTCAAGCGCCGCTCCGGCTACAAGGACAGCGGCGGGCTGCTGCCGGGCCATGGCGGCGTGCTCGATCGTCTCGACGGACTGCTGTTCGCCGCCCCGGCCTTCGCCCTCGCGCTGCTGCTCGTGGGTGTCCCGGGAGACCTGCGGTGATCCCCTGGTGCAGCGAGGGCACGCCCCACTGGCCGCGCCGGCTCACCATCCTCGGCGCCACCGGCTCCATCGGTCGCGCCACCCTCGAGGTGGTGGCGGAAGACCCCGGCCGCTTCGAGATCGAGGCGCTCACCGCCCATCGCCGGGCGCGGGAGCTGGCGCAGCTGGCGCGGCGCTTTCGCGCGCGCCTTGCGGTGGTGGCGGATCCCGCGGCCTATCGCGAGCTGCGCGAGGCGCTGGCCGGCAGCGGCATCGAGGCGGCTGCCGGGCCGGCGGCGGTGGTGGAGGCGGCGGCCCGCCCGAGCGAGCTGGTGATGGCCGCCATCGTCGGCGCCGCCGGCCTTGCGCCCACGCTGGCGGCGGTGCGGCGCGGCGCCATGGTGGGGCTCGCCAACAAGGAATGTCTGGTCTCGGCGGGTGAGCTGTTCGTGCGCGAGGTGGCCACCCACGATGCGGTGCTGCTGCCGGTGGACTCGGAGCACAATGCCATCTTCCAGGCGCTCGCCGGCACCCCCCGGCGCCATCTCGAGCGCATCATCCTCACCGCCTCCGGCGGTCCCTTCCGCACCCGCAGCCGCGCGGAGATGGCCCGCGCCACGCCCGCCGAGGCACTGGCCCATCCCAACTGGCGCATGGGCGCGAAGATCACCGTCGATTCCGCCACCATGATGAACAAGGGCCTCGAGATCATCGAGGCCCACCACCTCTTCGGCCTGCCGGAGGAGGCCATCGAGGTGGTGGTCCACCCCCAGTCGGTGGTCCATGGCCTCACCCTCTTCACCGACGGCTCGCTCCTCGCCCAGCTGGGGCCACCGGACATGCGTATCCCCATCGCCCATGTGCTGGCCTGGCCCTCGCGGCTTGCGACCCGGCTTCGCCGCCTCGACCTGGTGGCGCTGGGCCGGCTCGACTTCGAGGCGCCGGATCGCGACCGCTTTCCCGCCCTCGATCTCGCCCGCGAGGCCTTGAGGCGCGGCGGCGGGGCCCCAACTGTGCTCAATGCCGCCAATGAGGTGGCCGTCGAGGCCTTTCTCGCCGGTCGCATCGGCTTTCTCGAGATCGCCGGGACGGTGGCGGCGGCCCTGGAGACGCCGCTGGCCGACCGGCGCCCGGCCCGGCTCGAGGAGGTGCTGGCCCTGGACCAGGAGGTCCGCGCCTGGGCCCGCCGGCGAGTGGGTCTCGATCAGCCCCAGGGGGATGGAAGGCACCCATGATCGATCTGCTGCAGCTGGTGATCGGCTACTTCGTGCCGTTCCTGCTGATCCTCTCGGTGGTAGTGTTCGTCCACGAGTTCGGCCACTTCTGGGTGGCGCGCCGGAATGGCGTGCGGGTGGAGGTGTTCTCCATCGGCTTCGGGCCCGAGCTCGTGGGCTGGACCGACCGCCACGGCACCCGCTGGAAGTTTTCGCTGATCCCGCTCGGGGGCTATGTGAAGATGCTGGGCGAGGAGGACGCGCCGGCCGCCGCCCTGCCGCCCGACGCCTTCCCCGCCAAGCGCGTGGGCCAGCGGATGGCGATCGTGGCCGCCGGTCCGCTCGCCAACTTCCTCTTCGCCATCCTGGTGTTCGCCCTGATGTTCCTCGCCTTCGGCAAGCCCTATGCACCGCCGGTGGTGGGCGATGTGGTGCCCGAATCGCCGGCGGCGCAGGCGGGGCTTCTGCCCGGTGACCGCATCCTCGCGGTGGACGGCGAGGCGGTGGACAGTTTCGAGGACCTCCAGCGGATCGTGCGCGACCGCCCGGGGATACCGCTGGTGTTCACCGTTCGCCGCGACGGTGAGACCCTCGATCTCACCATCATCCCCGAGCTGCGGGAGCTGGACACGCCCGCCGGCAAGGTGCGCATCGGCCTCATCGGCGTTACCAGCCAGGGGCTGGAATACCGCCAGCTCGGGCCGTTGGCGGCGCTGTGGGAGGCGGTCGGTGAGACCGGCCGCATGATCGTGGCCACGCTCGAGGCCATCGGCCAGATGATTGTCGGCAGCCGCGGGACCGAGGAGCTCGGCGGCCCTCTCCGGATCGCCCAGATGTCGGGCGAGATCGCCCAGCAGGGGCTGGTGCCGGCGCTGTGGTTCGCGGCGATTCTGTCACTCAACTTGGGCCTCATCAATCTCTTCCCGATCCCCATGCTGGACGGCGGCCACCTCCTCCTCTACACGATCGAGGCAGTCCGCGGGCGGCCCCTGTCGGAACGCAGCCAGGAGATCCTGTTCCGCATCGGGCTGGCGATGGTGGTGACGCTGATGCTGTTTGTGACGTGGAACGACCTCCGCCAGCTCGATCTCTTCGGTTCCGCATCGGGCTGAGCCGCCGCCCGCCGCGATGGATCGCCGGGAGGATGGGAAGGCGCCATGATGGTGGTCGCTCGGGTGCTCGCCCTTGGGCTTGTGATGCTCGCCCCATCGCTGGCCCTGCTCAAGCCCGGGCCGCTCCTCGCCCAGGAGCAGGTGGCCCGGATCGAGCGGATCCAGGTGGAAGGCAATCAGCGCATCGAGGAACAGACCATCCTCGGCTATCTCGGGGTGCAGCCGGGCGATCCCTTCGATCCCGCCGCCCTCGACCGTGGCCTTAAGGCGCTTTTTGCCACCGGCCTGTTCGAGGACGTCCGGCTCGAGCGGCGCGACGGTGTGCTGGTGGTGCGGGTGGTGGAGAACCCCATCGTTGCGCGGGTGGCCTTCGAGGGCAATTCCGCCATCGACGATGAGCAGCTGCGGGCCGAGGTGGGGATTGCACCCCGCAGCGTCTTCAGCCGCCGGCGCGTGCAGGATGCCGTCCGCCGCATCCTCGACCTCTATCGTCGCAACGGCCGCTATGCCGCCCGGGTGGACCCCAAGATCATCCGTCGACCGCAGAACCGGGTGGATCTGGTGTTCGAGATTCAGGAGGGGCCCGTCACCCGGGTGTGCGGCATCGCCTTCGTGGGCAATCGCGCCTTCGCCGACAGCACCCTGCGCGGCGTCATCACCACCCGCGAGACCGCCTGGTACCGCTTCTTTACCGGCGCCGACGTCTACGATCCCGACCGCATCGAGCTGGATAAGGAACGGCTGCGCCGCTACTATCGCGCCCGCGGCTATGCCGAGTTCGAGGTGGTCACCACCACCGCCCAGCTCAGCCCCGATGGCCGCTGCTACTACATCACCTTCGCGGTAGACGAGGGGCCGCGCTATCGTTTTGGCCGCATCGAGCTGGTCTCCGATATCCCCGAACTCGAGCCCGAGCAGCTGCGCAAGCTCATCACCGTGCGCGAGGGCGGCATTTATGATGCGGATGAGATCGAGCGCACCGTCCAGGCCATCACCGAACAGCTGGGCGAGCTGGGCTACGCCTTCGCCCGCATCGAGCCCGAGGAACGCTTCGATCGCGAGAAGCGCATCATCGATGTGCTCTTTCGCATCAGCCGCGGGCCGCGGGTCTATGTCGAGCGCATCGAGATCCGCGGCAATGTGCGCACCCTCGATCGCGTGATCCGGCGCGAGTTCCGCCTGGCCGAGGGCGATCCCTTCAATGCCGCCAAGCTGCGCCGCTCCATCCAGCGCATCCGCAACCTCGGCTATTTCTCCAAGGTGGACGTGCGCACCCGCCAGGGCAGCGCGCCCGATCGGCTGGTGGTGGAAGTGGAGGTGGAGGAGCAGCCCACCGGCGAGCTCTCCTTCGGCGGTGGCTACTCCACTGCCGAGGGGTTCCTGGCCGATGCCCGGCTGGCCGAGCGCAACCTGCTGGGGCGCGGGCAGAAGCTGGATCTGGCCTTCACCATCTCCGGCCGCACTACCCGCTTCGACTTCAGCTTCACCGAACCCTGGCTGTTCGGCTACGAACTGTCAGCCGGCATCGACCTGTTCCACACGGTGACCGACTTCCAGAGTGAGGGCTCGTTCGATCAGCGCCGCACCGGGGGCCGCCTCCGCTTCGGCTATCCGCTCTCGGAGTTCCTGCGCCATTCCGTGCGCTACGCGTTGCGGCGGATCGAGATCGACAATGTCGATCCGGGTGCCTCCGCCTTCATCCGCGCCGAGGAGGGCAGCCGCATCACCTCCGCCATCGGCCACACCCTCACCTGGGACCGACGCGACAATCTGTTTCTGCCCAATGAGGGCTTCGTGGTGCGGCTCGATCAGGATTTCGCCGGCCTCGGCGGCGACAACCGCTGGATCAAGCACCAGTTGCGGGCGGCTTGGTACTACAGCATCGTGCCCGATGTGGTGCTCAACCTCGGCGTGCGTGCGGGCCACATCCTCGGCCTCGGCAAGGACGTGCGCCTGGCCGACCGCTTCTTCATCGGTGGCCAGACGCTCCGGGGCTTCCGCTTCGGCGGCATCGGCCCGCGTGATCGCACCACCGGTGATGCCCTGGGGGGCAATCTGTACTATGTGGGCACCGCCGAGCTGCGCTTTCCCTTGGGACTGCCCAAGGAACTGCGCATGTTCGGCCGCACCTTCGTGGATGCCGGCTCCCTCACCGACATCGACGTGAGCGGGCCCGCGCTGGTGGACAGCGGTGACATCCGCGTCTCGGCGGGCGTCGGCGTGTCATGGATTTCGCCCCTGGGGCCGCTTTCCATCGATTTTGCGCAGCCGCTGGTGAAGGATGACGAGGACGAGACCGAACGCTTCCGCCTCAGCTTCGGCACCCGCTTCTGAGCCCGCGGGCGCCTTCGGCTTCGCCCTCGCGCTGCTGGCGGCGCTGTGGCTGTGGCTGGCGCCATCCTGGATCCTGGCCGATCCGCTGCCGGGGGCGGTGGTTGCGGTGGTGGACTATCAGCGGGTGCTGCGCGAGGCCAAGGCGGCCAAGAGCATCCGCGACCAGCTGGAGGCCCGGCGCGCGCGTTATCAGGAGGAGATCCGCGAGCTCGAACGGCGGCTGGTGGCGCGCGAGCGCGAGCTTGCCCGTCAGAAGGGCGTGCTCGCGCCCGAGGCCTTCGCTGAAAAGCGGCGGGCGTTCGAGGAGGAGGCGGCACGGGTGCAGCGGCTGGTGCAGCAGCGCCGGCGCGAGCTTGATCGCGCTTCGGCCGAGGCCTTCGCCGTGGTCCGCGACACCATCGTCCGCGTCGTCAGCGAGATGGCCGACGACAAGGGCTTCAATCTGGTACTGCCGAGCACCGCGGTGCTGCTGTTCTCGCCCCAGCTCGACCTCACCGAGGAGGTGCTCAAGGCGGTGGACCGGGAGTTGCCGGATGTCCGGGTGCCCGAGCCGCCCGCCGCCTCCGCCGAGACCACCCCACCCCGCTGAACCCGGGAAATCCGCCCATGTCCGAACCATCCGTGCCCGCCAAGGGGACTCCCCTGCCTGATGTGGACATCACCGGCATCACCCGCATCATCCCCCACCGCTATCCGTTCCTGCTGATCGACCGGGTGGTGGAGATTACCGCCTTCGAGCGGGCGGTGGGGATCAAGAACGTCACCATCAATGAGCCCTTCTTCCCGGGCCATTTCCCGGACGATCCCATCATGCCCGGGGTGCTTACTATCGAGGCCATGGCCCAGACGGCGGCGGTGATGACCATCGCCAGCTATGGGCCGGCCTATGAAGGCGCCAGCGTCTATTTCATGAGCATCGACGGCGCTCGCTTCCGCCGGCCGGTGCGCCCGGGCGATCGGCTCGAGCTCGAGGTGCGGCTGGTGCGCGCCAAGCTCGGCGTCTTCAAATATGAGGCGACGGCGCGGGTTGCGGGCGAGGTGGTCTCGCAGGCAACCTTCGGCGCCAAGCTCATGGGACGGCCAGATCGCTGAACTCGGCCGAGGGCGCAAGGCCCAGCCGCCGCGCGGCCACCTCGGCCAGCGCCGCCGAGGCCGTGAGGCCGGGACTCTCGATGCCGAAGAACAGCACCAGCCGGGCGATGCCGTGGGTCTCGGGGCCGTCCACCCGGAAATCGGGCCGCGGCGTTCCGGGCGGGTGGAGCTTCGGGCGGATGCCGGCAAAGTCCGGCGCCAGCGCCTCCGCCGGCAGCGCCGGCCAGTAGCGCCGGATGGAATCGGCAAAGCGCACGGCGCGGGCGGGATCGACCCGATAGTCGAGGGTCTCGATCCACTCGGCATCGGGCCCGAAGCGACAGCGGCCGCTGCGGTCCGGGGTCACATGGATGCCGAGGCTGGCCTCGTCGGGCAGGGGATAGATCAGGTGGCGGAAGGGACAGCGCCCGCGCAGGACGAAATAGTGCCCGCGACAGAGCCACTGGCGCGGGATGTGGCGCGGGTCGAGCCGGTCGATCCGGCGGGCGAGCGCGGGGGCCGCAAGGCCCGCGGCCAGCACCAGATGGCGCGCCGCTAGCCGGGTTCCGGCCGCATCCTCAAAGTGGCAAACGAAGCGCTCCGCCTCCACCGTTACCGCCGCAAGCGGCGTGCGCGGCACCAGCACCGCGCCGTGGGCCTCGGCATCGGCGAGATAGGCGGTCATCAACTCATGCGCATCCAGCTGGCCGCTTGCCGGCGACCACAGCGCGGCGGTGACCCGGAGCTCGGGCTCCAGCCGCCGCACCTGCTCAGGCTCCCACCACTCCACCTCGTGCGCCCCCGCGGCGTGGGCATTCTCAAGAATCGCCCGCAGCCGCGGATGCTGGGATTCCTCGGTAGCCACCACCAGCTTGCCACAGCGGCGGTGCCAGAGGCCCCGCTCGGCCAGATAGCGATAGAGGAACGCGCGCCCGGCGAGACAGCAGCGCGCCCGCAGGCTTCGCGGCGGATAGTAGAGGCCTGCGTGGATCACCTCGCTGTTGCGGGAGCTGGTCTCCTGGCCGATGGTCTCATGACGCTCCACCACCAGCGTCTCGAGCCCGGCCATGGCCAGCCGCCGGGCGGTGGCAAGGCCCACCACGCCGGCGCCCACCACCAGCGCCTCAACCGTCTCCACCCGTGACCTCCCCGGCATTGGGGCCGCGCTCGCGCACCCTTGCGCCGGCGCCGTGAGGGGGCTTCAAGGAGGGCATGAGCGCGACCGGAGATCTCGCCGACCGTCTGGCTGAGGATCTGCGCGCCGTGGCCGAGCGGCGCGACCGGCGCGCGTTCGCGCGGCTGTTCGCCCATTTCGCCCCGCGGGTCAAGGCCTATCTGCGGCGGCTCGGGCTCGACGATCAGCAGGCGGAGGAGCTCACCCAGGAGGTGATGCTGACGGTGTGGGAGCGGGCGCACCAGTTCGACCCGCAGCGAGCGAGTCCCGCCACCTGGATTTTCACCATCGCCCGTCATAAGAGAATCGATGCCTTCCGGCGCGCGCCGCGGGCCGAGTTCCGGCCCGAGGAGGAGGCCCGGGAGATCGCCCGCGAGGAGCCGGCCTACGCCGAGCGCGAGATCGCCCTGTTGCGCGACAAGCTGGCGCAAGCCATCGACGCATTGCCACCGGAGCAGGCCGAGGTGCTGCGCATCTACTATCTCGAGGGCAAATCCCACAGCGAGATCGCCGACGCGCTGGGGCTGCCGCTGGGGACGGTCAAATCGCGCATCCGCCTCGCCCTCGAGAAGCTCAGGGAACGCCTCGGCGAGGGGGCGGCATGAGCGCGGCGGTGGAGCTGGACGATCTGCTGCTGGCGCATGCCGCCGGCCGGCTGCCGCCGCCGCTGGCGCTCTTGATGGAGGCCCATCTCGCCCTCTCGCCCGGCTCACGCCGGCGCTTTGCGCTGCTCCTGGAGGTGGGCGGGCTGCTGCTGGAGCGGCTGGAGCCGGCGCCGCTGCGGCAGGCCGATCCCGAGGCGCTCCTGGCCCGGGCCGACGGTGACAAAGGCGCCGGGACGGCTGCGGACGATCCGCCGCCGCATGCGCCCGGCTGGTGGGAGGAGGCCCGCGCTGTGCTCACACGGCTTGGGGGCGCGCCGGTGGTGCAGCTGCCGCTGGCGCTGCCGGGCGGGCCTAGGGCAGGCATCTGCGCCCATCTGGCGCGCCTGGCTGCGGGCGCGGCGCTGCCGCCCCATGGCCATCCCGGCCTCGAGCTGACGCTGGTGTTGGAGGGGGAGTTGCACGACGGCGCACGCCGCTTTGCGCGTGGTGCGCTCATGGTGTGCGACGAGACCACGGTGCACGCCCCCCGGGCCGGCCCGGCCGGCTGCCTCGCGCTGGCGCTCCTGTGCTGCCGGTGGCCGCTCGCCGCTTAGCACGGGTGCGTGTCCTCGGTCTCAAGGTGACCGATCCAGGGCAGTTCACGCCAGCGCTCGGCGAAGTCGATGCCATAGCCCACCACGAACACATCCGGCACCTCGAAGCCGCGAAAGTCGAGCGGCACCTCCACCTCCCGGCGCGAGGGCTTGTCCAGGAGCGCGCAGGTCCACACCTGCCGCACGCCGGCACCGCGCAGAAGCTCCAGCACCCGCGCGAGGGTGCGGCCGGTGTCCTGGATGTCGTCCACCACCAGCACCCTTCGGTCGGCCAGGCTTTCCGGCACGCCGCCGATCACCTCCACCCGCCCGCGGGAGCGGGTGCCGTGGCCGTAGCTTGCAAGCCGCAGGAACTCCACCCGCGGGGTGAAGCCATGGTGCGCAAGGGCACGCAGCAGATCGGCGGCGAACACGAAGGCGCCCTTGAGCAGCACCAGCATGGTGAGGTCCCGCGGCAAGCGCGCCGCCATCTCGGCCGCCAACGCCTCCACCCGCTGCGCAAGGCGCTGTTGGTCGATCAACGGGCGGATGCGGCCATGCGCCGTCGATGCCACCATTTGTCTCCTTCTACCACCAGCAACACGAGCCCACCCGCCACCAGCGCCAGCCCCCAGGCTGCCGGACCCACCGGCGCCGCATCCAGGGCGGCGGTGAGCGGGCCGCCATAGGTGAACAGCAGCTGAGCACCCACCACCAGGGCGAAGGCGAGGGCGGCGGGGCCGGCGCTGGCCACGGCCCCCGGGGCCAGGGCGGGCTCGGTGATCCTGCGGGCGGCGAACAGATAGAAGGCCTCCACCGCCACCAGCGTGTGGACCGCGGCGGTGCGGGCCTCGGCCAGGCTGGCGCCGCTTCGGGCGAACAGTTCGAAGGCGGCGAAGGTGGCGACAGTTCCCAGCACGCTCACCAGCACCAGCCGCCGCACCAGCTCCGGTGCCAGGAAGGGCTCGTCACTGCGGCGCGGCGGGCGCGCCATCACATCCGGCTCGGGCGGCTCGAAGGCAAAGGCGAGGGCGAGGGTGATGGTGGTGACGGTGTTCACCCACAGCACCTGCACCGGCGAGAGGGGCAGCACCAGCGCGGCGGCGACGGCGAGGAACACCACCAGGCTCTCGGCGCCATTGGTGGGAAGGATCCAGGCCACCGCCTTGCGGATGTTGTCGTAGACGGTGCGGCCTTCGGCGATGGCGGCGGCGATCGTGGCAAAGTCATCGTCCGCCAGCACCATGTCGGCCGCCTCCTTGGCCGCTTCGCTGCCGCGTCGGCCCATGGCAATGCCCACATCCGCCCGCCGCAGCGCCGGCGCGTCATTGACCCCATCACCGGTCATGGCCACCACATGACCCTGGCGCTGGAGCAGCTCCACCAGCCGCAGCTTGTGCTCGGGCGTGGTGCGGGCGAACACGTCCACCTGCGCCACCCGCGTGGCGAGGGCGTCGTCGTCGAGCCGGTCGAGCTCGGGGCCGGTGAGCACGGTGTCGGGGTTCGCAAGGCCCAGCCGCCGGGCGATGGCGCGGGCGGTGGCGGCATGGTCGCCAGTGATCATCTTGACGCGGATGCCGGCCCGCTGACAGGCGGCCACGGCGGTGATGGCCTCCGGCCGCGGCGGGTCCAGCAGCCCCACGATTCCCAACAGCACGAACCCATCCCCCAGCCGCTCGGGCGGCGGCAGACGCACCACCTCCGGGCCCACCTCGCAGCTTGCCACCGCCAGCAGCCGATCGCCGCGGGCGGCGAGCTGTTCCATCCGCGCGACCCAGAGTTCGGTCTCGAGGGGCAGGGTGCCGCCGGCGGCATCCCGCTGGGCGCGGCACAGGGCCAGCAGCCGCTCGGGTGCGCCCTTGAGGTGGATGAAGCGCCGGCCCGCGCGGTCCTCCACCAGCACCGCCATGAAGCGCCGTTCGGGATCGAACGGGATCTCGTCGAGCCGCCGCACCTCGGCTCGGAGCCGCGCGGGCTCGAGCCCCGCCTTGAGGGCGGCCACCAGCAGCGCCCCTTCGGTGGGATCGCCCTCGACCCGCCAGCTGCCGTCCTCCGCCCGAAGCTCGGCATCGCTGCAGTGGACCGCCGCCTCCAGCAGCTCCAGGAGAGCAGGATGGTCGGCGGGATCGGCCGCCGCCCCATCGAGGCGGAACTCGCCGTGGGGGGCATAGCCGCTGCCGGTGACGGTATAGACCCGCTCTGCCAGCGCCACCGCCTCCACCGTCATTTCGTTTTTGGTGAAGGTGCCGGTCTTGTCGGAACAGACCACATCCACCGAGCCCAGGGTCTCGATCACCGGCAGCCGCCGTACGATCGCCCGCCGCCGGGCCATGCGCTCGACGCCGATGGCCATGGTGATGGAGACGATGGCGGGAAGCCCCTCGGGGATCGCCGCCACCGCCAGGCCCACCGCGGCCATGAAGGTCTCGCCGGGATCGCGCCCGTGCACCAGCACGCCCAGAGCCAGGGTGGCGCCGGCCAGCGCCAGGATCCAGCCGGTGAGCCGGCGGGAGAAGCGGCGGAAGCGGCGGGCCAGGGGGGTCGGCTGGGGTTTGATGTGTTCCAGCAGCCGGCCGATGCGGCCCACCTCGGTGGCGGGGCCGGTGGCCACCACCACCCCGAGGCCGCGGCCGCGGGTGATGAGGGTGCCGGCATGGAGCATGGAGCGGCGTTCGGCGAGCGGCGCTTGGGCCCGCACCGGCTCGGCGGTCTTGACCACCGGCACCGATTCGCCAGTGAGCACCGATTCGTCCGCCTCGAGCCCGGCCGCCTCCAGAAGCCGCAGGTCCGCCGGCACCCGATCACCAGCGGTGACCACCACCAGATCGCCCGGCACCAGCTCCTCGGCCGCAACCGGCAGCCGGTGGCCGCCGCGCACCACCAGCGCCTGCTGCGCCAGCAGCCGGCGGATAGCGGCCATCGCCCGCTCGGCGCGCCCCTCCTGCCAGAAACCGATGGCCGCATTCACCAGCACCACGGCGAGGATCACCGCCGTGTCCACGAGCTCGCCCAGGAGCAGGGTGATGGCGGCGGCCAGAAGCAGCAGATAGATCAAAAGGTCGTGGAACTGCCGCAGGAAGCGGGCAAGCGGCGAGGGCGGCGGCGGTTCCGGCAGGCGGTTGGGACCGTAGCGCACAAGCCGGCGGCGCGCCTCCTCGGGGTCGAGACCGCGGCGGGAGGTGCCAAGGCGGCGCAACACCTCCTCACCCGCGAGCGCATGGCAGGGTTCATCGATGCGCGGTGCCACGGCCCTCTCCCGCTGCCCCCCCGGCAGGTGAGGCGGCCGGTGAGAGTGTGCAAGTCCGGCTGCGCGCCTCAGCCGCAGCCGAGCTCCACCAGCGAGCGGTAGAGCACCGGATCGCCCGGGCGCACCCGGGTGGTCTCGGGCGGCAGTTCGAGGATGCCGTCGGCCTCGGTGAGGGATGTGAGGATGCCCGACCCCTCCCGGGGAATGCGATCGACCGCGAGCCTGCCGGCGTCATCGCGCACCAGCCGCGCCCGGGCGAATTCGGTGCGATCGGGGCGCTTGTCGAGGGTGAAGGTGGCGGGCAGCGGTAGCGCCGGCGGCAGGGTGAAGGGAGCGCCGGCAAGCGCCAGCAGGAAGGGGCGGGCGAACAGGAGAAAGGCGAGCGTGGCCGCCACCGGATTGCCCGGCAGCACGAACAGGAAGGCCTCGCCCAGCCGGCCGAAGCCCAGGGGACGGCCGGGCTTCATGGCCACCCGCCAGAACAGCACCTGGCCCTGCGCCTCCAAAAGGCGCGAGAGATGGTCCTCATCACCGGTGGAGGCGCCGCCGGTGGTGATCACCAGCGGATGGTGGCGGGCCGCCTCCATCACCGCCTGCCACACCGTCTCGCGGCGATCGGGGAGGATGCCGAGATCACTCAGCTTGACCGGCAGCGTCTCCAGTAGCGCCCGCAGGATCGGCCGGTTGGCATCGAAGATGCGCCCGCCGCCCAGCTCACCGTCCCCCGGCTCCACCAGCTCATCACCGCTCGAGAACAGCGCCACCGGTAGCGGCGCATGGACCTCGAGGCGGGTGAGGCCGAGCTCGGCCGCCACCCCCAGATGCTGAGGGCCGAGGCGGGTGCCGGCGGCGATCACCGCCGCACCCCGGGCCACATCCTCGCCCCGGCGGCGCACATGGGTCCCGGCGCGGACGCGCGCCGGCAGCCTGAGCCGGCCGCCCACCACCGCCACCTCCTCCTGCATCACCACCGTATCGCAGCCGGCGGGAAGCGGCGCGCCGGTGAGCGCCCGCACCGCATGGCCGGGCGGCACCGGTTTCGGGTGGGGATGGCCGGCGGCGGCCACCCCCGCCACCAGCCGCAGCTCCCGCACGCCGCCTTCGAGGGAGGCGGCGGCGAAGGCGTAGCCGTCCACCGCGACATTGTCGAACAACGGCACATCCCGCGGACTCACCAGATCGCGCGCGAGGATGCGGCCGCGGGCCTGGGCCAGCGGGACCGGCTCGGTGGTGACGGCGGGGGCGGCATGGCGCGCGAGGATGGCGCGGGCGGTGGCCACCGGCGTCATCTGGCCATAGTCGAGACAGTCGCGCGCGCTCACGGCCACCTCCGGGCATGTTGGAGGACGAAATCGGCGATGGCGGGGATGTCGTCCAGATGGAAGCGGGGAAGGGCGAGGTCCGGAATCTCGCCGTCGCTCGCCACCGCCAGCACGGTGGGGTCCTGGTGGGCGATCAGAGGTGTGCCGCGGGCGGTGCGATGGACCTCGAGCTTGGGATGGCCGTCGCGCTTGAACCCCTCGATCAGCACCAGATCCGCCGGGCTCATGCGCGCCAGCAGAGCTTCCAGCGGCGGCTCCTCCCCGTCCTCGCCCAGCTCATGCACCAGAAACCAGCGTCGGGAGGTGGCCAGCAGCACCTCGCGGGCGCCGGCGCGGCGGTGCTCAAAGGAGTCCTTGCCGGGCTGGTCGAGCTCGACGCTGTGATGGGCGTGCTTGATGGTGGAGACCACCAGCCCGCGACCGCTCAAATGGCGCACGAGGCGTGTGATCAGCGTGGTCTTGCCGTTGTTCTTGTAGCCGACGATGCCGAAGACCGGCGGCGAGGCCATGGGCCGCTCCTCCCCCGGGTCCGGGAGGAAACTGGTATGGCCGATGCGGTGGGAAAAGTGGGCTCGCGCCGGCGTCGGGCGGGAGGTCAGTCGAAGAAGTCGAAGTCGAACAGATCGTCCAGGAAGGAGCGGCGCTTCTTCTTGCGATAGGCGTGATGGCCGTGGGCTGCCGGCTGCTGGCGGACGGTGGCAGTGGGCTCGGCGGGCGCGCCGCCAAGGGCGGCGGAACCGGCAGCAGCCGCCAGGATCTTCTCGAGCTCACCGCGGTCGAGCCAGACGCCGCGGCATTTGGGACAGACGTCGATCCGCACGCCATAGCGGTCGATCTCGCGCATGCCCTCTTCGCAGTTGGGACACATCAAAAGCGGCATCATCCTTCTCCCGGGGCACCGAAGGGCAAGATGGCGACCGCCGGCAGCGAGGCAATGGTGCGGCGCCGGGGCTTGTCATGGCGTCGGCGGCGCTTATGTTTCCCGCCGTCGGCGCGCATGCGCGCGTCGATGCGTGCTGAGGCGCGGGGACGGCCGGGAGGCGCCGCGGGGCCGGTTGACGGCGCGGCGGCCCCGGCTTACAAGCGTGCCGCTTGCCTTTGGCGCTGGCGGTGACCCTCGCGGATCAGACGCAGCGCCGAATTCGCCAGTCACGGGTCGTACGGGAGCGTCGCGGCCGGACCAGCCCGGTCGGGGCCCGCGTGTCTCGTGGATCGGGTGTGGGAACCTCGGATCGAGGATCGAACGAGCATGCCGACCATCAACCAGCTCGTGCGTCGTGGTCGCGAGAAGCCGGTGGAGAAGAGCAAGTCGCCGGCGCTTACGGGCTGTCCGCAGCGGCGCGGGGTGTGCACGCGGGTGTACACCACCACGCCCAAGAAGCCCAATTCGGCCCTGCGCAAGGTGGCGCGGGTGCGGCTGACCAACGGCTACGAGGTGACGAGCTACATCCCCGGCGAGGGCCACAATCTGCAGGAACATTCGGTGGTCCTGATCCGGGGCGGGCGCGTGAAGGACCTGCCCGGCGTGCGCTACCACATCATCCGCGGCACGCTCGACGCCCAGGGCGTGGCCAACCGTCGCAACAGCCGGTCCAAGTACGGCACCAAGCGGCCGAAGTGAGGGAGTCGCCCGACCATGCGGCGTCGTGCAGCCGAGAAGCGCGAGATCCTGCCCGATCCCAAATATGGGGACGTGGTGCTGGCGAAGTTCATCAACTGTGTCATGCGCGACGGCAAGAAGTCCGTCGCCGAGAAGATCGTCTATGGCGCCCTCGACCGCATCCAGCAGCGCATGCGGCGCGATCCGCTGGAAGTGTTCCACCAGGCGGTGGAGAATGTGAAGCCGACCCTGGAAGTGCGCTCGCGCCGGGTGGGTGGTGCCACCTATCAGGTGCCGGTGGAGGTGCGGCCGGAGCGGCGCCAGACGCTGGCCATCCGCTGGCTGATCCATGCCGCGCGGGCGCGCTCGGAGCGGCGGATGGAGGAGCGGCTCGCCCATGAGCTGATGGATGCGGCCAACGGCCGTGGTGCCGCTATCAAGAAGCGTGAGGATACCCACCGCATGGCCGAGGCCAATCGCGCCTTCGCCCACTATCGCTGGTGAACGAGACGGGATCCGAGACCATGCCCCGCCAGGTCCCCATCGAGCGCTACCGCAATATCGGCATCATGGCCCACATCGATGCCGGCAAGACCACCACCACCGAGCGCATCCTCTATTACACCGGCAAGACCTACAAGATCGGTGAGGTGCATGAAGGCACCGCCACCATGGACTGGATGGAGCAGGAGCAGGAGCGCGGGATCACCATCACCGCGGCGGCCACCACCACCTTCTGGCGGGACCATCGCATCAACATCATCGACACGCCGGGCCACGTGGACTTCACCATCGAGGTGGAGCGCTCGCTGCGGGTGCTGGATGGGGCCATCGCGGTGTTCGACGCGGTGGCGGGGGTCGAGCCGCAGTCGGAGACGGTGTGGCGCCAGGCTGATAAGTACCGGGTGCCGCGCATCTGCTTCGTCAACAAGATGGACCGTATCGGCGCCGACTTCGACCGCTGCGTGGAGATGATCCGCGAGCGGCTCGGTGCCAACGCCATTCCGGTGACACTGCCCATCGGCGCGGAAGGTGACTTCAAGGGGGTGGTGGACCTGGTTCATGATCGCGGGATCATCTGGCACGAGGAGACGCTGGGCGCGCGCTTTTCCTATGTGGACATTCCCGAAGAGCTGAAGGCGCAGGCGGCGGAGGCCCGCACCCGCCTGATCGAGGCGGCGGTGGAGCTCGATGATGAGGCCATGATGGCCTATCTCGAGGGCGAGGAGCCGGATGCCGAGACGCTGATCCGCTGCATCCGCAAGGGCACCATCGAGGGCAAGCTGGTGCCGGTGCTGTGCGGCTCCGCCTTCAAGAACAAGGGCGTGCAGCCGCTGCTGGATGCGATCGTGGACTATCTGCCCTCGCCCATCGACCTGCCGCCGGTCAAGGGGGTCAATCCCAAGACCGGTGAGGAGGAGGAGCGGGCGCCGGCGGACGACCAGCCGATTGCGGCGCTGGCGTTCAAGATCATGACCGATCCGTTCGTCGGCACCCTCACCTTCGCACGGGTCTATGCCGGCACCATCAAGGGCGGCAGCTATCTCTGGAACTCCACCAAGGGCAAGCGCGAGCGCATCGGCCGCATCCTGCTGATGCACGCCAATCAGCGGGAGGAGCTGAAGGAGGCCTATGCCGGCGACATCGTCGCCTTCGTCGGCCTCAAGGACACCACCACCGGCGATACGCTGTGCGATCCGGAGCGGCCCATCGTGCTGGAAAAGATGGAGTTCCCGGATCCGGTGATCGAGGTGGCGGTGGAACCCAAGACCAAGGCCGATCAGGAAAAGCTCTCGGCGGCGCTGCAGAAGCTCGCCCAGGAGGATCCCTCCTTCCGCGTCGGCATCGACCCCGAGACCGGCCAGACTCTGATCAAGGGGATGGGCGAGCTCCACCTGGAGATCATTGTCGACCGGCTCAAGCGCGAGTTCAAGGTCGACTGCAATGTCGGCCAGCCGATGGTGGCCTATCGCGAGACCATCACCCGCGACGCCGAGGCCGACTACACCCACAAGAAGCAGACCGGCGGTGCCGGCCAGTTCGCCCGGGTGAAGATCCTGGTC
>WFXL01000060.1 GCA_015490605.1 Rhodospirillales bacterium
CGCTGCCGCCCGCGCGCGGGCGGCAGCGACAGCGCCAGCAGTTTGAGCAGCGAGGTCTTGCGGGCGCCATTGGGACCCACGAGATAGTGGAAGCTGCCCGCCTCCAGCACCAGATCGAGATCGCGCAGCACCTCCTCGGCATCGCCGTAGCGCATGCCGATGCCCACGAGGCGGACGGCCGGTGGGGTCTCGGACGGCAACGGATCCTCGCCCGGCGACGATCGCCACGAGACTTGCACATCCGCCCCGCTTCGTCCAGAGGAGATCTCAACCACAGGGTGAACCGCCCGCATGAGCGAGTCCGAGACCCTGATCGTCGACTGCCCCCGCTGCGGCACCCGCTTCCGCCTGCGGGCCGAGGCCCTGGGGCGTCACGGCCGGCACCTGCGCTGTTCGCGCTGCGGCCATCGCTGGTTCATGGCGCCGCCGGGCGTGGGTGAGCCGGCGGCACCGCCGCTGCCCGAGGGGCTGCTGGCGGAGATGGAGCGGGAGCCGCTGGAGCTGATCCGCCCCGGACGGCTCGCCCTGTTCGGCTGGCTGCTGGTGGCGCTGCTGGTGCTGGCCGTCACCGGCCTGGTGGTGGGGCGCAACGAGCTGGTGGCGGTGTGGCCGCAGCTGGCCCCTATCTATGCGCGCCTGGGCCTGCCGCTGGAGCTGGAGGCCGACCTGGAACTCCGCGCCATTCAGGTGGAACGGGCCGAGGAAGATGGGCTGCCGGTGCTGGTGGTGCGCGGTGAGGTCTACAACCGGGCGGCAGCCGAGCGGCTGGTGCCGCCCGTGCGGGTAGCGCTTCTGGATTCGGCCGGGCGCGAGCTGGACTTCGGCCTGTTCCCGGTGGCAAGCCGGGTGCTGCCGCCGGGCGGAGTCACCCGGTTCGAGGCGCGGCTGGTGGATCCGCCGCCGGCGGCGGTGCGCTATGCCGTCACCCTCGAGGCGACGGTGGATGTGGTCCCCCGCGAGTGAGCCCATGGCGCTGGCGCTGGCGGCGGCGGAGGCGGCCGCCAGCGCGGGTGATGTGCCGGTGGGAGCGGTGCTGTGCGGGCCTGATGGGCGGCTTCTGGCGGTGGCGGGCAACCGGGTGGAGCGTTGGGCCGACCCGACTGCCCATGCGGAGCTTTTGGTGCTGCGGGCGGGCGGGCGCGTGCTGGGCACACCGCGGCTTGTGGGCTGCAGCCTGTGGGTGACCCTCGAGCCCTGCCCCATGTGCGCGCACGCCATGGCGCTCGCCCGCATCCGCCGGCTCTATTTCGGCGCCTATGATCCCAAGGGCGGCGGCGTCGACCACGGCCCCCGCATCTTCGATCAGCCCACCGTCCATCACCGTCCCGAGGTCTATGGTGGCCTCCAGGCCTCACGCGCCGCCGCCCTGCTGCGGGCCTTCTTCGCCGCCCGCCGCGAGCGCCCGCAGGGTGACGAGGGCGCACCGCCCGCCGGCACGCTCGCGCCAGCGGATTGACCGCCCCACCCCGCCCCTTATGTTCCCGGCCAGCGCGTGAGAGCTTCGGAGAGGACCATGGCCAAGCCCAGCACCCAGCTGATCAAGCTCGAGAGCACCGCCGGCACGGGCTACTTCTACGTGACCAAGAAGAACACCCGCAACAAGACCGACAAGCTCGTGCTGCGCAAGTACGACCCCAAGGCCCGCCGGCACGTGGAGTTCCGCGAGACCAAGCTGAAGTGAGCCCGGATCCCGATTCCTCGACCGGAACCGGGGAAGGCGCCCGCCCCTGCGGGCGCCCTGGCGCCGGCGCGGCCGCCGTCGGCTGCGTGATGGCAAAGTCCGTACTCAGTCGAAGCCGGAATCCTCGTCGCGGCCGTCGTCCTCTTCGCCGTCGGGCTCCAGCTCGGGTGCGATGATGGCATCGCCCGGGCCGAGGCCCAACACCTGGGCGGCCGAGCCGCCGTTGACGGCGATCTCTACGAGCCCCATGCTGTTGACATACCAGAAGGCCTCCCCGGCGGGCACGCGGCCGAAGGTCTCGGCGAAGCAAAGGCGCCGGCCGCCCGCCACGAGTTCCGCCTCGCGGGGCATGACCTCGCCCCGGATCCCCGTAACCAGATTGCCGAAACCGTCCACATAGACCACCACCGGCGGATCGTCCGGCCAGTCGTCCTGTGAGCTGGGCTCGCTCGGCTCGAGCCCGCTGAGATCGCCCTGGGCGATGCGGGCGGCGGTGGGGGCGAAAAGATCGCGGCCGTGGAAGCTGGTGGAAAGGCGCGGTGGCCGGCGGGTGATGCGGAAGGCGCGTTGCTCCAGCGCCTCACGGCGGACATGTTCGAACAGGCCATTATCAGGCCCCACGAACCAGATGCCGTCGAGCTCGAGCGCGAGCGGTGCGCGCTCGGTGCCCACGCCCGGGTCCACCACCGCCACGCACACATCCCCCGGCTGGAAGCGCCGGGCGAGGGCTGCCAAAAGCGGCGAGGCCAGATCCGGCCGGAAGGGGACGGCATCGCTCATGAGCCGCACCACCGGCACGCCCGGCGCCAGCCGGCGGCAGACCACCTCCATCTCGCCCATATAGGGCCCGCGCTCGGTGAAGTCGGAAAACAGCAGGATCATGGCGGCGTCTCCACCACGCCATGGGTGATCCACCAGCGGGGGCATTCGGCGGCGAGCGCCTCGGCCGCGGCCTGGGCCGCCGTGGGCCGGTCGAACAGGCCGTAGACGGTGGGGCCGCTGCCGCTCATCCGGGCGACGAGACAACCCTCACAGGCAGCGAGACGCGCCAGCACCTCTCCCACCATCGGCGCCAGGGTGCAGGCAGCGGGCTCCAGGTCGTTGCGCCCCTGGCCCAGCCACCAGCCGAAGATGGGAAGCGTCGGTGTCACCGGCAGCGGCGGCCGCTGGGCCGGCTGCGGCCGGTGGTGACGGGCGAAGGTCTCGAACACCCGGGCGGTGGCGAGCTCGACCCCGGGATTGACCAGCACCAGCGGCAGCGGCGGCAGGCCGCGCACCGGATCGAGCCGTTCGCCCACCCCGCGCATGCGGGCGGTCTGGCCCCACAGGCATACCGGCACATCGGCCCCGAGTTCGGCCGCAAGCTCCAGCGCTTCGGCGAGATCCCAGCGGATCCCCCAGAGCTCGGCCAGGGCCAGCAGGGTGGCGGCGGCATCCGCCGAGCCGCCGCCGAGCCCGGCCGCCGGCGGAATCCGCTTGTGGAGATGGATGCGCGCCTGCGGCCGCCGCGCCGCCCAGTCCGCCAGAAGCCGTGCCGCCTGCAGCACCAGATTGGCCTCGCCGTGGGGCACCGCCTCGGCGAAGGGGCCCGTCACCACCAGCTCGAGCTCGGCCGCCGGCTCGAAGGTGAGCTCATCGGCCACCACCCCGAACACCACCAGACTGTCGAGCTCGTGGTAACCGTCGGCGCGGCGGCCGGTAACGAACAGATCGAGATTGATCTTGGCCGGAGCCTGCCGGCGGATCATGGTGACGAGTCGTCGGCGAGGGTGAGGTCGTCCTCGAGCCCGCGGGCGAGTTTCTCCCGCACCCGCGCGGCCAGCTCCGGTTCGGGATCGAGGCCCAGCACCCGGCGCCACTGGAACCGCGCCTCGCGGCGGCGGCCGACGCGCCAGTAGGCATCGCCCAGATGGTCGTTGATCACCGGATCGCCCGGCTCCAGCTCCACCGCCCGCTCGAGATAACTCACCGCGCGGGCATAGTCGCCGAGGCGGTAGTAGGCCCAGCCGAGGCTGTCGACGATGAAGCCATCGCGCGGGGCCAACTCCACCGCCCGCTCGAGCATTTTGCGCGCCTCCTCCAGCCGCTCGCCCCGCTCCACCCAGCTGTAGGCCAGATAGTTGAGCACCAGCGGCTGGTCCGGCGCCAGTTCGAGGGCCCGGCGGAAGGCGCGCTCGGCCTCCTCCCAGCGGCCGGTGCGCTCGAGGGTGATGCCGAGGGCGTAGAACAACCGCCAGTGGCCCGGCTCCACCCGGGGCAGGCGGGCGATGGCCCGTTCATAGGCCCGCCGGGCACGGTCCCACGCCTCCCGGCGTCGCAGCAGATCGCCCAAGGTCACAAGCGGTGTGATGGCCTCGGGATGCTCGCGCGCAAGCCGCTCCAGCAGGGCATAGCCCTCCTCCTCACGCCCCAGCTCCACCAGCACCCGCGCCCTAAGCAGCGCCCCCGGAAAGGCGAAGGGCGAATCCGGGCCGATGCGGTCCAGCACCTCGAGCGCCCCCTCGCGGTCATCCAGAGCGGCGGCGATGGCGGCCACCCGATAGCGCGCCTCATCATGGGCCGGGTCGACGAACAGGGCGAGGCGGGCAAGCCGCAGGGCGCGGATGCGTGCGCGGCTGAGATCGAGCGCCTCCGCCAGCCGCACCAGCACATCGGCGATGGCCTCGGCCGGGCTGGCAAAGGGCGGCGGGATCGGCTCCTCGCCGGCAAGGCGCTCGGCCAGCCACTCCAGCACCGGTTCCGACGGTCGATGAGCCTGCTGAGCCGCCACCAGCGCCCGCGCCTTCTCACGCCGGCCCCGGCGGTCGGCCACATGGGCCGCCATCCACACCAACGAGGGCGCCACCCGGTCCCGCCGGGCGAGCGGCGCCTCCAACACCCGGGCGGCCTGCTCCATCTGCCCCAGAGTCAGCAGCAGAGCGGCGCTATGGACCGCCCGCACCTCCGGCAGCGCCCGTGCTCCTTCGGGGCCGTCGAGCCGCTTCAGAGCACCTTTGGGATCACCCGCCGCCGCCTCGATCCAAGCGGCGACAAACGGCACCACCACCCGTCCGAGGCCGGGGGCATTAAGCCGTTCCAGGCGCGCGCGGGTACCGGCGAGATCGCCCTGGCGGAAGGAATCCAGCAGCAGCAGCAGTTCCGCCTCGAAGCGCCCCGGCGCGGCCTCGGCAAGCCGGCGGGCATCGGCCACCGCCTGCTCGAAGCGGCCACTTGCGATCTCCGCCTGCAGCAGGCGCACCAGCACCTCGATATGGCCCGGCGCCAGCTCGGCGGCCCGCCGCAGGAGCTCGGCCGCGCGACGATAGTCGCCCGCCTCGAGCGCATGGTAGCCGGCCAGCCAGTTGGCGGCCACGCCCGAGCCGTTGACCACCAGCGGCTCCCCCATGCGCACATCCGATGCCGGCCGTGCCCCGCAGGCGGCCAGCACCAGCAGCATCGGCGCGAGGATCAGAGCCCGCAGCCGGGACCGCCACGGCCCTTGACGGGTGCGGGTGCCGGTCCCAAACCACCCCTGCCGCGGCCCTGGGGTCGCGGCCTTTGCTCGCACGTCGTAGGACAAGCGTGGAGTCCCCACGATGCTGAAGATGTCCAAGAGCAAGAACGACCCCGCCGCCCGCGGTCCGGCCCAGCAGCTGAAGACCTATGGGGGCAAGAAGGTCAAGCCGGTGCTCTATGTCGGCACCGCACTCGGCCACGGTCGCTACATAGCGGCCCAGGATGAAAGCGGCAACCTCGTGCTCGATCGCGAGGGCAAGCCCATCGCCTACGCCGACATCTGAGGCGGTGGTGGCGCCCCCGGCGGTGCGGCCGCCGCGGGCAGTCCGCGGACGGCGATGACATGGGCGTGAGCGGGCTTCGGGTCGTGCCGGTGGAAAGCCGGCGCGATCTTCGCCGTTTCTTCGACCTGCCCCGCCGGCTCCATGCTGACGACCCGGCCTTTGTGCCGCCGCTCCTGTGGGAGCGGCTGCGCCATGTGGACCCACAGCACAACCCCTTCTTCCGCCACATCGACATCACCTTCTATCTGGCACTGCGGGGGGATGAGCCGGTGGGGCGCATCAGCGCCCAGCGGGACCGCAAGCACCTGGCCCGCCACCGGGACGGGGCCGGCTTCTTCGGTTTCCTGGATGCGGTGGACGATGGGGACGTGTTCGCCGCGCTGCTGACCACCGCCGAAGAGGATCTGCGCCGCCGCGGCCTTGAGCGCATCCGCGGGCCGTTCGACCCTTCCATCAACGATACCTGCGGGCTTCTGATCGAGGGCTTCGAGCATCCGCCGGTGATGATGATGGGCCATGCCCGCCCCTGGTACCGCAGGCGACTGGAAGCGCTGGGCTACCGCCCGGTAGTGGATCTCATCGCCTATGATTTTGATGTGGCCGGCGACTGGCCGCCGGCCGCCCGGCGGCTGGTGGCGCGGGCCCGCCGCATGCCGGGGCTGCGCTTTCGCCCGCTGGACATGCGCCGCTATGAGGCCGAACTCGACCTCATCTGCGATATCTTCAACGATGCCTGGGCCGACAACTGGGGCTTCGTGCCCTTCGACCGGGAGGAGGCGCGCTATCTCGGCCGGACCATCCGCCCGCTGGTGAGTGCTGACTGTTTCGCCATCGGCGAGGTGGAAGGCGAGCCCGCCGCCATGGCCGTCACCCTGCCGGATGTCAACGAGGCCATCCGCGATCTCGGCGGGCGCCTGTGGCCGCTCGGCTGGGCGCGGCTTCTGTGGCGGCTCAAGGTGCGCGGCGTGCGGCGCTGGCGCATGCCGCTCATGGGCGTGCGGCGGCGGTTTCAGCGGGGTGCACGCGGCGGTGCTCTGGCGCTCGGAGTGATCGACCGGGTGAAAGCCTACCATCAGGCGCGCGGGGTGCAACGCGCGGAACTTTCCTGGGTGCTGGAGTCGAACCGGCCGGTGCGGGCGCTGATCGAGACGGTCGGCGGCATCCCCTACAAACGCTACCGCATCTATGAGAAGGAGCTGGCATGAGGGGCGAGGTGGCAGCCCTGGTGCTGGCGGGAAGCCGGCGGGGCGAGGAAGATCCGGTGGCCCGGGCCGCGGGCGTGCCCCTCAAGGTGCTGGCGCCGCTCGCCGCAAGACCGCTGCTGGCGCATGTGCTCGGCGCCCTCAAGCACACGCCGGGCATCGGCCGGATCGCGGTGGTGGCCGACGAGCCCGCGCGCCTCCGCACCCATCCCCATCTCGCGCCGCTGCTGCAGGAGGGCGTGGAACTGCTGCCGGCAGGAACACGGCTGGTGGAATCGGTGGCATCCGGCATCGCCCGGCTGGGGCTGCCGCTGCTGGTGACCACCGGCGATCATCCGCTCCTGGAGCCACGCGCCATTCGCCGATTTCTCGATGAAGCGCATGCCAGCGGCGCCGATCTGGCGGCAGCGGTGGTGCCGCGCTCCATCTTCCAGCGGCGCTTTCCCCACAGCCGCCGCACCTGGTGGCGTTTTCGCGAGGACGGCTATGCCGGCGCCAATCTGTTCCTGCTGCGGACACCGCGGGCGGAGCGGCTGCTCGCCTGGTGGCGCGGGCTCGAATCAGGGCGCAAGCGCCCCTGGCGGGTGGCGGCCGCTCTGGGCCCGGGGCTGCTGCTGGGCTATCTCACCCGCAGGCTGACGCTGGCCGCGGCCACCACCGCGCTGTCGGCGCGTCTGGGGCTGAGCTTTCGGGCGGTGCCGCTGGATGTGCCGGAGCTGGCGGTGGACGTGGATCGGCCGGACGATCTGGCGCTGGCCGCAGCGATCCTTGCGGCCCGCCGGCAAGAGGTGGCGGGGTGACCATCCGCATTGCCCATCTCACCGACGTCCACCTGCCGCTCCCGGCGCGCGGTCTTGCGGCCCTGTGGGCACTGCCCCGGGATCAGGGCCTGGGCGCCTTTCGCAACAAGCGGGCGAGCGGGTTGCTCTCCTGGGCCCTGCGCCGCAGCCGCCGCCACCTGGCCGAGGCGCTGGCCCGGGTGGAGGCGGATGTGGCCGCCTTCCGGCCGGATCTGGTGCTGGTCACGGGCGATCTGGTCCACCTGGCGCTTCCCTGCGAATTCCCCGAGGCCGCTCGCTGGCTTGCGCGCATGGCCGAGCTCGCGCCGCTGCGGCTGGTGCCGGGCAATCACGACGCCTATATGGCGGGCGCGCTCGAAGCCGGCGGCCGCGCATGGGCGCATTGGACCAGGGGCTGTGTTGCCCATGGCGACTATCCCTGGCTCGAGCACTGGGGGCCGCTCGTGCTGGTGGGGCTTTCCACCGCCGTCCCGCGTCCGCTGGGCGATGCCGGCGGCCGCCTGGGCGAGGCGCAGCTGGCCCGCACCGCGCGCGTTCTCCAGGAACAGCGCGAGGGGCTGCGCCTCGTGCTGCTGCACCATCCGCCGCTGCCGCTGGGCTCCCGCCGGCGCGCCCTCGACGACCACGAGGCCTTGGCCGCACACATCCGCCGCCATGGCGCCGAACTGATCCTCTGCGGGCATGAGCATCGGGCCCTTGAGGGGCGGCTTGTGGGGCCCCACGGGCCGGTGCCGGTGCTGGTGGGGCCCTCGGCCTCCCTCGCCCATGGGCGGCATCCCGGCGGCTGGTGGGCGCTGGAGCTGGATGCGCGCGAGCGCCGGCTGACCGCGCGGCTGCGCACCCTGGACGGCCGGGGTCTCACCACCGCCCGCACCTGCCACCTCCCCCTGCCCGGTGCGGCCGTGCCCCGCATCCCAGCGATGGAGGTGGCGGCGCCGTGACGGTGCTCTCGCGCTATGTGGTGCGGGCCACCCTCGGCCCCATGGCGGTGGCGCTGCTGGTGGCGCTGCTGATCCTCCTGGCCGAGCGCTCGCTGCGGCTGGTGAGCCTGGTGGTGGGCTGGCGCAGCAACCTCATGCTGGTGTTCGAGATGCTCAGCTATCTCGTGCCCCACTACATGGGGCTGGCGCTGCCGGCGGCCTTCTTCCTGGGCCTGTTCATCGCCACCGCCCGGCTCGCACGCGACGGCGAGCTCGACGTGATCCAGGCCGCCGGCGCCGGCCTTCAGCGCTACGCCCGCCCGCTCCTGGCCCTGGGGCTGGTGCTGATGCTGCTGCATCTGGTGGTGGTGGGCTATCTCCAGCCCTGGGGGCGCTACGGCTATCGCGCCGCCGTCTATGCCGCCACCAACGTCTCCTTCCAGGCGCTGCTGGAGCCCGGGGTGTTCGCCAGCCTCGGGCGCACCACCTGGTATGTGGCCACCCTGGATGAGGCGCGCGAGCGCTTCACCGGCCTGTTCCTCTACAGCGAACGGCCCGGCGGTGATTCGCTGGTGCTCACCGCCCGCCGCGGCCGGCTGGTGATGGAGGGGCCTATGGCGCCGGCGGCGCTGGCGCTGGAGGATGGCGTTCAGCAGGTGCTGCCGGCAGCCGGCCGCACCCTGGGCCAGGAGGAAGCGCCGCGGGCACTGACGGTCCGCTTTCGCCGCTTTGTCAGTGACCTGCGGGGCACCCGGCCGGTGGGCTTTCGCCCGCGCGGCCAGGACGAGCGTGAGCTCACCCTGGACGAGCTCGTGCTCCTGCTGGGCCGCGGCCGTGGGGACATCGCCCCGCATGAGGTGGCCGCCGAACTCTACGGCCGGCTTGCCCGCTCCCTGTCCATCCCGTTCCTGCCGCTGCTGACCATCCCCCTGGCGCTGGGACGACGGCGCGGACGCCGCTCCTACGGCTTCATCGTTGGCCTCGCGCTGCTGGTGCTCTACCACCAGACCCTCCGCACCCTCGAGGGGCTCGCCGATGATGGTGTGGTGGCGGCCGGCCCCGCCCTGGCGATCCCCTTCCTGGCCTATGCCGCCCTCGCCAGCGGGCTGTTTCTCCGGGCCGCCACCCGGGTGCCCGATCCCGCCCGCGGCGCCATCCTCGATCGCCTCTATGAGGTCATCGCCGCGCGGGTGCGGCGGCTGGTGGAGGCGGTGTGATGCGAGCGCGCACCCTCGCCCGCTATCTGCGCCGCCACACCCTCATCCGGGTGCTGCTGGTGGCGGTGCTGCTTTTGGGGCTGGGGCTGCTGTTCGACCTGCTGGATGCCAGCGAAGACATCCTCCGCCGCTCCGACCAGGTGGCTCTGGATCTCCTGCTCTATGTGGGTCTGCGGTTACCGTCGCTGGTGAGCGAGTTGTTCGGCTTCATCGTGCTCCTGGGCGGCATCTATGCGGTGGTGGACCTGTTCCGCCACCGCGAGCTGGTGGTGATGTGGGCTTCCGGCCTGTCGCCGGCCGATCTCGCCCGCCATCTCCTGCCCCTCGCCCTGCTGCTTGCCCTGTTCAAGCTGGTGCTGGACGACCGGCTGGTGCCGCCCACCGCCGCGGTGCTGCGGGAATGGGAGGTGGGGCGCTTTGCCGCCGACTGGGGCATCGGTCCCGGCCGTTGGGTCTGGGCCGAGATCGACGGGGCGGTGCTCAAGGCCGATGCCCGCGCGGCCCGCGAACGCCGGCTCGAGCGGGTGGAACTGTTTTTGCGCGATTCCGAGGGACGCCTGCGCGCCCGTCTGGTGGCCTCGCGTGCCGAGCCGGTGGACGGACAGCTGCGCTTCTTCGATGCCACCCTCTATCCCGCCGCCGCCGGCGCGCCTGAGCGGTTTCCCGTCTATGACCACCCCGGGCAGGTGGACCTGGCGGCCCTCCAGCTCATGGCCCGGCCGGCGCAGGAACTCGCCTGGCCCGATCTGTGGCGGGTGATCGCGGCCCGCGGCTACGGTATGCGGCCGATCCACGCCCACCGCGTGTGGGCCCAGGCGCGCCTTGCCGACCCGCTCGGGGCCGGGGCGCTGCTGCTGCTGCCATGGGCATTATTGCGCACCTTCAGCCGCCGCGGCGTCACCTCACGCCTGTTCGCCGAGGCGCTGGCTCTGGGCTTTCTCTACGAACTTGCCCAGGGCTTCCTGCTGGCGCTGGGCGAGGGGGGCTTCATCCCACCCTGGCTCGCTGCCTGGAGTATGCCCGGGCTTCTGATGACGGGTCTTGCCATCGCCTTGCGTCGGGCCCATGGGATGGCGCCAGTGACCCCGGCCCCCATGGCCGCCCCATGACCCGCCCGCGCCTCGCCCTTCTGGTCAATCGCGAGAGCCGTCGCCATCGACGGCGCCTCCACCCGTCGTTCGAGGCCCTTGCCCGCGAAGCGGATGTGGCGCTGCGGCTGCGCCAGCCGGGCGAGGACATCACCCCCTGGCTTGCCGAACTGCTGGCCCATGAGGTGCGCCTGCTCGCCATCGACGGCGGCGACGGCACCATCATGCGCACCCTGAGCGCCCTCGCCCGACTCGCCCCGGCCGCCGCCTGGCCGCCATTGGCGCTGCCGCCGGGCAGCAGCGCCAATGGCGGCCAGGCGGCAGCACCAATCTCACCCATGCCTGCCTCGGCCTGCCCCGCCAGGGGGGCGGTACCCTCTGGCGACTCCTGGCCTTTGCCCGCGAGGAGCCCACCGGGCTCGAGCTGCAGGAGACCTGGGTGCCGCGGCTCGAAGGTGGCGGCCTCACCCAGCCCTTCTACGGCTTTCTCTTCGGTGCGGCCGGCGTGTGCGACCTGGTGCGGCGCTGGCAGCGGGGGCTGCGCGCCCGCGGGCTCGTGGGCACCGGCTCACATCTGCTGCTGGCCCTGAGCGTGCTGCCGGGGCTGCTGGCAGGCCACCCTGCCCTTGCCGGCCTCGGCCCGCGCACCTGCCGCATCCGTGTGGATGACGTGGACTGGGGTGCGGCTGAGCGTCTCCTCATTCTCGCAAGCGCCCTGCCGCGGCTGGTGCTGGGCCTCCGGCCCTGGTGGCACCGTGGCGAGCAGCCGCTGGCGGTGACCACGGTGCCCCCGCGCTCGCCACGCTGGCGTCGCACCGCACTCCAGTTGCTGGGGGGTGGAGGATCGCCACCTGCGCCACTTCCACCCGGATGGGCCAGTACCGGCGGGTGCCGTGCGACCTTCGAGGGCCTTGCCGAATTCGTGTTCGATGGCGAGCTGTTCGCCGCAGATCCCGGCGAACCCCTGGTGATCAGCTGCGAGGAGCGCATCCGTCTTGTCCGCGACGGAATTGCCGGCTGAGCTTGTGGCGGGACTTCGGGCGGTTGTGGCCGGCGAGCTCGACGTGGCGCTGCCACCGGCGGTGGCGGCGCTCGTGCAGGAGCTGCGCCAGCGCTGGGGGGATGCCGTCCGCGCCATGCTGTTCTACGGTAGCTGTCTGCGCCAAGGCGGCGAGCTGGAGGGGCTGGTAGACCTCTATGTGCTGGTGGATTCCTACCGGCGCGCCTACCGTCGCCGGCTGCCGCGGCTCGCCAACCGGCTGCTGCCGCCCAATGTCTACTATGTGGAGGCCGGCTGGGACGGCAGGCGTGTGCGGGCCAAGTGCGCGCTTTTGGAACTGGCCCAGTTCGAACGGCTGACGGCGCCGGTGGTATTCAACCCCTATTTCTGGGCCCGCTTCGCCCAGCCTACGGGGCTCGCCTTTGTTGCCGGTGGCGTGCGCGGGCGCATCGAGACCGCCCTCGCCCGGGCGGTGGCGAGCCTCTATCTCGCTGCCCGACCGCTGTCGCCCGCGCGGGTCAGCGCCGAGGAGTTCTGGACCCGCGCCTTTCGCGCCACCTATGCCACCGAGCTGCGGCCCGAACGGCCGGAGCGGGCGCGTGAGCTGGTAGCACGCTATCCCGAGCGCTATCGGCGCCTGTTTGCCCTGCTGGAAGCCGCCCGCCTGCCGCTCATGGACCGCGCCCGCGCCGAGCGCGCCTGGCAGCTCCGGCGGCTGCAGGGCAAGCTCCTCTCGGTGCTGCGCCTGTCCAAGGCGGCCTTCACCTTCGCCGGCGGCCCCGACTATCTTGCCTGGAAGATCGAGCGCCACAGCGGCGTGCCGGTGGAGCTCTCGCCCTTCCACCGGCGTCACCCCTTTCTCGCCGCCCTTCAGCTGGGCGTCCGCCTCTATCGCGCCCGCGCCTTCCGCTGACGCTTGCGACGCTGCAGCCGGCGGCTATCTCCCCGAAGAGACGGAGGGGAGACCCGGGCGATGAGCGAGCCGCGCAAGACCGTCTTCATCACCGGCGCAAGCCGCGGCATCGGCCACGCCACCGCCGCCTATTTCGTGCGCCACGGCTGGCGGGCCATCACCTGCTCGCGCGAGCCGGTGCCGCCCCAGTGCCCGCGCAACGAACGCCATGCCCACATCACCATCGACCTGGCCCAGACTGAACGCCTGCCGGAAGCGGTGGAGCGGCTCGAAGAGCTGCTGGACGGCCAGCCGCTCCATGCGCTGGTGAACAACGCCGGCTATTCGCCCAAACAGGAGGACGGCAGCCGCCTCGGCTGTCTCGACGGTGATATGGACCTGTGGCTGCGGGTCTTCCGCATCAACTTCTTCGCCCCGGTGTTCTTCAGCCGAGCGCTGGCGCCGCATCTGGCGGAGGCGGGCGGCTGTATCGTCAACCTCACCTCCATCGCCGGCCACCGGGTCCATCCCTTCGCCGGTAGCGCCTATGCCACCTCCAAGGCGGCGCTGACCGCCCTCACCCGCGAGCTCGCCGCCGATCTCGCCCATCTCGGCATCCGGGTGAACGCCGTCTGTCCGGGCGAGATCAACACCGCCATCCTCTCACCCGGCACCGAGCGCATCGTCGAGCGCATCCCGCTCCGCCGCCTGGGCTCGCCCGAGGAGGTGGCCTCCATCATCTATTTCCTCTGCTCCGAGGGGGCGTCCTACATCACCGGCGCCGAAATCCCGGTGAACGGCGGCCAGGACGTCTACTGAGCGGCGGCACCGGTGACCCTCGCCTGTCCTGGCCAGAGCCAGCCGTGGCCTGAGGATGTGGCCGCAGCCCGCCGCCTGCAGGAGGCGCTGCGGGCGCGGGTGGTCTGCGTCGATCGCCTGGTCTCACCAATGCGCATCGGCGGCGTCGACATCCATTACGACCGCCGCCGCAGGCGGGTGTTCGCCGCCGCCGTCAGGCTCGATCCCACCGGCGAGCTCCAGGCGAGCGCGCTCGCCAGCGCCCCGCTGCGCTTTCCCTATGTGCCGGGCTATCTCGCCTTCCGCGAGGCGCCAGCGGCGCTGGAGGCGCTGGCGGTGCTGGAGTCCCTGGACCTGCTGTTCGTGGACGGTCACGGGCGCGCCCATCCGCGGCGTTTCGGCATCGCCTGCCATCTCGGGGTGCTGCTGGACCTGCCCACCATCGGCGTCGCCAAGAGCCGGCTGATCGGTCGCTTCACCGAACCTGGGCCGGAGCCGGGGGCCTGGTCGCCGCTCCTCGACGGGGACGAGGTCATCGGTGCGGTGGTGCGCACCCGCGCGCGCACGCGGCCGGTGTTCGTCTCCATCGGCCACCGGGTGTCGCTGGCCACGGCCATCCGCCTCACCCTCGCCTTCGCCCGCGGCTTCCGCCTGCCCGAACCCACCCGCCTTGCCGACCGCCTCTCGCGTGCTCATGGCGGATGACCGGCGGGTGCAGGCGGCCTATCTCGCCCGGCGTGGGGGAGGACTCGAGGCGACGCCGGAGGGCAGGCCTCGCAGGATCGGAACATGCGTGAGTGATGGGAAACGATCCCATGGCAGGTGAGACCCCCCCACGCCGTATCCTCTTCGTTTGTACCGGCAACATCTGCCGTTCGCCCATGGCCGAGGCGGTGCTGAGCCAGCGGGCCGAGGTGCTCGGCCTTGAGCTGGTGGTGGACAGTGCCGGCACCAGCGCCGAGGAGGCCGGCAATCCACCCGATGCGCGGGCGGTGCTGACCCTCGAACGGCGCGGCTATCGACCGCCCCGGCGCCGGGCGCGCCGTATCCGCCGCGAGGATTTCCGCCACTTCGACCTGATTCTGGCGGCAACCCGCGGCCATCTGCGGCGCCTCGAACGGCTCGCCCCCCGCGATGCCTCGGCGGCTCTGGAGCTGCTCATGCGCTATGCGCCGGAGGCGCCGGGCCCCGACATCCCCGACCCGTGGTACGGCGATCTCGCCGACTATGAGTATGTGCTCGACCTCATCGAAGCAGGCGTGGACGGACTCGTGCGCCACTATTGGGGTGCGGGGCGGAGGCCCGGATGAAGCGGCTGTTCGATGCCGTCGAGGCGGTGCTGGGACGTCGCCCCCTCGATGCCACGCCTCTCCACGGCGGCTGTCTCGCCGATGTCTGGCGGCTCGAGTTTCCCGGCGGCGAGCGGCTGGTGGCCAAGCGTCCGCGCGGCGGTGGCGACCTCGCGCTTGAGGGGTGGATGCTGGAGGAGCTGCGCCGGCTCGGGCCGCTGCCGGTGCCGGCGGTGGTCCATGCCGAGCCTGCCCTGTTGCTGCTGGAGTGGGTCCCCCACGACGACGGCGGCCTGTCGCTGTCTCTTATACACATCTCCGAGCCC
>WFXL01000061.1 GCA_015490605.1 Rhodospirillales bacterium
GAGCTCCACCGCGCAGATGTCGGCCCGCGGCACCATCACGTCCTCCACCCGCTTTTCGCCGAAGGCGAGGACGTTGAGCAGGAGGTCGCGCTCGGCCGGGGTCAGCCCCTCGGGACCGTGCTCCTCGATCGCCTCCTCCAGTGCTTCGCGCGGGTTTTCTTCATGGCCCGCCAGCTCGCGCAGGCGCCGCAGCACGCTCTGGAACCAGGAGGGTTGTGATCGCGAGGGCGATCCGTCAGCGGCCACCTTCATGACGACACCTCGTGGGCGTAGGGGTCGGGCAGGCCGAGGCGGGCGAGGATGTGTCGCTCCAGCGCCTCCATGCGCCGGGCCTCGGCTTCCCGCTGGTGGTCGTGACCGAGGAGATGGAGTGTGCCGTGGACCAGCAGATGAGTGAGGTGGGCGGCAAGCGGCCGGCCGGTACTGGCGACATCGCGGGCAGCGCTGTCAAACGCCACCACCACATCCCCCAGCACCACCGGCACCTGGCCGGCGAGGGCTGGGGCCACTTCCTCGGGCTGGAGGGTGGGGAAGGACAGCACGTCGGTGGGGCGGTCGTGGCCGCGGTGCTGCGCATTGAGAGCCTGGATGCGGCGATCATCCACCAGATGGACGGCGACTTCCATCGGCGCCCGCGGCCGGCCGATCGCCTCCACCAAGGCGGTGGCCACCACCTGCCGCACCCAGGATGTCAGATCCGGGATTGCCTCGGCGAAGCGGGGATCCTCGATCCTGAGGTCGAGCTCGAGTCGACTCGGCAGCTCCTCGTCCATCACCGTCCGGTCCGGTCGGTGCCGGTCTCCCCCTCGGGCCCAGACTCCGGCGCAGGCCGATCATAGGCCTCGATGATGGCCGCCACCAGCGGGTGCCGCACCACATCCTCGCGACCGAAGCGGACCACGGCCACTCCCGGCAGATGGCGCAGCCGCGCCACCGCATCCTCGAGGCCTGAGCGGATCCCGGGCGGCAGGTCCACCTGGCTGGGATCGCCGGTGATGACCATGCGGCTGTTCTCACCGAGGCGGGTGAGGAACATCTTCATCTGCAGCGGGGTGGTGTTCTGGGCCTCGTCGAGGATGACAAAGGCGTTGGCGAGAGTGCGGCCGCGCATAAAGGCCAATGGCGCGATCTCGATCTGGCCGGTCTCGATGCGCTGCTGCAGCCGCCGGTCGGACAGGGTGTCGTGGAGGGCGTCGTAGAGCGGGCGCAGATAGGGGTCCACCTTCTCCTTGAGATCGCCCGGAAGGAAGCCCAGCCGTTCGCCCGCTTCCACCGCCGGGCGCGAGAGGATCACCCGGTCCACCCGCCGCTCGCGCAGCATGGCCACGGCGGCGGCGACGGCGAGATAGGTCTTGCCGGTGCCCGCCGGGCCGAGACCGAAGACCAGCTCATGCTCCAGGAGCGCCCGCAGATAGCGCGCCTGGGTGGGCGAGCGCGGCAGCACCGTCCGGCGCTCGGTGCGCAGCTGCACCGGGAACAGGCGCCCGTCCGCGCCCGTGCCGTCGCCGCGCACCAGCCGCACGGCCGCATCCACCTCCTCGCGTCCCACCATCACCCCGCGCTCGAGCTCGCCGTAGAGGCGCTGGAGCACTGTTACCGCCGCCTCCACGTCCTCCTCGCGTTCGCCCTGGACCCACACCTCATTGCCGCGGGCCACCAGGGTGACGGGAATCTGCTGTTCGATGCGGGCGAGATGGACCTGGTGGGAGCCGAACAGATGGGCGCAGACGCCGTTGTCCTCGAAGGTAATGCGTCGGCTGGCGCGGGCCTCGTGTGCGAGCAGCGTGGTCCTCAGCTTGCACTCTCCCATGACCTCAATGCGGACGCACGATCCGTCCGCCGAGACTGTGGGCATGATACGCCGTAATGGCCACCGGGGCGAGATCCCCGATGCCCACCGCGGCATCCTCCACCACCACCGCCTGCATCCATGGGCTGCGGCCCACCAGCTGGCCGGGGTGGCGGCCGGGCCGCTCGAACAGCACCGGCACGGTGCGGCCGACGGTGGCGGCGTTGAAGGCGCGCTGTTGCGCCTCCAGCAGCGCCTGGAGCTCCTCCAGCCGGCGCTGTTTGACCGCTTCCGGCACCTGCCGCGGCATCACCGAGCCGGGGGTGCCGGGGCGCGGGCTGTATTTGAAGGAGTAAGCCTGGGCGAAGCCGATCTCCTCCACCAGCCGCAGGGTCGCCTCGTGGTCCGCCTCCTCTTCACCGGGAAAGCCGACGATGAAGTCGGAGGAAAGGGCGATGTCCGGCCGGGCGGTGCGCAGCGCGTCGACGATGCGGCGATAGTCGTCGGCGGTATAGCGGCGGTTCATGGCCGCCAGCACCCGATCGGAGCCCGACTGTACCGGCAGGTGCAGCCAGGGCATGAGTACATCCACCTCGCCGTGGGCGCGGATCAGCTCCGCATCCATGTCGTTGGGGTGTGAGGTGGTGTAGCGGATCCGCCGCAGCCCCTCGATCTCGGCCAGGGCCCGGATGAGACGTGCCAGGTTCCAGCTGCGCCCGTCGGGCCCCTCGCCGTGCCAGGCGTTCACATTCTGGCCCAGCAGCACGATCTCGCGCGCGCCGGTGGCCACCAGCCGGCGGGCTTCGGCCAGCACCTCGGCGGCCGGCCGGCTGGACTCGGCACCACGGGTGTAGGGCACCACGCAGAAAGTGCAGAATTTGTCGCAGCCCTCCTGGATGGTGAGAAAGGCGCTGGGGCCGCTGGCCGTCACATCCCGGGGCAGTTCGTCGAACTTGCTCTCGGGCGGGAAGTCGGTGTCGATCACCGCACCCTGCGCCCGCGCCCGCCGCGCCAGCAGTTCTGGCAGCCGGTGATAGGCCTGGGGGCCCACCACGATGTCCACCGCCGGCGCCCGTTCGGCCACGAGTTCGCCCTCAGCCTGCGCGACGCAGCCTGCGACCGCCAGCAGCATCTCGCCGCCGTGCCGGCGCCGCACTTCGCGCAGGCGGGCAAGCCGGCCGATCTCGGAATAGACCTTCTCGGCGGCCTTTTCGCGGATGTGGCAGGTGTTGAGGATCACCAGATCCGCATCCTCCGGCCGGTCGGTGCGCTCATAGCCGTGGTGCGCCAGCAGCGCGGCCATGCGCTCGCTGTCGTAGACATTCATCTGACAGCCGAAGGTGCGGATATAGAGCTTCTTGGCCACGCCCGGTCCGCGGAGGTGTCCGCTGCTGTGCTCCCGGCGCTCACTTATGGAGGGGCTGCGGGGCTTCAAGACAGGTCCGGAAGTGCAAAGCGCGCGGCGTCGGGACGCCGCGCGCGAACACCGGCACGGAACGGTGGCGCCGGCCGGAGTTCAGCCGGCGCTGCGGCCGCGCGCCCTGCGGGTGCCGAGGCCGATGCGCTTGGCCAGTTCGCTGCGCTGTTCGGCATAGCGCGGCGCCACCACCGGATAGTCGTCCGCCAGCCCCCACTTGCGCTTGTATTCCTCGATGGTCATGTTGTGGTGGGTCTTGAGGTGGCGCTTGAGCATCTTGAGCTTCTTGCCGTCCTCGAGACAGACGATGTAGTCGGGTGTGACCGAGCGGCGGATGGGGACGGCTGGCGTGGGCTTCTCCTCGGGCTTGGCCGCCTCGGCTCCCTGCTGGGCCAGGGCGGTGTACACCAGATTGATGAGTTGCGGCAGATCGCTCACCGCCACGCTGTTGTTGGACACGTGGGCGGAGACGATCTCGGTGGTGAGCGACAGCAATTCGCTGCGGCTGATTTGCTCGCTCATGATCCGTCGGTTCCTTTCCGGCAGTCGGCTAAGGCTTCGCCCAGCACAATAGTGATGTTGGCGGATATGGCAACCCTTCTCCACCGTACCGGGTAAGAAAAGGTTGGCAAATGACCCCGCAAGCGGACCGCGAGCTCGACATCACCGGCGATACCTGCCCGATCACGTTCGTACGGGTCAAGCTGGCGCTTGAGGAGATGCAGGTGGGACAGGTGCTGCGGGTGGTGCTGCGTGGTGGAGAACCGCTCGAGAACGTGCCGCGGGCGCTGCTCGACCATGGCCAGGAAGTCCTCTCACGCCGATCGCTCGGCGGAGATCTGTGGGAACTGGTGGTGCGTCGGCGGCGTTAGTCGGCTGGCGGGGTGGCTTGGCCCTCGCCCATCAGCTGGCACCGCATGGTCCAGGCGTCACTGCGACGGCCGTCGCCGTGGCGGTAGTAGTCGGGACGCAGGCCCACCCGGGTGAAGCCGAAGCGCTCATACAGCTTCTGGGCGGCGCGATTGTCCACATCGACTTCAAGGAACATGCGCCGAGCGCCGAGCTCCCGGCAGCGGGCCATGGCCGCTTCCAGAAGGGCTGCGCCGACGCCGCGCCCGCGCCATTCCGGCGCGACACCGATGGAGAGCAGCTCGCTCTCATCCGCCGCCACCCGGCAGATGGCGAAGCCCACATCGCGCCGCGGCTCCAGCACCAGGCGGCGGTGTTCCTGCAGCCGCGCCAACAGGCCGAAGGTGCCGGGCATCGCCAGCAGGTGGGCGAGGTCGCTGCGCCCCCAGGCCTCGGTGAAGCAGCGGCGGTGCAGCCGCGCCAGCCGACCGAGGTCGAAGGGCCCCACCGGGCGGATCCGCAGACCGCGGGTGGCGGGGACGGCCAGCATCGGCTCACGCCGGCTGCGGCACCAGCGGCCGGCCCGCCGCGGGATCGGCAGCGGGCCCCCGCAGATAGAGAGGCGTGACGGCACAACCCTCCCGCGGCGGCTCACCGCGGGCGACGCGTTGGCGGGCTGCGGCCAGCACCCCGCGGGCATGGGGCGAGCGCCGGTGGAGCGGGCGCTCACCCAGGAGGGCGGGATCGGCCCGCTCGGCCCGGGCCAGCACCAGCGGCTCTCCGGGCGGCAGCGCCGTATGGAGCTCGCTCAGCGGCAGGGTCCGGGGTGCTGGGGCCAGCTTGCCGCCGCGCACGGCCAAGAGGTGCACGAGCCCGCGGCCGGCCACGAGGCCGGTGTGGAAGTTGGCCAGCTCGAGCGTGGCGATGGCCTCGTGGGCGAGGGCCTCGAGGGTGGAGACGGGCATCACCGGCAGCCCCGCTGCGAGCGCAAGGCCGCGGGCGGCGGCCACCGCCGTCCGCACGCCAGTGAAGCCGCCAGGGCCCACCGCCACCGCCAGGAGCTCCAGCTCGCACCAGCCGAGCCCGGCTTCGGCCAGGAGAGCCGCCAGGGTCGGGACCACCTCCTCGCCACGCCATTGCCCGGCCTCGCGCACGCATGTGGCCACGACCTCGCCGCCGCGGGTCACCAGGGCGGAGAAGCGGTCAACGGCGCAGTCGAAGGCGAGGATGTGGGCGGCATTCACGACAGGGCACGGACCTCCACCACTTCGGGCACGTAGTGTTTGAGCAGGTTCTCGATGCCGTTCTTGAGGGTGATCACCGCACTGGGGCAGCCCTGACAGGCCCCGCGCAGGTGGAGATAGACCACCCCGCGCTCGAAGCCGTAGAAGACGATGTCGCCGCCATCGCGGGCCACCACCGGCCGCACCCGGGTGTCGATGAGCTCGCGGATACGGCGGGTCACCTCATCCTCATCGGCGGCCGGCTGCGGGTCCTGCGGCAGCTCGACATCGGGCCGCACCACCGGCTCGCCGGAGAGATAGTGCTCCATGATGGCGCCCAGCACCGCCGGCTTGAGCAGGTGCCAGTCCTCCTCCTCGGCCTTGGTGACGGAGACGAAGTCGGGGCCCAGGTGCACGCCGCGGATCCCGCCCACTTCGAAGATGCGGCGGGCCAGGGGGGAGATTCGCGCCGCCTCTTCGGGGTCGGTGAAGTCGAGGGTGCGCTCGGGCGACACCTCGCGGCCGGGCAGGAACTTGATGGTGGCCGGATTGGGCGTGGGTTCGGTCTGGATGAACATGGCACCACCTCCCCGCGCACCGGCAGTCACTTCTGGAGGATGTCGACGATCTCCCGCAGTTGGGTGCGCGCACGCAGCAGGAGAAAGCCCTGGGCGGCGAGATGGTTCGGCAGCGCCGGCGAGTCCAGAGCACCATTGGTGACCCACCAAGGATCCAGTGCCGCCGCTTCGGTCATGGCCGCGAGCATCTGCTCCCAGGCACGGGCGAGATTGCGCTCATTGATGAGTTCGCGGAAGTCCTCACCCAAGGCCCGCAGCAGCAGCGCATAGGCATAGAGGCGCCCCTTGTTGGCATAGAACAGATCGTCCGCACCGAAGTCCACCAGGGTGGTGGCGCCGATGCGGATCTGTTCGTCGATGGCGGCCGAGGCGCTGCCGAGATCGGACGCGAAACGGTCGAGGGTATCGCGGAGATTGTCGGCGCGCCGGTCGAACACCGCCTGGCCCTGGGCGAGGCGGGCATTGTAGCGGCGCAGCGCCTCCAGCGCCTTGCGGTACTGACTCTCGGAGCTGGGCTGGACGGGCGTGCTGGACCATTCGAAGATCCACACATCGCCCGGATATTTGAGGCGACCGGCGGCCTCGTCGGCATCCGGGTCGATCTGGCTCGAGCCGCGCACCCGCGCGAGCCGGTCGGTGAGCTCGATGGCAAAACGCGAAAGAGCATAGACGATCCCCTGCTGATAGGCAGGCATATTGTCGAGCACCGCCCCGGGCATGAACCAGGGATCGTTGGCCACCCAGCGATGGCGCATCACCTCGCGTTCGATCAGGGCTGCCGCCACCGCCACCGCACGCGAGCCACCGGGCTCCACCTCGATCGACTCGGCGAAGGCGGGATCGTCATCGATCACATGCACCGAGAAGGCGCCGACGCCGTACCAGCCCAGCAGTAGCACAAGCGGCAGCGCCACCAGCAGCAGCCAGCGTCGCCGCCGGCGACGCGGCGGCGGCTCCGTGGCGGCAGGAGACGCCTGCTCCGGCGCGTCCTGCTCTGCCGACTCCGCTCCCGTCTCCGGCTTCGGGTCGCGATCGTCCACCGCAGCTCCTCCCGCACATCCGGTCTCCGCAGGGGAGGTAGCGAGGGGCAGGGGGCAACGGAAGGGTGGCGCGAGGTCACGCGGGCGGCCATGCATGATTTCAACTTCTGAGAGATCATCCATGTTTGGTGCTGGCCAAATGCGTGCATGAGGGCTAGAGTGGCGGCATGAAGCGGGCGTGGATCCTGACCCTTGTCCTCGGCATGCTGCTGCCCCCCGCGGCGGTGCGGGCGCTTGGGCTCGAGGAGGTGCTGGCGGCGGTCGCCGCCCATCCCGAACTCGCCGCCAGCCGCTATGAGGCCCGGGCGGCGGCGGCCGACGTGGACGCCGTGCGGGCCGAGGGCGGATGGCAGATTGAGGGGCGGTTCGAGACGCTCCTGCGCTATGCCCGCGAAGGCGGCGAGGCGGCGCCGCTGGTGACGGATCGCGAGCGGCTGGTGTTCGCGCGACCGCTCTATGACGGCGGCCGCCGGGCGGCACGGGTGGCGGGGGCCGAGGCCACGGCGCGGGCGGCGGCGGACGAGAGCCGGCTTGTGCGGGATTCGCTCCTGCTGGCGGCGGTGGAGGCCTATGCCGCGGTAATGCGGGATCGTGCGCTGGTGGAGGCGGCGCTGGCGGCCGAACGGCGGCTCGCCCTGCTGCTGGCCATGGCCCAGCGGCGCTATCGTCTGGGCGGCGGCACGGCGGCGGAAGTGGCGCGGGTGGAGGCGCGCCATGCGGCGGCGGTGGCCGCCCGCAAGCGCGCGGTGGCTCGTCTTACAGAGAGCGGCGCGCGCTTTCGCCGGCTCGTGGGCGCCGCACCGGCGGAGCTGGAGCCGGCGACGCCGCCGGCAGATCTGCCCAACGAGCTCGATGAGGTGCTGGCGGCGCTCGAGGACCATCCGGCGCTGGCGGCCGCCCGCGCCCGGCTGGCGGCGGCTGAGGCCCGGCTGCGCGAAATGCAGGCGGCAGGGCGGGCCGATCTCAGCCTTACCGGCAGCCTCGCCCGCACCGGCGGCGCCGATCCCCGCCGGGAAAGCCGGGCGGATCTCGCCGTGGGGGCGGTGCTGCGCCTTCCGCTGTATGATTCGGGGCTGGTGCGGGCGCGCACCCGCGCCGCCCGCGCGCGCGTCGCCGCCGCCCGCGCCCGGCTGGAGGAGACCCGTCGCCGGCTCGAGGCCGAGGCGCGCTCTGCCCTGGCCCGCTGGCGCATGACGGCGGCACTGTGGCCTGTGAGCGAGCGCCGGCTGGCGGCAGCCCGTCTCGCCCTCGAGGCTGTCCGGCGGGAGGTGGTGGCCGGCACCCGCCCGCTTGCGGCGGTGCTGGAAGCGGAGGATGCCCTCGCAGAGGCCGAGACCGCCCGCGCCCGGCTGCAGGCCGAGCGGCTGGTGGCGGGCTATCGGCTGGCGGCGGTGCTGGGCCGGTTCGACCAGCTGGTCCCAGCCGATTCCGAAAAAGAAGAACCGTTGCCCGAGGCAGATCTGCCAGTCGCCGAGATCAGGGGCGCACCACCAGTAGCGCCCGGTGCGATGCGATCGACTGTCCACGCGATGATGGAAACCCCCCGGCTTCCCGGTGGCCCCAATCGTAGCCCCACCCCGACGCCGGCGGCCGTCGCCCCGCGGGTGGAGTCCGGCATGGCAGCATCTGCGCCCGCCGCTGTGGTGCCGGCGGCCCTCGCCACGGTGGCGCCGGCCGCCGGGCCCGGGGAGGGGGCGGCAGTGGACCGGCGCGACGGTGTTCTTTACGGTCGGTTAACCGAAGGTGGCTAGAAGGGTGGTGGCCAGCGGAGTGCGAACATGAGCGAGAAGGAAAAGGCCCGGCCCGAGGCCGGCGGCGAGGAGGCCGAACCCTCCATGGAGGAGATCCTCACCTCCATCCGTCGGATCATCGCCAGCGACGAGGAAGAGGGCACCGCCGCGCGCGAGGACGAGGGTGAGGAAGTGCTGGAGCTCACCGACGTGGTGGAGGAGAGCGCACCGGCACCGGAGGAAGCCGCTCCCGAGACCCCGGCACCGGCGCCGGAGCCTGAGCCGGCGACCGAAGCCGAGGCGGCACCAGCACCCGAAGCGGCCGCGCCCAGAGCGGAGGTGGCCAGCGAGGCGAACGCAGAGGGTGAGCCTGCTGCTGCGGCCGCGTCCGACCTCACCGCCGAGGATCTCCTGTCGCCGGCGGCTGCTGCGGCTGCCGCCGGGGCGTTCGCCCGCCTCACCCGCCAGGTGGCGAAGCCCGAGCCGGAGCCGGCGCTGCCCGGCGGCGAGCGCACCGTCGAGGCCTTCCTCGCCGAACTCCTGCGCCCGATGCTCAAGGCCTGGCTCGACGAACACCTGCCGGCGATCGTCGAGCGGGTGGTGGAGCGCGAGGTGCAGAAGCTGGCCCGGCGCGCAGAGATGCTCTGAAGCCGAGGCCGCAGGAGGCGGCCTTCTGGGGATGGGCGCCCTGGGGATGGCCGCACGGGCGGCCCGGGCCGGGCGGTGCGGCGCCGCAGCGGCACCGTGGCCGGCGCTGGCCGGGCCGGTTGCCATGGGCGCTGCGATCTTGCGGGCCGTGCACCCGCGGCGTGCCAGCCGCCGGGTGGGCGGCAGTGAAGGCATGGCCGCCGGCTTGGCGGCCAACCGCGGGTGGTTATGCCGGCGTGTCGGTGGGTGGACAGCGCAGCCCGGGTCGCATGGCCGGGTGCCTGTCTGCGGTCCGGGGGCGTGCCGGGAGAAGCGCGGCCGCGGGCATGTGCCGAGCGGATCCGGCAGGGGAGAGCGGCCCTTGGACGCTGCGGCCGGGGCTCCGACTGCCGTTGCGGGCTTCGACCGCATCCCGCCGGCGGACTGCTCGCGCTGTCGACGGGGCTGCCCTCGGCCACGGCAGTACGAGGCTGGCCGTCACGCGCCGCCCAGGCACTGTCGCGGCCGTGATCGGCAGTCAGGGGGATTCGGTGAGGGCGGCAGGAGCTTCCGTGCGCACCGTAGGGCGGTCGCCGACCGCGGTGGCGCGATGGCTGCGGCTGAGCTCCGGCCGGCGCAGCTCGCGCGGCAGCGCCTGGGCGCAGGCGATGCCGGCGATGGCCGCATAGGTTACCGCCATGGCCGGGATCTGCAGCGAGAAGTCCACGAGACTGTGGACTGCCACCAGTACGGTGGCGCTCACCCCCACCAGCGGGAAGATGCGGTTGCGCCGGCGGGTGTGGAGCCCGCGCCAGGTGCGAAGGAACACCAGCGCCGCGGCGAGATAAAGCAGGGCAGTCGCCGGCAGGCCGAGCTCCACCGCATGTTCGAGATAGGTGTTGTGGGCGCGGTCCCAGAAGCCGGGAAAGCGCTCATCCCGATGGAGCTGGAAGGCCTGGGTCCAGCTGCCGAGGCCGTGGCCCGCAAGCGGCCGCTCGGCGATCATCTCCACGGCGAGGGCATAGGCCTCGGTGCGGGGGTTGTCGACGGTATCCGCCCGCATCAGCCGCTCGAAGGTGACATCCCCGGCAAGTGCCAGAAGCCCCCAGGCCGCCAGGGCCAGCGCCGTGAGGCTTGCGAATGCCGTCTGCGGTCGTGGGCGGGTGATGACGAAGGCACCGACGACGAACAGGAGGAATCCCGCCGCCAGCGAGAGAAAGCCGCCGCGCGAGCCGGTCAGCAGATGGGCGGTCACCACCAGTACCAGCGCCACCAGCAACAGCCCCTTGCGGCCCATGATCTCTTCGCCCAAGGCTACGAGCCGCCGGCGGAAGTCGTCGAAGGTGCCGGTACGCAGCAGGCTCTCGGTGAGCAGAGCGAGGCCCAGGAGCACGCCGAGGCCGGTGTAGGTGGCGAAGGTGTTGCGGTTGACGAAGGTGCCGGTGACGGTGCCGGCATAGGCCTTGGGTCCTTCCTCCCAGAGCACCGTGTTCCAGCCGGCGAAATGGTTGATCAGCCCATAAGCCGCCTCGAGGGCGATCACCACGAAGATCAGGCGGAACAGCCGCCGTGCCCGCTCGCCCTCGCGCGCCAGCAGCAAGGCGGTCAGGAACACCGCGCCATAGGTCAACAGCCGCACGGCATTGTCGCGAGTCCCTTCGGGCGCGAGGGCGATGGTCGGCTGCACCTTGAGCCCCGCCTCACCAACTTCGGACCACAGCGGATGCGCGAGCGGCTGAAGGAGGGCAAGCGGCGTGCCCTGCAGCAGGCCCCAGCCCACCGCCAGCAGAAAGGCCGCGATGGCCACCGTCAGCTCCCACGGCAGCCGTAACGGTCGACGTCGGTCCCACAGCGCCAGGGCGAGGGCGAGGGCCGCCAGCACCGCCAGCAGATGGTAGGCCCAGGGAATGACACTGGCATAGGGCAGCGGCGCCCACACCAGGATCGCGATCAGCAGGCCCCAGGCAGCGCGGCCGGCGAATGCGCCCATGGACGCCCGTCTCCCATGCTGCGGCGGCTCGCCCGGCGTTTAGGGCGTCTGCATCACACGGGCAACCTGTCGTAGAGACAGGCAGCTTGGACCGAGGCCACGCCGGGCTCCTGCGGCGAATGGGGACCGGCCGCCCTTCACAGCCCGCTCGCGGGTCTCTAGAAGCGGTGCCGGCAACGGCAGGGAAGGGCACCGGTGAAACCCTTCTTCAAGCGGTGGATCACGGCTGCGGCCGTGGTCGCGGGGATGGTTGCGGCCTCGAGGCCTGATGCGGCGTGGGCCGGCGTGGCCGAGTATTCGCTCGACGGTAGCGAACTGTCCCTGTGGTGGGCGATTCCGTTCGCGGGCATCCTTCTGTCCATCGCCATCTTCCCTTTGGTGGCGCCGGTCTTCTGGCACCGCCATTTCGGCAAGGTGAGCCTGTTCTGGGCGCTTGCCATCCTGGTACCCATGACGCTGGCCTATGGGTTCGGCTTTACCCTCTACGAGCTGCTGTATACGGCCCTATTGGAATACATTCCCTTCATCATCCTCCTCTTCTCCCTCTTCACCGTCACCGGCGGCATCCGGGTGGCCGGCTCGGTGGTGGGCACGCCCGCTTTCAACACCGGGCTTCTGACCCTGGGAACGGCGCTGGCGAGCTGGATGGGCACCACTGGCGCGGCCATGGCGCTGATCCGCACGCTCCTGCGCGCCAACGCCTGGCGCCGCTACCGCGCCCATGTGGTGGTCTTCTTCATCTTCCTGGTGGCGAACATCGGCGGCTCCCTCACGCCGCTGGGCGATCCGCCGCTGTTTCTGGGCTTTCTCAAGGGGGTGCCGTTCTTCTGGCCCACCGTCAATATGCTGATGCCGATGTTGCTGGTGGCCAGCATTCTGCTGGTGGTCTTCTGGCTTTTGGATCTCTGGTACATGCGCTACGAACAGGCGGCCCCGCCCCGGGAAGTGGATGAGCCCATCCATGTGGAGGGATGGCACAATTTCTTCTTCCTCGCGGGCATCGTGGGGGCGGTACTGCTGAGCGGCGTCTGGCGGCCGGGCGTGACCTTCGAGATCTACTATGTCAAGGTGGAGCTGCAGAACCTGGTCCGCGATCTGCTGCTGCTCCTGATCGCCGGCCTCTCCTGGCTCACCACTCCGCCCGAAGTCCGCGAGGCCAATGATTTTACGTGGTTCCCCATCCAGGAGGTGGCGAAACTGTTCGCCGGCATCTTCATCACCATCATACCGGTGATCGCCATCCTCAAGGCGGGGACCGAAGGTGCCCTGGCGCCGGTGGTGGCGCTGGTCAACAATCCCGACGGCTCTCCCAATGATGCCATGTATTTCTGGGTGACGGGCATCCTCTCGAGCTTTCTCGACAACGCCCCCACCTACCTGGTGTTCTTCAACGCTGCCGGCGGCGATCCGGCGGTGCTCACCACCGAGCTCAATCGCACCCTGCTGGCGATCTCCGCCGGGGCGGTGTTCATGGGGGCCAACACCTACATCGGCAATGCGCCCAACTTCATGGTGCGGGCCATCGCCGAGGAACAGGGCACGCCCATGCCGAGCTTCTTCGGCTACATGCTGTGGTCGGGCGCGTTCCTGCTGCCGGTGTTCGTGCTGGTGACGTTCATCTGGTTCGTCTGACGCTGCCGCCGGCTCAGTGGGCCTCATCCCAGTTGCGGCCCACACCCACCTCCACTTCCAGCGGCACCGAGAGCTGGGGGGCGGCCGTGGCCATCACCTCCCGCACCACCGCGGCGGTGCGCTCCACCTCCTCTTCCGGCACCTCCAGCACCAGCTCGTCGTGCACCTGCAGCAGCATGCGCGCCCGCAGCCCCTCGCGCGCGAGCCGGCGGTCGAGACGGATCATGGCGCGCTTCATGATGTCGGCTGCGGTTCCCTGGACCGGCGCATTGATGGCCTGGCGTTCGGCCGCATGGCGGCGCGAGGGCACACGGTGGTTGATGTCGTCCACATAGCAGCGCCGCCCGTAGAGGGTCTGCACCCAACCCTTCTGCCGGGCGGCTTCGATCACCCGCTCCATATAGGCGCGGATCTCGGGATAGCGGCGGAAGTAGGCCTCGATGTAGTTGCGCGCCCGCGCCAGGGGGATGCCGAGGCGCTGGGCCAGCCCCGGCGCGCCGATGCCGTAGACGATGCCATAGTTGATCACCTTGGCGGCGCGGCGGTACTCGTAGTCCACCTTGTCCTCCGGCACGTCGAACATGGCCGCCGCCGCGGCGGCGTGGATGTCGCGGCCTTGGGCGAAGGCCTCTTTGAGGGCGGTCACATCGGCCAGATGGGCCACCACCCGCAGCTCGATCTGGGAATAGTCGGCCGAGAGCAGGCGCCAGCCCTCCTCCGCCACGAAGGCGGCGCGGATCATGCGCCCCTCCTCGGTGCGGATGGGGATGTTCTGCAGATTGGGATCGCTCGAGCTCAGCCGGCCAGTGGAGGTGGCAGCCAGATTGAAGGAGGTGTGCACCCGGCCGGTGCGCGGGTCCACCTGCTCTAAAAGCGCATCGCAATAGGTGCGGACCAGCTTCTGCAGCTGGCGCCATTCTAGCACGATGCGGGCGAGCTCCACCCCCTGGGCGGCGAGTTCCTCGAGCACATCGGCGCTGGTGGAGAAGCTGCCGGTGGCGGTGCGTCTTGCGCCGATGGCGGCGAGCTGGCGTTTGAGCACCTCGCCCAGCTGCTTGGGTGAGCCCAGATTGAACTCACTGCCGGCCACCTCCCAGGCACGGCGCTCGAGCTCCGCCATGCGCGCGCCGAAGCTGCGGGAGAGCTCTTCAAGCCGCGCCCGGTCGATGCGGATGCCGAGCTGTTCCATCCGCGCAATCAGCGGCACCAGTGGCCGGTCCAGGGTCTCATAGACCCGCACCACCCGCTCATCCACCAGAAGCCGCCCGAGCGCATGATGGAGCCTGAGGGTGACCTCGGCATCTTCGGCCCCGTAGCGTACCGCCTGGTCCAGCGGCACCCGGTCGAAGGCGATCTGCTTCTTGCCGGTGCCGCAGACCTCGGCGTAGGTGACGGTGTCATAGTCCAGATAGCGCCTGGCCAGCTCATCAAGCCCGTGGCCGTGGCGGGTGCCGGCCACCGCATAGGACAGCAGCATGGTGTCGGCCAGCGGCGCCACCTCAAGGCCGTGGCGCTCGAGGATGGCAAGGTCGAATTTCACATTGTGGCCGATCTTGAGCACCGTGGGATCGGCCAGCACCGGCGCAAGCCGGGCCAGCACCGACTCCAGCCCAAGCTGGCCCTCCACCCGCCGGCCAGCCTCATCGCGATGGTCCACCGGCACATAATAGCCGGTCTCTTCCGCCACCGCGAGGCAGATGCCGACGATGCGCGCGCGCTCGACCGCCAGCGAGTCGGTCTCAAGGTCGATGGCAAGCCGCCCGCGCCGGCGCGCCTCGGCCAGCACCTCTGTGAGCTGGGCCTCGTCACGGATGGCGAGGAAACGCTGGGCCGGGCGCTCGGCCGCGCGTTCGGCGGCGGCGGTGGCGGCCACCTCCTCGATGCGCACGATCAGCGAACGGAAGGCGTTCTCGCGGAAGAAGGCGAGGAGCTTTCTGGGATCCCACGGGCGCCTCCGCAGCTGATGGAGGCTTACGGGCAGCGGCACCTTGTCATCGAGCCCCACGAGCTCATAGGACAGCCGTGCCAGATCGGCCTGCTCCTTGAGGGTCTGGCGGCGCTTGGGCTGGCGGATGCGGTCCACCTGGGCCAGGATCTGCTCGAGCGAGCCGAACTCCTCCACCAGTTTGGCCGCCGTCTTGACGCCGATGCCGCGCACGCCGGGGACATTGTCGGTAGGATCGCCCGCCAGCGCCAGCACGTCGCGCACATGTTCCGGCCCCACGCCGAAGCGGGCGCGCACCTCCTCCGGCCCGATGAATTCCTCGCGGATGGGGTGCCACATCACCACGCCGGGCCCCACCAGCTGCATCAGATCCTTGTCGGCCGAGACGATGATCACCTCGCGCCCGGCCTCGCGCGCCATCCGCGCCAGGGTGGCGATCACGTCGTCGGCCTCATAGCCGGGCACTTCCACCACCGGCAGGTCGAAGGCCTCGGCCGCCTGGCGCACCAGCGGAAACTGCACCTGCATCTCCGGCGGCGGCGGCTCGCGCTGGGCCTTGTAGGCCTCGTAGATCTTCTCGCGGAAGGTGGGGCCGGCGGCATCGAACACCACCACGATGTCATCGTCCGGATACTGCTCCATCAGTTTGAGGAGCATGTTGGCGAAGCCGTAGACGGCGTGGATGGGGGTGCCGTCGGGCCGCGTCATCGGCGGCAGCGCGAAGAAGGCGCGGTAAACATAGCCGGGCGCATCCACGATCAGCAGCCGGCGGGGCGTCTCCTCCCCCCCGGGACGGCGCTCGCCATCGGGCGCCTCGTGGGCCTCAGTCATCGCGGGCATCCGCACGGGTTCCGCCGGCGAGAGTAGCCCGTACCCCGGGCCTGTCGAGGGCGGCACGCGACCCTGGGGGCGGTTGCGGCGGCGTCCCGTGGCGACTATGTGGGCTGCGGCCGCGCATCCGGCGCGGCGGTCCGCCGGTGGATCGGGTCCTCCCCAGCGGTGCGATGCCATCCCGCGGCCGATGGAGGCA
>WFXL01000062.1 GCA_015490605.1 Rhodospirillales bacterium
CTCCGGGCCCACGATGTCCGGCCGCGTGGCCAGAAACTGCCCCAGCTTGATCCAGCTCGGCCCCAGTTCCGCCAGCGCCGCGGAGACGGCGGAAAGGGCATCGCCCTCCTTCGCCGCCCTCGGCTTCGGCCCCGCCAGGGCGAAGAGGCGAAGGCGCAGCAGCCGGGCCGCTACCGCCGGCGGCAGGCCCGCGAGCGGGTCGGTGAGCGGCCGGGGGCGCGGTCGCGGCAGGGTTTCATGGCGCAGCAGTGCCTCGGCCAGCTCCTGCGGGCGGCGCGCCACCACCAGCCCCAGGAGCCGCCCCCAGTCGCCGATGCCGGGCCGGTCCAGCACCAGCACCGGCCGGCCGCTTGCCGCCGCCTCGAACACCACCAGCGGCAGTTCGGCGATGGGGGCGCGGAAGGGCAGGAGGATGGCATCGGCGGCGGCGATCCGGGCCTGGAGCTCGGTGGGCGAAAGCCTGCGGGTTTCAGCCCGGATGCGGGCGGCCACGGGGCTTTTGCGGATGCGGCGCAGCAGCCGGGCGGTGGTCCTGGGGCAGTCGGGTCGCAGCAGCAGCTCCAGCCGGCCGGGAAAGCCGCGGGCACAGGCGCGCTCGAAGATGCGCACCACAAGATCGGCGCCGCGGGCTGCAAGCGCCGGGCCGAAGCCCACCACCAGCGGCCCGTCGCCCGTGGGAGCCGGTGTCGGCGCCTGGTGCAGTGGTGTGGGCAGCGGCGGCGGCAGCACCGGCCCCATGGGAAGCCCCCGGCGCACAAGGCGCGTGCGGCTTGTGGGGCTGCCATAGACGATCTGTCGGATGCCGAGCTGTGCCAGCCGCCGGGCCAGAAGTTTCGTGGGGATGAGGGCGTTGATGAGGGGCAACCGCAGCATCCGCCGTTCGGCCGGCCCCGCCCGCAGCCAGGCGGCCAGCACCTCCCCGACCCGAAGCCGCGGGCTCAAAAGCAGCGGAACCAGCCGCACCCTCCGCGGCACGGCCCGCAACCGCAAAAGCTGGAACAGGCCACACAGCAGCCAGAGTTCGTCCACGCCGGTTGCGGCAAGCCAGGCCTCGAGGGCGGGGTGGGGGCGGTTCCGGACGAAGCTCTGCGGCAGGTGCACCACCTCATAGGGGCCGTGGCCCTCGAGCCCGTGCTGGTGCACGTCGGTCAGCACCCACACCCGGGTGCCGTCGGCGGCAAGCGTCGTCGCGAGCCCGTGGACGGCGGCCCAGGGCTGGCGGCGCAGCTGGCTGGCGGCGAAGCCGAAGGCCAAGACGGCGATGCGGCGAACGGGCTCGGGGCGGGGATGGGCGAGGCTCATGCCGCCTGTCGCACGGGCTCGGCCAGCTGGCGCTCGAAGGCGGCGGCCACCTTGGGCCAGGTGAAGCGCGCCTCGATTAGGGCGCGGCCCTGCAGCACCAGCTCGCGCTCGCGATCGGGCGAATCCAGCAGTTCCGCCATGGCCGCCGCCAGCCCCGCAGGATCCGGCGGTCGTGCCACCAGGAAAGGCGGCTTCGGGCCGAATTCCGGCAGCGCACAGGCAGGGGTGGTAACCACCGGCGCACCGGCGGCGAGCGCCTCCAAGAGCGCCAGCGGCAGCCCCTCATAGATGGAGGGCAGGACGAACAGACGGCAGCGGGCAAGCGCCCGCAGCACGCCGACGCGATCAGCAAAGCCGGCAAAGCGCACCCGTCGGGCGATGCCCAGCTCGTGGGCGAGCCGGCGAAGTCGCCCTTCCAGTGGCCCCTCGCCCAGAAGCTCCAGGGTGAGCTCGCGCTGGGGCAGCAGGGCAAAGGCCCGCAGCAGGTTGAAAAGCCCCTTGCGGGGCCCGAGCCGGCCCAGATAGAGGATGATGGGCTCGCGCCGGCGCGGCGGCGGCCAAGGGAAATGCGCCAGCTCGACGCCATTGACCAGCACCGGCGGTGGGCTCGCGAGGCGGTGGTCGGCGGCGAGCTCGCGCGCCACCCGCGAGGAGACGCAGAAGCAGCGTTCCGCCCGTGCCAGCCAGAAGCGCTCCCAGCGGCGCCCCACCGCGCGCGCCCACAGCCGGCTTGCGAGCGCCTCGAGCCGGGTCTCGCGGGTGGCGGCGGTGTCGGTCACAAGCGGCGTGTGGACCGTCACCACCACCCGCTGGGGCACATCCAGCGGCGGCAGCAGCGGCAGATGGACATGGAGCCGGTCCCAGCCCGCCTCCGCCCATTGGGCGAGCCGGCGCTCCAGCAGGGCGCGGGCGGCCAGGTGATGCAGCGGCCGCGGGGCGCGGCGGGGGTAGAGGTCCAGCGGCAGGCCCTCGAGCTCGCCCTCCTGCCAGGTGGAGCCCATGCCCGCGCCCACGAGCCGCACCCGATGGCCGCGGGCAGCCAGCGCCCGCGCCAGGCCCAGGAGGTGGTGGCCGATGCCCTCGCGCGGCGGCAGCCGGTTGTTGGTCAAGAGCACGAGGCGCATCAGCCCTCCCCGGCGGCCAGCGCCAGCACCCGTTCGCGGTGGATGGAGCGCCAGAAATAGTCCTGCGAGCTCAGGCGGGCGGCCAGCGCCCGCGGCCAGCGGGCCGCCTGGCGGCCGAGCCGATAGCCCGCATAGCGGCAGGCGGTGTGCAGCAGCGCATAGGGAATCCAGTGGGGCGCCTCGCGCGCGAGGGTGGTAAGCAGGCCGCGCAGATAGGCGCGGCCGCGGCTCTCATCGCGGCCGCGGGCGAGCAGGGTGCGGGCGTGGAGGGTGCGGGTGAGGCCCACATCGAACTGGCGGCGGAAGTCGCCCCAGAGGGAACTGGGGTGCGAATGCTCCACCACCGCCTCGGCCACATAGGCGAGGCGATAGCCCCGTTCCAGCAGCCGCACCACCGCCACCGTTTCCTCGCTCACCAGGGTGGGCGGAAAGCCGCCGATGGCATCCAGCGCCGGCTGCCACCAGGCGCAGCAGGCATCGCTACAGTAGTGGGCGGCGGTGCCGAGCCGGGCGTAGGCGCTGAGATCGCGGATCTCGCTTCGGGGCGGAAAGGCGAAGGTGCGGCCGAAGCGCTCGATGGGATCCGCCCCCCGGCGCGGGATCTGGCGGGCGTAGGCCACCGCCGCCTCGCCCCGGCGGATGGGCGCGATCAGCCGCTCAAGCACCTCGGGCCCGGTGGGGCGCACATCCGGGGTGACCATCACCACGATCTCGGTGCCGAGCCAGTGGCGCGCCTGTTCGCGCGTAAGGCCATGGTTGAAGCTCTCGCGCGGGATGATGCGGACTTCAGCACCCAGCGCC
>WFXL01000063.1 GCA_015490605.1 Rhodospirillales bacterium
GCTTCACCCGCTGGCCCGGGCGGAGGAGGGCGAACAGCCGCCGGGCGAGAACCTCCAGGTCCGCCACCACCAGCTCGAGGGAGACGAAGCGCGGCGGCTGTTCGCCCTCCTCCGCCCGGGCCAGCGGGTGAAGCAGATGGGTGTCCTCCACCGGCAACACCAGAAGCCGCTCGCTGCCCAGATGGAAGGCGGCCACATGGTCCGTCTGCGAACGGGTGGAACTTCCCAGCAGCCGGTCGAACAGGCCGGCCACCGGCTCGGGCGGTTCCGCCAGCACCGACACGCTCATGAGGGCGCGGGCGCCGTTGGCGTGCTGTCGCCAGGCGGGATCGGCCTCAAGCTCCGGGGTCTCGTGCTGACAGGCAAAGAGGGTGAGCCCCAGGGTCTCCTCCGGCGGCAGCAGCACATTGCGGAAGCCCAGCGCCATCGTCCCATCAGGCTCCATCTCGCGCACCAGCCGTTCGGGCCCGCGAGCGGCGAAGCCCACGGTGCGCCAGGCGGCGGCGGTGGCGGCGGCATCGTCGCTTGCCAGCGCCACGGCGAACAGGCCCTCGCCGAACTCACGCAGGCGCCGGGCGATGGGGGCATCGCTTGAGGCATCCTCGAGCCCGAGGAGCTCGATATAACCCCGCTCCAGCATCACGCAGTGGTTGGCCGTGCCCCAGCGGGGATGGCGGCCGCGCAGCGTGAGGGTGAAGCCGAGGCGCGCCCAGCGCGCCCGCGCCGCTTCCAGATCCGCCACCGCCACCACCACATGATCGATGCCCCGAAGGTGCCTGTCCACGTTCCCTGCCTCCCTTCGGCTCGGCTCCCGACAGGCCGCCGCCGGCCGACGCGGCCCCTGCCTTCCCCTAACGCGAAGGGCCGCGGGCCGTCCACGGCGACCGAAGGCCGCGCCCCCGCCTTGCACACCCGAGGCGCGGCGCTACAAGCGGGGCGGCGGGCAGCGGGAGGATGCCGTGGCGGTCGGTATCGTCTGTGCGATTCCCCAGGAGTTCCAGCACCTGGAACGCGAGCTCGTGGCCGAGGCGCGCGAGAGCTGTGCCGGCCGCACCTTCGCCCGCGGCCGGCTGGAGGGGCGCGAGGTGGTGCTGGTGGAGGCCGGCATCGGCAAGGTCAATGCCGCCCTCGTCACCACCCTGCTGATCGCCCGTTTCGGCTGCGATCCGGTGGTTCTGAGCGGGGTTGCCGGCGGCCTCGATCCCAATCTCCACATCGGCGACCTGGTGATCGCCGAGCGCGCCATCCAGCACGATGCCGGCGTCATCGAGCAGGAGCGGCTGCAGGTCTATCAGGCGGGCCATGTGCCCTTCTTCAACCCTACCGAGCAGCTGGGCTTCACCGTGCCCGAGGCGCTGCTGGCGCGGGTGCGGGCCCGGCTTCAGGGCTTCACCCTGCCGCCGCTGCCGCGCCGTGCCGGCGGCGCCGACCGTCCGCCGGCGCTGGTGTTCGGCACCATCCTCACGGGCGATCAGTACCTCCACTGCGAGGCTACCCGTGAGCGGCTGTTCCGCGAGCTCGGTGGCCAGGCGGTGGAGATGGAAGGTGCCGCCCTGGCCCAGGTGGCCGAGGCCTTCGGCGTCGGCTGGCTGGTGATCCGGGCGCTCTCGGACCTGGCCGGGCGCGACGCCCGCTTCGACTTTGCCGCCTTCGTCGACCAGGTGGCACAGAGTTCGGCGCGGGTGCTCCACCACCTGCTGCCGGTGCTCTAGGCGGCCCTTGCCGGGCGCGACCCCCGGACCATCTGGCCAAGCGACGCGATTTGACCGTCACGAGACCCTCCCATGGACCGCAGCGAGCCGATCCGTACCGACATGGTGATCGTCGGCGCCGGGCCGGTGGGCCTGTTCGCCGTCTTCGAGGCGGGGCTTCTGGGGCTCCGCTGCCATCTCGTGGACAATCTCGACAAGCCCGGCGGCCAGTGCGCCGAGCTCTATCCCGACAAGCCCATCTACGACATTCCGGCGATCCCGGTGTGCACCGGCCAGGAGCTGATCGACCGGTTGATGGAGCAGATCCGCCCCTTCGAGCCCACCTTCCACCTCCGCCAGATGGCCCAGACGCTGGAGCGGGCCGAGGGCGGCGGCTGGCGCCTGACCACCTCGGCCGGCACCGTGTTCGAGGCGCCGGTGGTGGTGATCGCCGCTGGGGCCGGCTGTTTCGTGCCGCGGCGGTTGCCGCTGCCGGAGGCCGAACGCTTCGAGGGCCGTTCGCTGTTCTATGCGGTGCGGCGGCGGGCCGACTTCGCCGGGCGCCGCATCCTGGTGGCGGGCGGCGGCGATTCGGCACTGGACTGGCTGCTCACCCTCGAGCCCGAGGCCGAGGAGATCGCCCTCGTCCACCGGCGCGATCAGTTCCGCGCCGCCCCTGATTCGGTGGCGCGGATGCGCGAGCTGGTGAATGCCGGCCGGGTGCGGCTGATCATCGGCCAGATCGCCGGCCTTGAGGGCGAGGATGGCGAGCTCGAGGCGGTCCGCATCCGCACCCGCGAGGGCGAAGTCCGCCACGCCTGCGATCGGCTGCTGGCCTTCTACGGCCTCAAGATGGAGCTCGGCCCGCTGGCGCACTGGGGGCTGGAGCTCCATGAAGGCCTCATCCGGGTGGACACCGAAGCGTTCGAGACCAATCTCCCGGGCGTGTTCGCCATCGGCGACATCTGCTGGTATCCGGGCAAGCTCAAGCTGATCCTCTCGGGCTTTCACGAGGGGGCGCTGATGGCGCAGAAGGCATTCCGCTACTGTCGCCCGGAGGAGAAGCTGGTGTTCCGCTACACCACCTCCAGCACCGAACTGCAGAAGCGACTGGGTGTGCGCGCATGACCATCCGTGTCTATGTCACCGACCGCGAGGGCCAGCTCCACGAACTCGAAGCCGAGCCCGGCTGGACGCTGATGGAGGTGATCCGCGAGGCCGGCCTGCCCATCGAGGCCGCCTGCGGCGGCTGCTGCGCCTGCGCCACTTGCCACGTCTATGTGGACGAGGAATGGCTCGCCCGGCTGGAGGAGCCCTCGGACGACGAGAACGCCATGCTCGATGAGGCCTTCGAAGTGCAGGACAATTCCCGCCTCGCCTGCCAGATCCGCCTGGACGAGCGGCTTTCGGGCATCCGTGTGACCCTGGCCCCGGAGTTCTGAGGGCTCAGCCCTCGCCCTCCTCCGCCAGGGCGAACAGCCGGGCATTGCCGCCGCGGGCTGCGAGATTGACCGTTACCACCTGTTCCTCGGCAAAGCGCAGGAGATAGGCCGGCCCGCCCGCCTTGAAGCCGGTGCCGGAGCGGCCGCCGCCACCGAAGGGCTGGCTTCCCACCACCGCGCCCACCATGTGGCGGTCCACATAGACATTGCCCGCCGGCAGCCGCTCCACCACCCGCGCGACGGTGGAATCCAGCCGGCTGTGGATGCCGAGGGTGAGGCGGAAACCGCTGGCCGCGATCGCATCCAGCAGATCCTCGAGCTCCCCCACCCGCCAGCGCACCAGATGCAGCACCGGGCCGAAGACCTCGCGGTCGAGCTGGTGCGGGTGGGCCAGCTCGATGATGTGGGGAGCCAGATAGGGACCCCGGTCGGGCAGCGGCGTGCGCAGCCGGCCATCGAAGCGCACCTCCGCCTCGCGCGCCATACGTTCGATCCAGACCAGAAGACGCCGGTGCGCCTCGGCGTCGATCACCGGCCCGAGATCGCTTGCCGGATCCAGCGGATCGCCCACCACCAGCTCGCGCGCCGCCCCGATGATGGTGGCCAGCATGGTCTCGGCCACATCCTCCTGCAGACACAGCAGCCGCAGCGCCGAACAACGCTGGCCGGCGGAGCGGAAGGCGCTGGTGAGAACATCATCAGCCACCTGCTCCGGCAGGGCGCTGGCGTCCACGATCATGGCGTTGATGCCGCCGGTCTCGGCGATGAGGGGGACGATGGGACCGTCGCGGGCTGCGAGGGTGCGCTGGATGGCGTGGGCCGCCTCCTCCGAGCCGGTGAAGGCGACCCCCGCCACCGCCGGATGGGCCACCAGCCGGGCACCCACCGCGCCATCGCCGGGGACATAGTGGAGCGCCGTCGGCGGCACCCCCGCCTCGTGCAAAAGCGCCACCATCGCCCGCGCCACCAGCGGCGTCTGCTCCGCCGGCTTGGCCACCACCGTGTTGCCCGCCACCAGGGCGGCGGCGATCTGGCCGGTGAAGATGGCAAGCGGAAAGTTCCAGGGAGAGATGCACACAAACGGCCCGCGCGGGCGCCAGCCATAGAGGTTCTCCTCCCCGGCCACGCCCGCAAGGCGCCGGCGGCGGCCGAACAGCGCCCGGGCTCGGGCGGCATAGTAGCGCAGAAAGTCCACCGCCTCGCGCACCTCATCAAGCCCATCGGCCAGAGTGCGCCCGGCCTCGCGCGCGATCAGCGCCACGAACCGGGCCCGGCGCGCTTCCAGCAGATCCGCGGCCCGCTCGAGCGCTGCCGCCCGCACCTCCACCGGCGTGCGCGACCAGCCGGCAAAGCCCGCCACCGCCGCCTCCATGGCTGTATCGATGGTGCCCTCATCCGCCTCCTCCACCATCCCGACCACGCGGGTGCCATCGATCGGGCTGATCACCGGGCGCGGCTCGCCGCGCCGAGAATCGCCGGCGATCAACGGCCGTGCCGGCTCTTCCGGCAGACGGGCGGTCTGCACCGCCTGCACCAGCGCCGCCACCGCCCGCCGCTCGCCCCACTCGAAGCCGCGTCCCTGGCGCCGTTCGGGCCGGTAGATGTCGAGCGGACGCGGGATGCGCGGATGGCGCGCGCGGGCCGGATCCGCCAGCACCTCCCAGGGCGATGCCACCAGCCGCTCGGGCGGGACCGCAGGATCCCGCACCTTGGCAACGAAGGAGGTGGTGGCGCCATTCTCCAACAGGCGCCTGACCAGATAGGCCAGGAGGTCGCGGTGGCCGCCCACCGGCGCATAGATGCGACAGGGCCAGCGCGCGCCCGCTTCGCTCACCACCTCATAAAGGGCCTCGCCCATGCCGTGGAGTCGCTGGAACTCGAAGCCGTCACCTTGCGCCCCGGCGAACTCGGCCACCGCCGCCACCGTGTGGGCATTGTGGGTGCCGAACATGGGATAGACATGCGGACGTGCTGCCAGAAGCTCGCGCGCACAGGCGAGATAGCTGAGGTCGGTGGCGGCCTTGCGGGTGAAGACGGGATAGTCGTCGAGCCCGCGTTCCTGCGCCCGCTTGATCTCACTATCCCAGTAGGCGCCCTTCACAAGGCGCAGCATCAGCGGCGCTGGCCGGCTGCGGGCGAGAGCCAGGAGGTGGGCCACCACCGCCGGGGCGCGCTTCTGGTAGGCCTGGACCGCGAGCCCGAGGCCCGACCAGCCGGCCAACTCCTGCTCGCGCGCGAGCCGCTCGAACAGTTCGAGAGTGAGCTCCAGCCGGTCAGCCTCCTCGGCATCGATGGTAAGCGCCAACTGCGCCCGGGCGGCGGCCTGGGCGAGGGTGAGCAGGCGCGGGTAGAGCTCGCGGTGGACCCGCGCCCGCTGGGTCGGGCCAAAGCGCGGGTGCAGTGCCGAGAGCTTGACCGAGACTCCGTCGCGCGCCATGGGCGTATTCCCGCGGGTCCAGGCGGCCACCGCGACAATCGCCTCGTGGTAGCGGGCGAGATAGCGATCCGCGTCGTCGAGGGTGCGCGCCCCCTCACCCAGCATATCGAAGGAAAAGCGATAGCCGCGCCGGCGCCAGCCCTCGGCCCGGACCAGCGCCTCCCCGATGGTTTCGCCGAGGACGAAGCGCTGGGCCAGAATTCCCATGGCACGCCGCGCCGCCGTCCGCACCGCCGGCAGCCCCAGCCGGTGAACGAGACCGCGCAGCAGCCCTTCGGGGCTCTCCTCCGGCTGCACCAGCCGCGCCCCCACCGCCAGCGCCCAGCCGGTGAGAGACACCAGCAGCGTCTCGGAGCGGTGGCGGCGGTGCTGCCAATGGCCGGCCCCCAGCTTCTCCTCGATCAGCCGGTCCTGGGTCGGCGCATCGGGAATGCGCAGAAGCGCTTCGGCCAGCACCATGAGGGCGATCCCCTCTCTGGTGGTGAGGTCGTACTCGTGCAACAAGTCCTCGAGGGCGCCGAAGCCCCCGCGCTCGCGGATGTGCCGTAATAGCCGCAGGGCCTCCGCCTCGATGCGGGCCTCCTGGGCGGGCGTCGGGCGGACCCGTTCGAGCAGCTCCGCCACCAGCGGCTCGTCCGCCGGTGCATAGGGCGCGGCGAAGGCCGGGGGCGGCGGTACATCGGGGGATGGCTTGGGGCTCATGGTACGACTCCGCAGCCCATGCCAGTCTACTCTTGCGGCAGACACGGTGGAAGCGAAGGAGCGGGGATGCGGTGAAGCAGGCGATGGGGCCACGGGCGGCGGATGTGGCCGGACGCGGCACGCTGTGGCTGTTCGCCGCGCGGCTGTTCTTCATGGGCGCCGGGCTCGTGATCTCGGTGCTGCTGGCCCGCGGCCTCGGCCCCGGGGAGTTCGGCCTCTATGGGCTCGCCATCTCGCTGCTCACCTGGACCCAGCTCTTGGTGAACTGGGCGATTCCCGGGGCCGTCGCCCGCCTTGCCCCGGCCCATGGCCATGACCCCCGCATCGCCGGCACCGGCACCACCCTGCTGCTGGCGGCGGCGGCTCTTCTCTACGGGCTGGTGTGGTTCGCCGCTCCCCTGCTGGAGCGGCTCGCCGGCATGGCCGGCGTCAGCGGGGTGGTGCGGCTGCTGTTCCTCGACCTGTGGCTGCTGGCCGGCCACGCCGCGCTCCAGGCGGTGTTCCTCGCCCACGGCCGCCTCGGCGGCATCGCCGCGCTGCTGGCCCTCCAGAGCGGCATCAAGCTGGTGGCCATCGTCCTGCTCCTCGCCCTCGGCCTCGACATCTGGCGGGTGGTGCTGGCCCATCTCGCGGGCACGTCGGTGGCCCTGGCGCTGGTGGCCTGGCGCCAGCCGTTCCCGCGGCCGGCCTTCAGCCCCGGCTTTGCCCGTGCGCTCCTCGCCGGCTCACTGCCGCTGCTCACCTATGCGATGGTCTACCAGTTCCAGGCCAATGTCGGGGTGTGGTGGGTGGCGGCGGTGCGCACCGCGGGCGAAATCGACGCCCCCGGCCATTTCACCGCCGCCATGCAGCTCGCCCGCCTGTTGACACTGGTACCCTCGGTGCTCTCGGGCGTGCTGTTTGCGCGGGTGGCGGATGCGGTGGCCCGTGGTGAGCCGCGCGAGGCCGCAGACCAGCTGGCGGTGGCTCTCCGCTATGCCCTGATGCTGCTGCTGCCGGCCCTCGCAGCCTTCACCGCGGCGGCCGACGCCATGGTGGCGCTGCTGTTCGGCCCGGCCTACGGCGAGGCGGCGGCGATGTTGCGCTGGCTGGCGCTGGCCGGCACCGCCATGGCGCTCCTGGATGTGCTGTTACATGCGCTGATGGGCGCCGGCTGGCTGTGGTCCGGGCCGTTGATCGCGGCCCTGGTGGTACCGCTGGCGCTGATGGCCGGCACCTTCGCCATCCCCGCCCTCGGTGCCGGCGGCGTGCCGGCGGCGCTGGCGGCGGGTGCCCTCGGCGCCCTTGCCGTGGCCCTGCTGACGGTTGCCCGACGGATGCATATCCCGCTACGCTTGGCCTCGCTCCTGCGGCTGGCCCTGGCCAGTGGTGCCCTCTATGCTGTGCTGTCGATCTGGACGGTGCCGCCATGGTGGCTGATCCTGCAGTTCGCCCTGCTCGCCGGTGCCTATTTCGCCCTGCTGTGGCTCTTGGGCGAGCTGGATGGGCGCGATCTGGCGCTGCTGCACCCCACCGCCGCCACGCCGGGGCCGCGGCCGTGAGGCCGCTGGTGCTGGTGCCGGTGCGCGGGCGCGCCATCGACGGCGGGCCGGCGGTGCTGGAACGCGAGCTCCTGCGCCATCTGCCGGCCGCAGCACCGACGTGGCGCTTCGTCTATCTGGCAGCGCGTCATGATCCCACCGCCCACGAGCTCGCCGCCGGCCACGAGGGCGTGACGGTTCTTGCCACCGCCACACCCGCGGGCCTTTGGTGGGACCAGCTGGTGGTACCGCGGATCGCCCGCCGGCTTGGGGCGGATGTGGTGTTCGCCGCCTTCTCGGCGCTGGCGGCAGCGGGCCCCTTCGCCCGGGTGCTGGTGCTCCCGGGGGGTGACTATTTCACCGTGCCGGAGGTGCTCAATCTGCGCAACCGGCTCAAATGGCACCTGCTGCGGCACTTGGTGCTGCCGCGGCTGGACCGCGTCATCTGCGTGTCACAACGCCACCGCGCGGATGTGGCGGCGGCCACTGGCCTGCCACCGGAGCGTCTGGTGACGGTCCATCCCGGGATCTCGCCGCGCTTTCGCCCGCTTCCGTTGGAACAGGCCCGGGCCCAAGTCGGCACGCGTTTCGGTATCCAGGGGCCCTATCTGCTGTTCGTGGGCCATCTCTTTCCCAACAAGGGGCTGGAGACGGCGCTCGCCGCCCTCGCCCGCATCGCCCCGGCCTACCCCCACCGGCTGGTGGTGGTGGGCGGCATCCGCTGGGGCAGCCGGTCGGTGGCGGAGCTCGCACGGGCTGCCGGTGTCGGCAGCCGGGTCTACGCCCTCGGACCGCTGCCGCAGGCGGAGCTGCCGGCTCTCTATGCCGCCGCCGATGCGCTGCTGATGCCCTCGCGCTATGAGAGTTTCGGCTTCGCCGCGGCGGAGGCGCTGGCCTGCGGCTGTCCGGCGATTCTCTCCACTGCCGGGGCGCTTCCGGAAGTGGGTGGTGCAGCGGCCCTCTATGCACCGCCCGGCGACAGCGAGGCCTGGGCCCAGCGGCTGCGGGAGCTCCTGAGCGAACCGGCACTTGCGCGGCGGCTCAGGGAGGCGGGCCCCAAGCAGGTGGCGCGCTTTCGCTGGGGGCTCGTTGCCCGCCGTCTGGCGACGGTGCTGGCCGAGGTGGTGGCCGCACGTGCCGTCCCATCACGGGCGCGGCTCGAGGCCCACCCCTCCTAGGCCCACCAGCGCCGCCGCACGAGCCCGCGCAGCAGCGCTGGCCAGCTGGTGCGGGGAAGATCGTCCAACTGGTAGTCGCCACCGTCGGCAATGGCGGCCGCTGCCCTGAGCCCGCTCTCGATGGCGGCGCGAATCCCCTCGCCGAGATCGCGGGTGGCAAGACCGGCGGCATCGCCTACGAGATAGGCCCCATCGCGCCGCACCCGCGCGGGCCGGCCCATGAGACCCATGAGATAATAGGTGTGGCCACCCGGCTGGGGCACTTCGCCGTCGAGCCAGCCCAGCGCCTGCAGCTTCGCGAGACAGCGCTGCCAGTGGCGCCAGATGCTGTCCTGGGCGCGCTTGAGGGGCTCGGCCAGGGCGCCCACACCCACATTCACCCACCCCGCGGCCTTGGGGATGTACCAGTAGTAGCCGGGAAAGCCCTCCTCGAAGAACCAGAAGTGGCAGTCGCGCTCGCGCACCTCATGGGCGAACTCGAGCTCGAGTGCGGTGATCTGCAGCCCCTTCTCGCGCAGACCCAGCTCGCGGAAGAAGGTGCGGTAGACGGGACAGGCGGTCCCACCGGCGCCCACCACCACATCCGCACGCCACTGCCCGTCCACCACATAGCCACCGCCCTGGCGCTCGATGGTCTGCACCCGGTGGTGAACCAGCTCGGCACCGCTTCGCTGCAGCAGGAAGGCGTCGAACTCCACCCGGCGGATGGAGATCTGCGGGCTTGGAAGCGGCAGCCGCAACCCCCGCCAGTGGAAGTGGAACCGGTCGATCCAGAGCCAGCCGTGGGGATAGTCAGCCTCGTGCAGGCCCAAGGCCGCCGCCGCCTCCTGGGTCACCAGCCCGCCGCACAACTTGACCCGGGGAAAGCGGGCGCGATCCAGCACCACCACGTCGAGCCCGCGGCGCACGAGGCCGGTGGCGCAGGCCGCTCCGGCGGGCCCGCCGCCCACCACCACCACATCCACCCGCCTCATGTGCGCGCCTCCGGATGGGGCCAGAATTCCAGCGCTTCGCCGTCCACCAGTGGTGCCTCATAGAGCCATTCGCGGGTGGTGGGATAGAGGTGGGACCCGCGGCCCTTGACGAAGACGATGTGGAACAGATCCAGCCCCGAGCCGAAGGTCTCCACCGTGCCCGAGAGATAGAGGGTCCAGATGCGGCGGAAGCGCTCGTTGAATACCTTCGGGTCGAGAGCGCGGACGTCCTCCCAGTGACGCTCAAGATTGTCGAGCCAGCAGGCGACGGTCTTCTGATAGTGCGGCCAGAGGTTCTCGAGATCCACCACCGTCAGGCCGAAACGGTCCATCATCTGCAGGGTGAGGGGCAGGCTCGGCAGATGGCCGCCGGGGAAGATGTATTTGAGGGTGAGGAACTCGGTCATCTCCCGCACCATCTTGAAGGTGCTGGAGAGCACGCCGATGCCGCCCGGCTTGAGGGCGGTGGCGATGCTGCGAATCCAGTCGGCATAGCCGTCCTTGCCCACATGTTCGTAGACGCCGATGGAGACGTAGCGATCATAGCGCTCCGGCTCCTGTACGAGCTCGCGGTGATCGCGGTCGAGGATGCGGATGTCGTCGCAGCCCCAGTGCGCAAACCGTTCGCGCATATAGGCATTCTGGCGCGGCACCGGATTGTAGACGGTCACCCGACAGCCGTACTGCCGGCGCATGAGCAGCGGCATGTAGCCCCAGCCAGAGCCCACCTCCACCACCTCAAGTCCCGGCTCGAGCCGGAGCTTGCGGCAGATGTAGGCGTAGTTCTGCACCTTGGCGCGGTCGAGGTGGTTGGTGCCGGCGGGCCAGTAGCCCTCGGAATAGCCCACTGTGCGCCCCAACAGCATCTCGAAGAAGTGCGGGTCGAGGCCGTAGTGGTAGATGGCGTTCTCGCGCGCCTTCCTGAGATCGCGATTGTTCTGGCGCCACTCCTGGATGATCTGGCGGATGGTGACGATCGGGTTCTTCAAAAGCAGCCCGGCGAGGGGCCCCTTGGCATAGCGCGCCCCCAGCACCTCATGACCCATCTCAGCTAGCTTGATGATGGGGCGCTCGCCCAGGAGGTCCACCTCACCCTCCACATAGCCCTCGAACAGCCCCTGGTAGAAGTTGAGCAGGGCCCAGCGTTCGGCGCGGGGACTGCGGAAGACGATGGTGACATCGGCCGAGCCGTCCGGCGGGAAGTAGCGGCTGGTGGAGCCGTCGGCCCAGCGCACCTCGAGGTCGTAGCGGCGGCTGCGCGCGGTGAGATAGCGGAAGATGGCATCCAATCCGCGGCGCGCGAGCATGGCCCTCCCTCCCGGCGCGGCCACGCTGCTATTGGATCGAAAGCGCCGGTGGGTGGCAAGGCCCCCGCCGCCATGCCCCACCACCCGCCGGCGCCTGTGGCGCCGAGGGCTCAGCCCAGAGCCTTGCCGCAGCGGGCCATCACCTGCAGCACCTGCGCCCACCAGACCCCATCGCTCCAGGTGCGAACGACCCGTACCCCGGTGCTGGCCCGATCGAACAGCACGACACAGCGGCCGTCGGCACCGAAGCGCGAGGGCCAGATGAGGCCATGGACCGCCTCCGTTCGATGAATCCGGTGGGCAAGGGTGCGGCTCTGCTCATAGGGACCGAAGACCATCCGCAGATCGAGCCCGCGCTTTTGAAGGGCGGCGGTGCCGCCGAGATCGGCCAGCTGCAGGGGTGCCACCACTGCGATCTCGCTCAGCGTGCGGCGTGAGATCTCCGCCTTGCTGATGAAACGGCGCGCGGGCTCGTCACGCGGATCGCTGACATAAAAATCTTATTATTCTCGTCCTTTGATCAAATTACCCCTCTCGAAAAACTTTGTAGTCTTTCTCCCCTAATGTCGAATTCCAAGACTCTATGTTGAAAACCCAGCAATAGTCGACAATTGCCCTTTTAAATTCAGCGCGCGTTGTTTCTGGCATATTCCTCTTCAAGTCATCAGATATTATAGAAAGGAGCCCTCTCTCCAATCTGCTACACGCGATCAAAACAATATAATATTTCTTTCTGAGATCATATTGCTCTTTTGACCAACAGTATAGGAAAGTATCCCTATATTTTCTTACTAAAGACGCAATCCCTTTCGTTCCCAAATCTTGAAGAAATTTTTCCCCGATCTTTTTGCTTTGCATTCGGATTGTCCGGATCTTTAACTTCAACAAACATGACTGATTCTCGGTCCTCAATAACAAAATCAACGCAACTCATACAATATGATAAATATTTTGCCTCCTCCTCAATTTTCCTTAACCGAACTTCGTTGGGGAAAATAAACTTTAGAATCCCAATATCTAACGTCGGCATGCCAACCTCCGTTGACTTTTTATATCTAGCTGAGTTCAAAGCATGTGAACAATACGGCGCGCCTCCCGATCATAGATATCAGAGTAGGTCTCCGCTATCGCATTCGGATGAATTCCGAAATAATCATGAGAAAGATAACACAAAATGTTTCCAGTTTCATGCGACTTGTAAAATGAATAAAATGATATATTATCACAATTTTTCTTCCGAAGTTCTATTTCTTTTAAAACCACGTAGTTATGCGTGACTATGAATATCTGGACACCCATTCTCTGGAGCTCAAGTAATATTTCCACAACAAGTCCAATAAGTTTTGGATTGAGATTGGCTTCTGGCTCATCCCAAAACAAAACTGACCCCTTATTTAAACTTCCATTATTTATTAAAATCCACAGCAATGCCAATTTACGCGTCCCCTCCGCCAGAAGGGAAAACTCCAATTTTCTCCCCCCCCCCTCTTCTAAAAAAAAACTCGTCATCTTCGATAATAACCTTACCATCGACAATTTCTCGTAAATGCTTCAGTATTTCTTTTATAATATCTGGCTTAGGACCTCGTTTTGAAGGGAGATAGGACTTTCTCAGTATATCAATATATATCTCCTCAATGTGAATTTCTCTCTGAGAGTAAAGAGATAAAAGACCTGGAGCATTGGATAATACTTCCTTAGGTGGTATATAAACCGATTCAATCGCATCTTTCTTCCAACTTTCTTCTCCAACTATTTTCAATGATCCGGACGATCTAGTGGCTGAAGAAGCATGATTTGAAAAGGATGTCCTGATCTTAGATTTACTTCTAGTAATTTCAATTAATCATCTTGAGCTCTTCCCTTGGCGCCTTACAAGCCGGCCTAAGCGCCTCTTGGAAGGTAAAAACACCTCTACTAACTTTTCCAAAAAGTTTTTATGCGTTTTCGTAATATCACAAGCGGAATAAATAACCTTCATAATGTGAGTTTTCCCAGTCCCATTAGAACCTATAAGTATATTCATACCACTACTGAACTCCAAATCAATCCATTTGAACTCTGTGAAATTCTCAAGCTTAACCCGCATAACTGACATAGACATTCTCCAAGCCACTTTCAGGTAAGGCTACAACGTCCTACACTTAACTCCAAACTTTGCAGGAAAACGGATATATTGAACATTCCATGCTAAGAAATGTCTATTCGCCTTCTACAAAGAGGACGCCGCCCGCAAGCCGCAGAAGTTCCGCCCGGGCACGATAGCCCCGCAGCCACAGACGCTCTTGCGAGGTCTCGCCTGCGGCCGCCTCGGCCTCATGGGCGAGCCGCTCGAGATGGTCCAGGAGCGCGGGATCGCCACCGGCGCGGAGAGCCCGGTGCACCGCGAGATCGAGCTCGGCCCGCTGGGGCGGGCGCGGGTCCAGCTGGGTGGCCATGGCGGCCCCTTCGCCATTCTGCTGGCGATGAACATAGCACCGCTGCCGGCCGGGTGCGAGGTGGGCCCGGGCGGGTCGGCGGCCGGTTGTGCGATGGTGGGGCTTCAGCCGAAGCCCAGGAACTTGGCCTGAACCACGTGGGGCAGGGTGCGGATCCGCTCCAGCAGCGAATCCTCAAGCGGCTGGTCCACCTCCACCAGCGCCAGCGCCTCGCCGCCCGCCTCCTTGCGGCCCAGATGGAAGCTCGCGATATTGATGCCCGCTTCCCCGAGCGTCGTGCCAAGGGCGCCGATCAGCCCCGGCCGGTCGATATTGCGCACGAACAGCATGTAGCGGCCGAGCCGGGCCTCCATGGGGATACCGTCGACCGCGACGATGCGCGGCTCGGCGCCATGGATCAGGGTGCCGGTGACGGAGCGGCGGCGGCGCTCGGTCTCCACCTCCACCGAGATCAGCGTGCGGTAGCCCTCGATGTTCTCGCGCTCGACGGTGACCACATCGATGCCGCGCGCACGGGCGATCACCGGCGCGCTCACCATATTGACCCCCTCGAGCTGGGGCCGCAGGAGGCCCTGGAGGACGATCTGGGTGAGCGGGCGGGTGTTGAGCCCGGCCACCTCGCCGCCATAAGTGATCTCCACCCGCCGCAGACCGCTTTCAGTGAGCTGGCCGGCGAACGATCCCAGCTGTTCGGCAAGGCGCATGTAGGGCTTGAGCCGCGGCGCCTCCTCGGCGCTCACCGCCGGCATGTTGAGGGCATTGACCACCGCCCCGTAGAGCAGGAAGTCGGCGATCTGCTCGGCGATCTGGATCGCCACCTTTTCCTGGGCCTCGCTGGTGGAGGCGCCGAGATGGGGGGTGAGCACCACCTGATCGAGCGCAAACAGCGGCGATTCCCGCAGCGGCTCCTGCTGGAACACATCCAGTGCTGCTGCTGCCACATGGCCGGCGCGCACGAGCTCCGCCAGCGCCTCCTCGTCCACCAGCCCGCCGCGGGCGCAGTTGACGATCCGCACCCCCGGGCGGGTCTTGAGCAGCGCCTCGCGCGAGAGGATGTTGCGGGTCTCGGGGGTGAGCGGGGTGTGCAGCGAGATGATGTCGGCCCGCTGGAGCAGCGCCTCGAAGTCCACCTTTTCCACCCCGAGGGTCCGCGCCCGCTCTTCGGACAGGTAGGGATCGTAGACGATCACCTTCATCTTGAGCCCCTGGGCGCGATCGGCGACGATCGAGCCGATGTTGCCACAGCCGATGAGCCCCAGGGTCTTGCCGGCGAGCTCCACCCCCATGAAGCGGTTCTTCTCCCACTTGCCCTGGCGGGTGGAGCGGTCGGCCGCCGGGATGTGGCGCGCCATGGCGAAGATCAGGGCGATGGTGTGCTCGGCGGTGGTGACGGCGTTGCCGAAGGGGGTGTTCATCACCACCACGCCGAGGCGGGTGGCCGCCTCCACATCGATGTTGTCGACACCGATGCCGGCGCGGCCCACCACCTTGAGCCGCGGCGCCCCGGCCTCCAGCACCCGGGCCGTCACCCGGGTGGCGGAACGCACCACCAGGCCGTCATAGTCGCCGATGACGCCCACCAGCTGGTCCTCGTCCAGCCCCGTGCGCACCTCCACCTCGATGCCGTGCTGCTCGAAGATGCGCTGGGCGAGGGGGCTCATCTTGTCGGCGATGAGGACCTTGGCCATGGGCTCAGTCTCCCGCAGGCAGCGTCGCGAGGGTGTGATGAAAGGCCCAGTCGAGCCAGGGCAAAAGCGCCTCGATGTCGTCGCGCTCGACGGTGGCCCCGCCCCAGATGCGCAGCCCCGGCGGGGCGTCGCGGTAGCCGGCGATGTCATAGGCCACCCCCTCGGCCTCGAGGGTGGCGGTCATGGCCTTGACGAAGGCGCGCTGTGCCGGCTCGGGCCGGGCGGCAACGCGCGGATCGGTGATCTGCAGGCAGATGGAGGTGGCGGAGCGGATCGCCGGCTCGCGGGCGAGAAAGTCCACCCAAGGGGTGCGGGCCACCCATGCCGCCACCGCCTCGAGATTGGCGCGCGAGCGGGCGATGGCGCCCTCGAGCCCGCCGATGGAGTCAAGCCAGCGCAGCCCGTCGAGGGCATCCTCCACCGCCAGCATGGAGGGGGTGTTGATGGTCTCGCCGCGGAAGATGCCCTCGTTCAGCCGCCCGCCCTTGGTGAGGCGGAAGATCTTGGGCAGTGGCCGCGGCGGCCGCCAGCTCTCGAGCCGTGCCACCGCCCGCGGGGAGAGCGCCAGCATGCCGTGCTGGGCCTCGCCGCCGGGCACCTTCTGCCACGACCAGGTGACCACATCCAGCCGGTCCCACGGCAGCGCCACCGCGAACACCGCTGAGGTGGCATCACACAGCACCAGCCCCTCGCGCTCTTTGGGGATCCAGGCGCCGTCGGGGACCCACACGCCCGAAGTCGTGCCGTTCCAGCAGAACACCACATCCCGCGTGCGCGCATCCACCTTGGTGAGGTCCGGCAGCTCGCCATAGGGCGCCTCGAACACCCGCACATCCTCAAGCCGAAGGTGCTGCTCGATGTCGCTGCGCCAGCCCTGGCCGAAGCTCTCGAAGGCCAGCACATCGACCCCGCGTGCGCCCAGCAGCGACCACAGGGCCGCCTCGAAGGCGCCGGTATCGGAGGCCGGCAGGATGCCAAGGCGCCAGTCGTCGGGCAGGCGCAGAAGCTTTCGGCTGCGCTCGATCACTTCGCCAAGCCGTGCTTTGGCCGGGGCCGAGCGGTGCGAGCGGCCCACCAGCGCCCCCTCCAGCACCTGGATCGACCAGCCGGGGCGCTTGGCGGTGGGGCCGGAGCTGAAACAGGGGTTGCGTGGACGCGTGCGTGGTCTGTCCATCGTGGCAGGGGTCCCGTGCGGATGGGAGATGGTGTGGTGCCGCGGCGCCTATGTAGGGCCGTTGGTGCTGCACCGCAACGTGCCAGCCGTCGCGGTTCGGCGCTGCCGTTCTCTCAGTCCGATGTGGGCGCCGTGAGCCGCCGGGCGAGTTCGTCGAAGGCGGGAAGCGTGTGATCCGGCCCCACCGCCGCCACCACCGGCGGGCACGCCAGCAGCCGTGCGCCCACCGCCTGGACGTCGGCGGCCGTCACCCGCCGGAGACGCTCGAGGATCTCGCCGAGGGTGAGCCTGCGGCCGAAGTAGAGCTGCTGGCGGGCGCTGTCGTCGGCCACCGCGCTGCAGCTCTCGAGCCCCATGAGCAGGCTCGCCTCGGCCTGGCGGATGGCGCGCGCGAGCTCCGCCTCGGTGGGCCCCTCGCGGGCGAGCCGGGCGATTTCCTCGGCCATCACCCGGGCGAGTTCACCCGCGCGGACGGGATCGCTGGCGGCATAGGCTCCCACCAGTGCGGTGTCGCGATAAACGTGGGCGAAGGAGAAGACGCTATAGGCGAGGCCGCGGCGCTCGCGCACCTCCTGGAACAGGCGCGAGGCCATGCCGCCGCCCAGAATGTTGGTGAAGAGGTGCTGGGCGAAATGGCCCTCATGGGTGAGGCCGACACCCTGGACGGCCAGCACCAGATGGAGCTGGTCGAGCTCGCGCGCATCCCGCACCTCGCCGCCCCGCCAGCGGGGCGCCTCGCGCTCTGCGGGCGCGCCGGCGGGAAGGTCCCCCAGAAGGCCCGCCACCTCCTCGAGGAAGCGGGCGTGCTCCACCGGCCCCGCCGCGCTCACCACCAGATGGGCGGCGGTATAGTGGCGCTGGAGGAAGGCGCGGGTGGTGGCGGGGTCGAAGGCGGCCACGGTCTCGCGGCGGCCGAGGATGGGCCAGCCCAGCCCCTGGTCCGGAAAGGCAGCCTCCTGGGCCAGTTCGAACACCCACTCATCGGCCGCATCCATGACCTCGGCGATCTCCTGCAGCACCACCTCGCGCTCGCGCACCAGCTCCTCCGGGTCGAGGGCGGCATGGCGCACCAGGTCCACCACCAGATCGAGCGCCAGCGGCACGTCCTCCGGCAGCACGCGGGCGTAGTAGGCGGTGTACTCGCGGCTGGTGTGGGCATCGAGGCTGCCGCCCACATCCTCGATCTCTTCGGCAATCTGCCGGGCATCGCGCCGGCGGGTGCCCTTGAAGGTCATGTGTTCGAGAAAGTGGGCAAGCCCCGCCTCGTGCGGGCGCTCATCGCGGGTGCCGGCGCCGATCCAGACACCTAGGGCGACGGAGTGATGGTGCGGCATGGCCACCGTCACCACCCGCACGCCATTGTCGAGGGTGGAGGTGCGGGCGGCCAGCTCCCTCACCCCAGCACCTCCCGCGCATGCCGCCGCACCGCTTCGCGCACCGCCGCGAGATCGGCATCCAGCACCAGAAAGCGCTCCTCGCGCTGCGCGAGATCGGCCCAGGCGGGTGGCAGCTGCGGGCGCTGGCCCAGCACCGCCTCCACCACCTCGGGGAATTTGGCGGGATGGGCGGTGGCAAGGCACACGAGCGGCCCCTCGCCGGCAAGGCGCAGCCGCCGACCCACCGCAATACCCACGGCGGTGTGCGGGTCCACCACCACCCCGCTTTCGCGATGGACCCGGGCGATGGTGGCCCGGGTCTCCGCGCGATCCGCCCGGCCGGCGCGGAACAGGGCGCACGCCCGCGCGCGGACCGCCGCCGGCACTTCGAAGGCGCCCTCCTCGGCCAGGGCCTGCATCCAGCCCCGCACGCGGGCGCCGTCGCCGTCGGCCAGTTCGAACAGCAGCCGCTCGAAATTGCTGGCGAGCTGGATGTCCATGGAGGGGGTGTCGGTGGCCACCACCCGGGCCGGGCGGTAGGTGCCGGTGGCGAAAAAGCGCGCCAGAATGTCGTTCTCATTGGTGGCCACCACCAGGGTGCGCAGCGGCAGCCCCATGCGGCGGGCCACATGGCCGGCATAGACGTCGCCGAAATTGCCGGTGGGCACGGCGAAGACGGCGGGACGCGCGAGCGCGCCGAGGCGCACGGCGGCCCAGACATAATAGGCGGCCTGGGCGACGATGCGTGCCCAGTTGATGGAGTTGACCGCCGCCAGCGGAAGCTCGGCGCGAAGCGCGGCATCGGCGAAGAGCGCCTTCACCAGCCGCTGGCAGTCGTCGAAACTGCCGCGGATGGCGATGTTGAGCACATTGGGGGCGGCCACAGTGGTCATCTGGCGGCGCTGGATGGGCGAGACCCGCCCGTGGGGGTGGAGGATGGCCACGGTGATGCGCGCGCGACCGGCGAGCGCATGGATCGCGGCCGAGCCGGTATCGCCCGAGGTGGCGCCGACGATGGCAAGCTTGTGGTCATGGCGGGCCAGCGCCCGTTCGAACAGCCGGCCCAGAAGCTGGAGGGCGAAGTCCTTGAAGGCCAAGGTGGGCCCGTGGAACAGCTCCAACAGAAAGGTGTCGGCATCGAGCTGCACCAGCGGGGCCACCGCCGCATGGTTGAAGCCGGCATAGGCCTCGCGGCAGAGGGCGCGGAGCTCCTCCAGGGTGAAGCTGTCGGCGAGGAAGGGAAAGATCACCCGGGCGGCGGTCTCGGCATAGTCGAGCCCGGCCAGTGCGGCGAACTCGGCCTCGCTCCAGCGCGGCCACGCGCCGGGCACATAGAGGCCGCCATCGGCGGCGGTGCCGGCCAGCAGCACCTCCTGGAAGCGGCGCGGTGGCTCGCCGCCGCGGGTGCTGACATAGGCGATCACCGCACTTGCTCCGCGGGTTCGATCCGGCGCACACCATAGCGCCGGTGGGCCTGATCGAGGAAGGCAGCCACCCCCAAAGGCGCGCCGGTAGCCTTGCAGATCAGCTCATGGAAGCCATAGCGGCAGCCGAGGCCGTGGATGTGGGCGCGCAGCCAGGCGAGAATGCGGCTGAGATCGCCGCGGGCGAGGTCATCGTCGAGCGGTCCGAGCTCGCGCTCGCATGCCGCCAGCAGTTGGGCTGCCAGCAGCGCGCCCACGGTGTAGCAGGGAAAATAGCCAAAGGCCCCAAGCGCCCAGTGGATGTCCTGGAGCACGCCGCGGCGGTCATCCGGCGGCACCACCCCCAGAAGCTCGCGCATGCCCTCGTTCCAGGCGGCCGGTAGCTCATCCACCGCGAGCTCGCCCCGGATCAGCGCCCGCTCCAGCCGCCAGCGCAGGATCACATGGAGCGGATAGGTGAGCTCATCGGCATCCACCCGGATGAAGCCGCGCTCCACCCGCTGGGCCAGCGCCACCAGATTGTCGGGCTCAAAGGCCGGGTCCGCGCCGAGATGCTCCCGCAACAGCCCGGCGAGCCAGTGGAGGAAGGGGCGGCTGCGGCCGAGCTTCATCTCCAGCAGCAGCGACTGGCTCTCGTGCACGGCGATGCCGCGGTCCTCCCCCACCGGCAGACCGCGCCAATGAGGCGGCAGGCCCTGGCTGTAGAGGGCATGGCCGGTCTCGTGGATCACCGCCATGAGCCCGCTCAGCGGATCGCGCGCATCATAGCGGGCGGTCATGCGGACATCGTCCGGACTGCCGCCGCAGAAAGGATGGGTACTCTCATCCAGGCGGCCGTGGTGGAAGTCGAAGCCGAGGGCGGCCACCAGCCGGCGGGCGAGCTGCCGCTGCGCCTCGATGGGGAAGGTCCGGCCGGGCCGCACCGCCGGGCGCTGGCGCGCGAGGGCCTGCTCCACCAGATCGGGCAGATGGCGCGCGAGCGGTGCGAACAGCCGGGTGAGGTCGTCATCGCGAAGATCCGGCTGATAGCCGTCCAGCAGGGCATCGTAGGGTGCAAGCCCGAGCCCCCGGCCCAGCTGTTCCGCCTGTTCGCGCACCAGCGCCACCACTTCGGCGAGATGCGGGGCAAAGCGGGCGAAGTCGCTGGCCTCCCGCGCCTCCCGCCAGACCAGCTCGGCCCGGGTGGTGGTCTCGCGCAGCCGCACCACCAGCGCCGGATCCACCGCCCGCGCGCGGCGATGCTGGCGCTCCATTTCCCGCAGATTGGCCCGCGCCCAGGGATCGTCGCCTACCTCGCCTGAGGCCAGCTCGAGCCAGGCGCCCACCTCCGGATCCGCCAGCCATTCGTGGCCGAGGCGGGCCAAGAGCGCCAGTTCCTGCCCGCGCAGCTCGACGCCGCCTGCGGGCATCCACACCGCCTGATCCCACTGGAGGATGCCGGCGGCCGCCTCGAGCGTGGCGATCTCACGAAAGCGCCGGCACAGGCGCTCATAGGCACGGCTCATGCGCTCGCCCTCTCCCCCAGAAGCGGCTGGCGGTGGCCCCACCAGATCATCCAGCCCACCGCGGTGACATGGGCGAAATAGAGGATCGCCAGCGCCTGATGCACCACCATGGCCCAGACCGGCCAGGCGGCATAGATGGCCCAGCCGGCGAACAGCAGGGCCACGAGCCCGTTGGTGAGCGCCCCCAACGCCAGCCGGCGGGCCGGATGGGCGGTGGTCACGGCACGCCAGGCCAGCACCGCCGCCAGCACCACCGTCACGAGCGCCCAGGCGCGGTGCATGAACTGGACATGGACCAGGGGATCGCCGAGATCGGGGATGAGGCGGCCGTCGCACAGGGGCCAGTCAGGACAGGCGAGGGAGGCGCCCTGTTTGGCCACCACGGCGGCGGCGGCCATGGCGATGACGGCGGTAATCCAGGTGGCCAGGGTCAACCCCAGCAGTCGCCGGGGGCCGGCGGCGGCCTCGGCCGGTGCGCGGTGGAGGGCGATGCCCAGCAGCAGCGTCAGCACCAGGGAGGCGGCCACCAGATGGACCGCCACCGACCAGGGGCTGTTGCGGTCCAGCACGGTGACGCCGCCCAACAGGGCCTGCACCAGCAACAGCCCCACCAGCAGCAGCGCGAGCGGGCCGAGCCGCCGATCCTCGATGCGTGCCCGCCAAGCGAGGATGGCGGTGATCAGCACCAGCGGCCCCAGGATCACGCCGGCGATGAGGCGGTGCACCCACTCCAGCATCACCTGATAATAGGCATAGCCAGCATCGGGCGGAATGTCGCCCGGCAGCGGAACCCAGGTACCGTAGCAGGTGGGCCAGTCGGGGCAGGAGAGGCCCGAATTGGTGGCACGGACGGTGGCGCCCAGGACGATCAGCACGACGGTAAGGATCGCGCCGAGAAAGGCGAGCAGGCGATAGGCACGCATGTCGGAATCCCCGAGTTCAGGCGGCTGCGCGGGCAAACCCCCGCGCGAGATAGACGGCCAGCAGCGCGCCGGCCAGTCCGAACCAGGTGATGGCATAGCCAAGATGGGGGTTGCGGCGGTCGAGCCGGACCGGTTCCACCTGCGCCAAAAGCACGGCGGGTTTCGCCCACTCGGCCCGAATCACCAGCGGCTCGACCGGGCGTCCTACCCATCGGGCGAGTTCTGCGGGATCGAGATAGAACCATCGCCGAGCGGCGAGGTCGTTTTCGGGCGTGAAGGGACCTCGCCGATCGCCGCGATGATCCTCCAGCACGCCTCGGATTTCCACCTCTTGCAAACGGGTGAGGGGTTGCGGTTCCCGCGGTGGCAGCTGTTCTTGCGGGAGGAAGCCGCGGTCCACCAGCACAATGGTGCCATCGGCAAGCCGCAGGGGCGTGAACAGACGTGCACCCGGCTGCCCGGCTCGCACCTGGCTGCCGTAGGCGAAATTACGCCCGGCCAGGAGCTGGCCTCGCACCACCACCCGGCGCCAGTCGAGAGCGGCGGGATCCGCCGGCAGGCCTTCAAGGGGCACCGGTGGTGCGTTGAGCCCGGCCTCGGCGCGGGCGATGAGTTCCGTTTTCCAGGCGAGGCGCTGGAGCTGCCAGATGCCGAGCCCGACGAGCAGCGCCAAGGCCGGCAGGGTCACGAGGGTGAGGGGCCAGCCCGGCGCGAAGCGCCTAGTCGGCATGGCCGGCCTCGAAGTCTCCGGGCCGGTGTTTGAACTGGGCGCCCACCAGCCAGCCCTTGAGCGGCCGCATGATGGCGAGGGTGAAAAGGAGGGCCAGCGGCAGCCACACCAGAAGGTGCAGCCACACCGGCCAGCCGAACTTGACCTCCACCACCAGCGCAGCACCCACCACCACAAAGCCTACCAGCAGGATGACGAAAGCCACCGGTCCATCACCGGTATCGTGGCGGCCGAGCTCAAGGCCGCAGGCCTCGCAGCGCTCCACCAGCCGCAGGAAGCCGGCGAACAGCCGGCCGCGTCCGCAGCGCGGACAGCGGCCGGCCATGGCCGAACGGATGGGCGATTCGGAGTGGTCGCTCACCTCACGACACCGGGTTCACGGTGAACTCGAGGCTGCCGCCCCACCAGTAGACGAAGGTGAAGAGGAACAGCCATACCACGTCGACGAAGTGCCAGTACCAGGCCGCAGCCTCGAGGCCGACGTGCTGTTCCGGCGTGAAATCATTCTTCCAGGCGCGATAGGCGCAGACGATCAGGAACACCGTCCCGATCTGTACATGCAGGCCGTGGAAGCCGGTGGCCATGTAGAAGGCCGAGCCGAAGATCCCATCCGTGAGGTCAAAGCCCTCGTGGACAATGGCCTGATAGTATTCGTAGCCCTGGAAGAAGGTGAAGATCAGCCCCAGCACCACCGTGAGCACCAGCGCCTTGAAGCCGGTGCGGTTGTCACCGTGGCGGATGGCATGGTGGGCCCAGGTGACGGTGGCGCCGGAGGTGAGCAGGATCAGCGTGTTGAGGAAGGGAATCTCCCAGGTGGGCACAGGCTCCACCCCTTCCGGCGGCCAGGAGATGGGCTGCGGCGGCGCGTTGGGCGGCACCAGCGCTCCCCAGAAGAAGGCCCAGAAGAAGGCGGCGAAGAACAGCACCTCGGAGGTGATGAACAGCGCCATGCCGAGGCGCAGGCCCTGGGAGACCACCGGCGTGTGGTAGCCCTCGCGGGACTCCCGCAGGACGTCGCTCCACCAGCCCACCATGGTGACAACGATGAGGGCTGCGCCGATCCAGAAGAGCCAGGTGCCCGCGGGCATCTCGTGCATCCACAGTGCCGCACCCGCGGTAAACAACACCCCGGCAATCGACCCGACGATCGGCCAGGGGCTCGGTTCCACCAGATGGAAGGGATGTTTTGCGGTTTCCGTTGCCATCGACCCTGCTCCCTCTGCCCTCTGTCCTCAGCCGCCGCGGGCGCCCATGCGCACAATGGTGATCACGTAGAACAGCACCACCAGCACAAAGAGCAGCACCGCCAGCGCAATGTTGCGACTGCGCCGCCGCCGTTCCGCTTCCCGACCCTCATCGTCCTGACGAGGTTGCGGTTCATGCGCCACCGAGGGTCACTCCCAGCGCGCGATCCACCACCAGGGCAAGAAACAGCCCGAAGAGATAGACGATGGAGATGCGGAACAGTCGCCGCGCATCCGCATCCGCTGAGCTGCGCGCGAGCCGCTCGGCCGCGGCCACGAAGGCCACGCCCAAGAGCACGGCCGCACCGGCATAGGGCCAGCCGGCCATGCCGCTGAGCCAGGGCGTGAGCCCCATGGCCGCCACCAGCCAGCTGTAGATGCGAATCTGGCGGATGGTGGTGGCACGTCCCGCTACCACCGGCAGCATGGGAATGCCGGCGCGCGCGTAGTCACCGCTGCGCACCAGCGCGAGCGCCCAGAAGTGGGGTGGCGTCCACAGGAAGATGAGCGCGAACAAGAGCCACGCCTGCCAGCCCACTTCGCCGCTGGCCGCCGCCCATCCCACCACTGGCGGCAGAGCGCCGGCAGCACCACCGATGACGATGTTCTGCGGCGTGCGCCGCTTCAGGAGGACAGTGTAGACCAGCACATAGTAGACGATGGTAAGCGCCAGCAGCCCCGCCGCCAGCCAGTTGGTGGCAAGCCCCAGCACCGCCACCGCCATCAGCCCCAGCACCACGCCCGCACCGGCCGCCTCGGCCGAATCGATCCGGCCGGTCGCGGTGGGTCGGGCGCGGGTACGGGCCATGATGCGATCGATGTCGGCATCATAGGCGTTGTTGAGGGCGGCGGCCGCCCCGGCGCCGGCGGCGATCGCCAATACGGCGATGGCCCCGAGCACCGGGTGCGGCGCTCCGGGGGCGAGGTAGAGCCCCACCGCCGCGGTGAAGACGGCGAGCTGCATCACATGGGGCTTGAACAGTCGCCACCAGTCCCGGAGGGAGGCCACCGTGGCGGTGGCCTCCTCCAGCGTCCGTTGCCGCGTGCGTGGCGTCACCTCGCCCTCCCCTGCACTCAGGCGATGCGGGGCTGTTCCTCGAAGGTGTGGAACGGCGCCGGCGACGGCACGCTCCACTCGAGGGTGGTGGCACCTTCACCCCACGGATTGGCGGGGCACTTCTCCTTGGAGGTGAACGTCCGCCACAGCACCACGAAGAACACCAGCGTGGCCACGCCGCCCATAAGTGCGCCGACGGAGGAGAGGAAGTTCCACGGCGCGAAGGCATCCGGATAATCGGGGATGCGGCGCGGCATGCCGGCGAGTCCGGCAAAATGCATCGGGAAGAAGGTCAGGTTGACGGCGATGAAGGTCAACCAGAAGTGCAGCTTGCCGAGCTTCTCGGGGTACATCTTGCCGGTCATCTTGCCGATCCAGTAATAGAACCCGGCGAAGATGCCGAACAGCGCCCCCATGGAGAGCGTGTAGTGGAAGTGGGCCACGACATAATAGGTGTCGTGCAGCGCCACGTCCGCACCGGCATTGGCCAGCACCACGCCGGTAACACCGCCGATAGTGAAGAGGATGATCATGCCGATAGCGAACAGCATCGGCGTGGTGAACCGCAGCGAGCCGCCCCACATGGTGGCGATCCAGCTGAAGATCTTGATCCCGGTGGGAACAGCGATGACCATGGTGGCGGCGACGAAATAGGCCTCCACGTCGGTGCTCATGCCGACGGTGTACATGTGGTGCGCCCACACGATGAAACCGATGAAGCCGATCGCCACCATGGCATAGGCCATGCCGAGGTAACCGAAAACCGGCTTCCTGGAGAAGGTCGACACCACGTGGCTGATGATGCCGAACGCCGGCAGGATCATGATGTAGACTTCAGGATGACCGAAGAACCAGAACAGGTGCTGGAACAGCACCGGGTCACCGCCGCCGGCGGGATCGAAGAACTGCGTGCCGAAGTTGCGGTCGAACAGCAGCATGGTGATAGCACCCGCCAGCACTGGCAGCGCCAGCAGCAGCAGGAAGGCCGTCACCAGGATCGACCACACGAACAGCGGCATCTTGTGGAGAGTCATCCCCGGCGCACGCATGTTGAAGATGGTGACGATGAAATTGATCGCGCCGAGGATCGAGCCGGCACCCGCCAGATGCAGGCTGAAGATGGCGAAGTCCATCGACGGATCGGGGCTGCCGAGGGCCGAGGACAGTGGCGGATAGATGGTCCAGCCGGTGCCGACACCGGCACCCACCACCATGGACAGCAGCAGCATGAGGCCGCCCGCGGCGGTGAGCCAGAAGCTCATATTGTTCATCCGTGGAAAGGCCATGTCCGGCGCGCCGATCATCAGCGGCACGAACCAGTTGCCGAAACCACCGATGAGCGCCGGCATGACGAAGAAGAACACCATGATCAGGCCATGGGCCGTGATCAAAACGTTGAACCATTGATAGTCATCGATGAACTGCATCCCCGGCTGCATCAGCTCTAGCCGGAACCAGATGGACATCAGCAAGCCAATGATGCCGAACACGAAGGCGAAAATCAGATACAGCGTGCCGATGTCCTTGTGGTTGGTGGAAAACAGCCACCGCCGCCAGCCGGTCGGCGTGTGGTGTTCGTGAGCATGAGCTTCCGCGTGTGCCATCGATACGATCCTTCCCTCGCTACTCGCCCTGGGACATTCAGTTGGCTGCCAGGTGCACCGGTTCGCTGTCGGCGCGGGCGAACTCCTCCTGTGCCTGCTTCACCCAGGCATCGAACTCCTCACGGGTCACCACCTTGATGGCGATGGGCATGAAGCCGTGACCGTAGCCGCAGAGCTCCGAGCACTGGCCATAGAAGGTGCCCGTCTCCTTGGCCTCGATCCATACCTCGTTGAGGCGGCCAGGAATGGCGTCGATCTTCACGCCGAAGGCGGGTACAGCCCAAGAGTGCAGAACGTCTTCAGATGTCACCTGGACCGTGATCTTGGTATTCACCGGGATCACAACATAATTGTCGGTCGCCAGCAGCCGCGGCTCACCCGGCTCGAGCTCGTCATCCTGCTTCATGATGGCGTCAAAGGTAAAATTCCCATGGTCCGGATAGACATAGGACCAATACCACTGATGGCCAATGGCCTTGATCCGAAATTCGGTCTCCGGCACCGTATCCATGTAGTAGAGCAGCTTGAACGACGGGATGGCGATGATGACCAGGATCAGGACCGGCACCGCCGTCCAGATTACCTCAAGGGTGGTGTTGTGGCTGCGCTTGGATGGGACCGGATTCTTGTCCTCACGGAAACGGACCACCACATAGCCGATCAGCCCGAACACGAACAGGCAGATCAGCGTGATGATCACCAGGAGAAGATTGTGGAACTCGGTCAGCTTCTCCATTACCGGAGTGACCGCCCGCTGCAGCCCCATCTGCCAAGGGTGGGGCTGACCGTCGCCGGCCACCACCGGGCCCGCCATGGCGACACCCATCGCCGCCAGCGCGAGCACCTTGCGCCCTTTCATCGCCTGCGATCCCCTCTTGCGGATGACCAGGTCCGACGGCCCATGGGGCACGTTCGCGACGCCTCTGTCCTTGACGCGGGTCAAACCTAGACGCCGCTCAAAAGGCTGTCGCCGGCGACACGTTGTCGCAAGATCGGAATATAATCCTTTTTCGGCTTTACTGTCCGTTAACGTCTGGCAGGCAGAATCACGGGCGGTCTGCAGGAGTGACCGGCCATGTCCATCTTTGCCCGCACTGCCACGCGGGCCGTGCCCGTTCCCGGGCGCGAACGGTTGGCCCCGGGTCCGGCGCTGCTCTTCATCGTCACAAGCTCCCTTCTGCTGTGGCTCGGCCTCGTCTGGGCCCTGCGCCTGGTGTTTTCCTGAGAGGCAGGCGTGAGCCCCACAAGCCCGCACCCCGCCCGCCGCCGTTCGACACGGCTCCCAGCATGCGCCATCGAGGCTTTCGCGAGCCCAGGCTGCACCCATACGGATGCTGGAATGGTGCAGGCGGGCTACGCGATTCGGACCGGGGATTGTTCCCTTGGGGTGCGTTCGGCCGTATCTCTGTCACGGTTGTGGACAGCAAGGTCGGGCCGGGCTGGCCCGCATTTCCGGAGGGCGTCGGCCGGACGCTCCGGGGCAAGCCTTGCGTGGGTGCAGGTGCGACGGATGGAACACATTAGTGTCAGCATGCCGGACCTGATTTCCGAGGCGGCAATGGCGCCGGGAATCGAGACCATTGGGGGGTTCGGGCGGCGGGAAAGGTGCTTGAGGCAGTTCGGGCTGTGCGCTCGCCATCGGAGGCGTGCGGATCTTTCGCGCGGCGGGAAGCCGCGCGGGAGGCTCGCCGACGCCGGGAACTTCCGGCGGCTGGCGGTGGCGGCGGGAGCTTGAACGGACGCAAGCCTTGTCGGCCGGTGTTGCGGCGGCCTGCCCGAAGAGCCTCATGTTCGAGGCCTTCGCGCTGAAGTGCCCGAGGGTACAGGGTGTCAGACTCGTGCCGGATCGGTGGAGCTTCCAGAGGCTTCCCGCTGCCAAACTCGGGGTAATCCGGTGCCGGATGGGCGCATGAGCTGGAGGTGACGGAGGCCCCCCCGAGTGGGCGCCGTCGTGCAGCTTCTGGAATTCATTCACCGCTAGCGGCGGCATCGGGTGACATTGGCCCCGCACGGGCCGATTGCCCAGGTCACCGTCATCCGGACGCAGAAGTCCGGGCGCGGAACCCGGGAGAAGGAGAGGGGCCGGGGGGAAGGGAATCACCCGGCGCGGGAAGGCATCTGCTGGCAGGAGCATAACGTACAGGTGCTGGGGCCGGTACCCGACGCGCGAAGTCGAACGCGGGCGCCTCACGAGGTCATGCAGCGGGGCCCGGAGCCCCACTGGCACCGGCCTTCGAGGCCAGGGCTCATGTGAGCATCGACCGCACCAAGGTCTTTTCCGGCGTTTCGATGCAGCCGCGTGAGGTCCTGCCACCGGCGCCGGCCCGGCCACAGACCGGATCCGGACGACACAGCGGCTGCGGGATTCAGCCGATCACCCCGGGGCTCGGGGCGCGCGCCTTTCCGCGAAACCATGAGGCCCGCCAGGCCGCATCCGCCCCCCAAGGCCGATTCCGCCCCCGGGACCATGGCCGCCACAGCACCGGGACACGCGCGGCCCCGCCTTCGTCGGCCACCATCGCATGGAACTTCCGGATCCGGTCCGTCGGCCCGCCCGCACCCGCATGAGAATCGCCCCGTCAATGCCACCCGCTTCGTCTTCGGGGCGACGTCTGCGACATGGGCGAAGCCTGCCCGGATTGCGCCGATCCCGCCCCGGAACAGCGGAAACCGGCCGGGCACGGCGGCCCAGCCCCCACGCCGGCCCGGGCGCAATCCCCGCTGAAAGCGTCAGCCAACAGCTCGCGCCTCCATCCGAGACCCACTCCGACCCGATATGGACCAGCTTCGACTGTTCCGAATCACCGGGAGCGGACGGTCCGAAGTCGGACCGGAGCACGCCCGCCGGCAAGCGGAAACCTCTCCGCTGACCGCACCTCCTCCTTCAGGGCGCAATCAGGGCGATGGACACGGGCTCATGGCGACGCTGTACTTGGGTGCCAAGCAGCGCTTCGAGATCGGCGAGTGCCCGATCCAACTCGCGCGCGGTCACCTCCTTCTCCGCCGCAAACTCCCGCTCAGCATAGGCCATTTTCCTGATGGGATCGTCGATCTCCTGGCTGCGTTGGGCGAGAGGTGTTTCGGCCGGGCCGGGGCGGCGCGTGGACAAATATTGACGTGCGACGAACCCGCGCTGGCCGCGGTAGTCGACTTCGGCCCAGCCTCGTACCTCCCGCAACACCTGCACGGCGGCACCACGGGGGACGACGGTGAGGATCGGATAACCGGTTCCCGGGCCACCACGGAGCCGCACAGAAGTGTAATAATATACTAAAGATCTTGTATAATGATGAGAGACCCTCCCTTAATTGGCCGCTATGGAG